>NZ_CP054925.1:8809108-9118216 GCF_013364075.1 Amycolatopsis sp. Hca4
GGTGGTGCTGGTGCCGGAGAACCCGACCGTCCAAACCGCACTGTCCACACTGGCCAGTGGGTACACCACCGACTACACGCTCGTGCTCACCGCCGCCACCATCGGCACCGTCCCCGTCCTGATCGTGTTCCTGCTGTTCGGCCGCCAGATCGTCGGCGGCATCATGCAGGGCGCGCTCAAGGGCTGACCCTCCCGGAGCTCACTGTGACCACCAGTTTCCCGCCCGGCTTCCGCTGGGGCGTCGCGACCTCGGCGTTCCAGATCGAAGGCGCCACCACCGCGGACGGCCGCGGACCGTCCATCTGGGACACCTTCGCCGCGGTGCCGGGCGCGGTGGCGGGCGGCGACACCGGTGAACCGGCGGCCGACCACTACCACCGCTGGCCGGACGACCTGGACCTGCTCACCGGGCTGGGCGTCGACGCCTACCGGTTTTCGGTGTCCTGGCCCCGGATCCAGCCGGACGGGCGCAGTGTGGAGCGCCGCGGCCTCGACTTCTACCGGCGGCTGGTGGAGGGCCTGCGGGAGCGGGGGATCGAGCCGTTCCTGACGCTCTACCACTGGGACCTGCCCCAGGCACTGGAGGACGAGGGCGGCTGGCGGTCCCGCGACACGGCGTCGCGGTTCGCCGACTACGCGGCCCTGGTCCACGCGGAGCTGGGCGACCTGGTCGAGCACTGGACGACCCTGAACGAGCCGTACCCGTGCGCGGTCGCCGGGTACGGCGAAGGCCGCCACGCGCCCGGGGCACGGGAGGGCGACGGCGCGCTGGCGGCCGCCCACCACCTGCTGCTCGGCCACGGCCTGGCGGTGCGCGCGATGCGCGCGCTGGCGTTGCCGCACCACCAGTTCGGCATCGTGCTCAACCAGTCGCCGTCGGTCCCGGTGACGGACTCGGCAGCGGACGCGGCGGCGGCCGCCCGCCAGGACACGTTGCTGCGCCGCCAGTTCACCGACCCGCTGTTCGGCGGCCGCTACGCCCCGGGCCTGCCGGCGATGTTCGACGGCGTCTCGGACTTCGCCTTCCGCCACGACGAGGACCTGTCGATCATCGGCGAGCCGCTCGACTACCTGGGCGTCAACTACTACTACCGCCTGCACGTGGCGGACGCCCCGCACCGCGAGCCGGACCCGGCCCTGCGGACGGTGACCGACATCGGGGTGGACACGACCCGCCTGCCGGACGTCCCGCGGACGGGCATGGGCTGGCCGGTGGAGCCGGAGGGCCTGACGGAAGCGTTGGTGGGCCTGCACAACCGCTACCCGGGGCTGCCACCGGTGTACATCACGGAGAACGGCTGCGTGTACGCGGACCGGAGCGATTTCGCGGACTACGAGCGCATCAACTTCCTGGGCGACCACATCGAAGCGGCCGGCGCAGCGGCGGCGGCGGGAGTGGACCTGCGGGGGTACTTCTGCTGGTCGCTGCTGGACAACTTCGAGTGGGCGCACGGGTACAAGCACCGGTTCGGGTTGGTCCACGTGGACTACGCGACCCAGGAGCGCACGCCGAGGGCGAGTTACCGCTGGTACCGCGACTTCATCACGGCCCAGCGCACTCCGTGAATCAGGATTCCGGGGAGTGTCCGCTATTCAGGGGACGACCCCGTGCATCCCGCTCCCGGCGCGACACGTCCCGGGTGAATCCCGAGACTCCCAGAATCAGTACGGGTGCTGCCAAGAACCACCACCAAGGACTGGCGGTGACTGCGGTGTAGACCAGCCAGCAACCGCCCACGATGAAGAGCAGCCCGAGGCCGATCCCTGTCGGCTCGCGCCGTTTGGTCTGTTCGTCGCTGACGAACGACGCGAGTCTGGTCTCGACGTGGCTCGTGACCGTACTCCGAGCTTCGCTGTCATCCGGTAGCAAGTTCGCGATGTCCATCAAGGACTTCAGCTCGCTCAGGCGGGCCGGCCGCGCCCGGTACATCTCCCATATCTTGAGGCCGGCGGCGATAGTGCCGAGTGCTGCGATCAGAACCTTGGACCAAGTATCCCAATCCATGGTGGCATTGTGTCAGAGGAATCTGATCTTCAGATCTTTGTGCTGTGAAGGCCGCCTCGAGAAAGTTCCTCAAGGCGGCCGTCATGAACTCGGGCTACTTCTTGTAGAGGCCTTCGATGTCGTTCGCGTAGTTCTTCGAGACCACGTTCCGCTTCAGCTTCAGGCTCGGCGTGATCTCCCCACCGGCTTCGGTGAAGTCGTTGGCCAGCACGGTGAACTTCTTGATCGCCTCGGCCTTGGACACCGACTTGTTCGCCTCGTCCACCGCGGCCTGGATCTCCGCGAGGAGGTCCGGGTCCGCGGCCAGCTCCGCCACCGTCGCCGAAGACGGCTTGCCGTGCTGGGACTTCCACGACGGGAAGTACTCCTCGTCCACCGTCACCAAAGCCGCGATGAACGGGCGCTGGTCGCCCACCACCATCGCCTGGCTGACCAGCGGGGACGCCTTGATCGTGTCCTCGAGACCGGACGGGGCGACGTTCTTGCCGCCCGCGGTCACGATGATCTCCTTCTTGCGGCCGGTGATCTTCAGGAACCCGTCCGCGTCCAGCTCGCCCAGGTCGCCGGTGTGGAACCAGCCGTCCGTCAGCGCCTCGGAAGTCGCCTGCGGGTTGTTGTAGTACGCCCGGAACACGACGTCGCCCTTGAGCAGCACCTCGCCGTCGTCGGCGATGCGGACCGACGTGCCGTTGACCGGCTTGCCGACCGTGCCCACGCGGAACGCCGTCTGGGTGTTGACGTTCGCCGCCGCGGACGTCTCGGTCAGGCCGTAGCCCTCGAACACCGGGACGCCGATGCCGCGGAAGAAGTGGGCCAGCCGCGCGCCCAACGGCGCACCACCGGACACCGCGGCGACGCAGCGGCCGCCGAGGGCCGCGCGCAGCTTGCCGTAGACCAGCTTGTCGAACGCCAGGTGCTTGAGCTTCAGGCCGAGCCCGGCGCCGCCGGTGTCCTGCGCCTGGCTGTACTCGACGGCCACCGCCTCGGCGGCGTCGAAGATCTTGCCCTTGCCGTCGGCGTGGGCCTTCTGCTTCGCCGAGTTGTAGACCTTCTCGAACACGCGCGGCACGGCGACGACGAACGTCGGCCGGAACGTGCCCAGGTCGGCGACCAGGTTCTTGACGTCCGGGGTGTGCCCGAGGGTGACGCGGGCGGTCAGCGCGGTGACGGCGATCGCGCGCGCCAGCACGTGGGCCAGCGGCAGGAAGCACAGCAGCGAGTTGCCCTGCTCCATCAGCTGCGGGAACGCCTCGATGTCGGCGCGGATCTCGGCCAGCAGGTTGCGGTGGGTCAGCTCGACGCCCTTGGGGCGGCCGGTGGTGCCCGAGGTGTAGACGATGGTGGCGAGCTCGTCCGCGGTCACCTCGCGGCGGCGGTCGTGCAGTTCGTCGTCCGACAGCGAAGCGCCCAGCGCCGACAGCTCCTCGACAGCGGGGGAGTCGCCTTCGATCTGCCAGGTGTTGGCCAGCTCGGTCAGCCGGTCGCGGACCTCGTCGAGCGCCGCGGCGTGGGCGTTCGTCTCGACGAACACGCCCTTCGCGGCCGAGTCGGAGAGGATCCAGTGCACCTGTTCGGGTGAGGACGTGTCGTAGATCGGGACGGTCACCGCACCGGCCGCCCAGATCGCGAAGTCGATCAGCGTCCACTCGTAGCGGGTCTTCGACATGAGCGCGACGCGGTCGCCGCGGCCGATCCCGGCCTTGGCCAGGCCCTTGGCCACGGCCAGCACCTCGGCCGCGAACTCCTTGGCGGTCACGTCCAGCCAGCTGCCTTCGACCTGGCGGCGGAAGCTCACCACGTCGGAGAACCGCTCGGCGTTCGCCCAGACGACGTCGGACATGTTCTCGTCGTCGGCCACCGGCTTGCCGGCGGGAGCGCTGTATTCGCGCACGTGGACCTCCGTGTTCAAACGCGTGCGGCAGGTGACACCGCTGTTACCCGCCAGTCAACTTAGCGTGGTGAGCACCTTAAGACCATGCTGATCGGCGCCGCGAGGCGAGGCCGTGACATTCTTCGCACCGTGAACGCGCCACCCTCCCTCGACATCGTCGACGAGACGTTCCTCGCCGTTCCGCCCGCCACCGTGGCCGCGGTCTTCGCCGAACCGGCCTCCTGGCGGCGCTACTGGCCCGACCTGGTCCTCGAGGTCTACACCGACCGGGGGGACAAGGGCCTGCGCTGGACCGTGCGGGGCGCGCTCGTCGGTACGATGGAGGTCTGGCTCGAGCCGGTACTCGACGGCACCCTGCTGCACTACTTCCTGCGGGCGACCCCCGCCGACGCGGCCGGGGCGCCCCGTGAACTGGCGCCGCGCGACCTGCGCCGGGAGTTCGACCGGCGGGCCCGCGCGGCCAAGGCGATCGCGCTCGGGCTCAAGGAGATCCTGGAGGACGGGCGCGAGCCCGGCGTCCCTCCGCGCGGCGAGGAGTAGGGGGAGCACGGGTGCGGGTACACGTCGTCTCGGACGTGCACGGCAATGCCGATGCGCTCAAGCGCGCCGGGGACGGGGCGGACGCACTGGTCGTGCTCGGCGACCTGATCGACTTCGTCGACTACCACGACCACGAGAAGGGCATCATGGGTGCCCTGTTCGGCGCGGAGAAGGTGGCCGGGTTCGCCCGGCTGCGCCGCGAGGGCACCCGTGACGAAACCGTTGCCTACTCGCGGGAGCTCTGGGCGAGCCTCGACGACCCGGGTGCCGCGGTCGACGAGGCCATCCGCGCTCAGTACGCGACCCTCTTCGCGGCGATGACCGCACCGACCTACGCCACGCCCGGCAACGTGGACACCCCGGCGCTCTGGCCGGAGTTCGCCGGCGAAGGCGTCCGGGTGCTCGACGGCGAAGTGGCCGAGATCGGCGGCCTGCGGTTCGGCTTCGTCGGTGGCGCGCTGCTGCCCGACGGCGTCGTCCCGCGGCCGCGCAAGGGCGCGGCCTGGCGCCCCTACCTGCGGGTTCGCGAGGACTACGACGCGAGCGTCGCCGCGTTGACCGACGTGGACGTCCTCTGCACGCACGGCCCGCCCGCCCTGCCGGAGCTGACCTACGACGTCGTGGCGCGCCGCAGCGAGATCGGCTCGACGGCGCTGCTGGAGCTGATCCGGGCGCAGCGGCCGCGCTGGTCGGTGTTCGGGCACGTGCACCAGCCCCTGTCCGCGCGCGCCCGCGTCGGCCTGACCGAATGCCGTAACGTGGGTCACTTCAAGGAGACCGGGCAGCCCTACGTGCTGCGCTGGTGACCAACCGCGGCGGCTACGCTTCGACCCATGGCCGAGCAGTCCACACAGTCCATCGAGGTCGACGCCGAGCCCAGCCGGGTGATGGCCGTGATCGCCGACTTCCCCGCGTACCCGGAATGGGCCAAGGCCGTCCGGGAGACCGAGGTCCTCGACACCGACGACCAGGGGCGGGCCAAGCAGGTCAAGCTCACCCTCGACGCGGGTCCGATCAAGGACGTCTACACCCTCGAGTACGACTGGGACGCGGACGGCCTCGGCGTCAGCTGGCACCTGGTCAAGGGCCAGATGCAGAAGGCGCAGAACGGCCGCTACGCGCTGGCCGACCTCGGCGGCCGCACCCGCGTCACCTACACGCTCTCGGTCGAGCTGGCGCTGCCGATGATCGGCCTGCTGCGCCGCAAGGCCGAGAAGATGGTCATGGACACCGCGCTGAAGGAGCTCAAGAAGCGGGCCGAGGGCTAGCCCGTGCGGATCCTGCTGTGCACCGGCAAGGGGGGTGTCGGGAAGACCACGCTGGCCGCGGCCACCGGCGCCGCCCTCGCCGCCCGCGGCAGGAAGACCCTCGTCGTGTCCACGGACCCGGCACACTCCCTCGGGGACGCCTTCGCGCGGCCGCTCGGCACCGAACCGTCCGAAGTGGACGCCCTGCTGTCCGGCGTGCAGGTCGACTCGCGCACCCTGGTGGACGCCACCTGGGAAGGACTGCGCGGTGAGCTGCGGTCGGTCCTGGCCGGAGCCGGCTTGGACACGCTGGACGCCGAAGAACTCACCGTGCTGCCCGGCGTCGACGAGCTGCTCGCCCTCACCGAGGTCCGCCGGCTGGCCGAGGACGGGCCGTGGGAGGCCGTCGTCGTCGACTGCGGCCCGACGGCCGAGACGCTGCGGCTGCTCGCCCTGCCCGAAGCCGTCTCCGGCTACTTGACCCGCGTCTTCGGGCGCCGGGTCACCGACCCCGTGCGCCGTCTCGGCGCCCACCTCGACGGGCTGCGCGCCCTGCTCACCGACCCGGCGGTGACGACGGTCCGGCTGGTGCTGACACCGGAGCGGGTGGTCGTCGCCGAGGCGCGGCGCACGCTCAGTTCCCTGGCTCTGCGCGGCATCGCCGTCGACGGCGTGATCGCCAACCGGCTGATGCCCGCGCCCGGCATCTGGCGCGGCGGTGCCGCGTCGTGGCTGCGCACCCGCCGGACCCAGCAGGACGCCGTGCTCGCCGAGCTCGCCGCGGCCGGGATCGCGCCGGTCGCCCGCGTGGAGCACCGCGCCGTCGAGCCGGTCGGGCTGCCCGCGCTGCTGGAGATCGCCGAGGAGCTCTACCGCGGCGAAGACCCCCTCGCGGGCCACGGCTTGCCTGTCACCCCGCTGCTGCGCGTGCGGCCCGCCGCCGGCGGGTACACCCTGCGCGTCGCGATCCCGCTCGGGCGGGACGCCGAGGTCGACCTCGCCCGCGTCGACGACGACCTGGCGATCACCGTGGACGGCTTCCGCAGGCTCATCGCCCTGCCGGAGCCGCTGCGGCCGTGCCGGATCACCGGCGCGGAATCCGACGCCGAGGGCCTGGTCGTGCACCTGGCCGGGAACCGGGGACGCGGGTGAGCGAAGAGGAACACGGGCCGCGGCTGGCGGAGGAGATCCGGCTGCTCGCGGAGCTGGTCGCGGACAAGGCCGCCCCGTGGCTCGAGGGGGTGCTCGCGGCCGGGCACGGCAGCTTCTTTTCGGGGGGTCCGGGTGGCGAAGCCCCCGGCGATCACGGTACCCCGGAGGAGGCGAAAGCGGACGGTTCGGCGTGCGGCTGGTGTCCGCTGTGTGCGATCGTCGCGGTGGTGCGCGGTGAACGGCCGGAACTGGTCGCGCGGCTGGCCGAGCAGCTCGCGCAGCTGGTGGCCCTGCTGCGCGCGGTGCTGGCGGACCGCTGGGAGCCGGAGGAGGGCGTGCACATGCCCGGGTTCCGGCCCGCGCCGCGGCCCGCGGACCCGCGGCCGTCGCCGCGGGTGCAGCACATCGCCGTCCGCCGGCGCGACGAGTGGGAGAGCTGAGTGCGGACGATAGGGGTGGACGTCGGCGGGACGAGCATCCGGGCCGGCGTGGTGGATGAGCGCGGCTCCCTGCTCGACACGGCCAGGGTGGCGACACCGACCGAAGAGGGCGCCCTCGAGGACGCGATCGCCGGGGTGGTCGAGGACCTGCGCAACCGCCACGACGTGGCCGGGGTCGGCCTGGCGGTGGCGGGTTTCGTGGCCCGCGACCGCCGGTCGGTGATGTTCGCGCCCCACCTGGCTTGGCGCGGCGCCCCGGTGGCGGACCGGATCGAGAAGCGCGTCGGCCTGCCGGTGCTGCTGGAGCACGACGTCAATTCGGCGATAGTGGGCGAGCACCGCTTCGGAGCGGCCCGCGGCGCCCAGGTGGCGGCCCTGGTGGCCCTGGGAACGGGCATCGGAGCGGGCCTGCTCCTGGACGGCAAGCTGTATCGGGGCGCGTACGGCGTGGCCCCGGAGCTGGGCCACTTGACGGTGGTCCGCGGCGGCCGCCCGTGCCCGTGCGGCAAGTACGGCTGCTGGGAGCGTTATTGCAGCGGAACGGCGTTGGCGGCGACGGCGGTGGAGCTCCTGGCCCGGCACCCGGGCCGGTCGACGGTGCTGGCCCCGCAGGTGGCGGGCGACCCTGGCTCGGTGACGGGCCGCCGGGTCGCGGGGGCGGCGCGTGACGGAGACCCGATCGCGCAGCTGGCGATGGCGGAGCTGGCCAAGTGGCTGGGCGAGGGGCTGGCGCTGGTGGCGGACGTGTTCGACCCGGAGATCATCGTGATCGGGGGAGGGGTGTCGGAGTCGGCCCCGCTGTTCCTGGACGAGGCCCGGGAGCACTACGCGGGAGCGATCACGGGGGCGCGCCACCGGCCGTTGGCCCGGATAAGGACGGCCCACCTGGGCGACGACACGGCAATCGTGGGCGCGGCGGCGCTGGCTCTGGAGGCGGCGAAGACGCCGGTCTGACCGGGGTGATCGGTTGTGGATGGCGGGCGGAGCAGCCGAAGCGGGCGGAGCAGCCGTGCCGAACAGACCGACCCGCAGCCGACCCCCCCGCGACGACCGGCGATCCACCACCGACCTGTGACAGGCTGACCGGGTGAGTGCCCCCACCGCGAGCGTCTTCGTCAAGTGTTCCTGCGGGCACCTGCACTGGGGCCGCTACGGCGCCGCCGGCCTGCTGCTCGTCGATCCCGCCCGCGGTGTCCTCCTGCAGCGCCGCGCCTGGTGGGTGCACCACGGCCGCACCTGGGCGCTGCCCGGCGGGGCCATCGAGGCCGGCGAGACCGCCGTGGGCGCCGCCGCCCGCGAAGCCTTCGAAGAAGCCTCCGTCCCCGCCGCGGCCTTCCGCGCGGTCTCGGCGTCCGTGGTGGACCATGGGAACTGGAGCTACACGACCGTCCTCGCCCTGGCCGCCGGCGCCGAGGCGCGGGTCGCCAACACCGAAAGTGCGGAGGTGCGCTGGGTGGACCCCGACGACGTCCCCGGTTACCCCCTCCACCGCGACTTCGCCGCCGCCTGGCCGGACCTGCGCGGGCGTCTCGGGCAGGAGCTCGTCCTCGTCGTCGACGGCGCCAACGTCGTCGGCTCGCGGCCGGACGGCTGGTGGCGGGATCGCCACGGCGCCGCCGAGCGCCTCCGCGACCAGCTCGCCAAGCTCGCCGAAGCCGGCGTGCCGGACCCGGACGACCCCGCCGTGACCTGGTGGCCGCGGATCATCCTGGTCGTCGAAGGCAAGGCCAAGCACGTCACCGGGACCGAAGGCGTCGAGGTCGTTGCCGCCGACACCGACGGTGACTCCAAGATCGTCGAGGTCGTCGCACAGCAGCAGGCCAAAGTCCTGGTGGCGACCGCCGACCGCGAACTCCGCCGCCGCGTGGAAGCCCACGGCGCGGCGATCCTCGGCCCCGGCACGCTCCGCACGCAGCTCGACCGGCTCTAGCCGCGCGCGATCCCATCGCGCATCTCGGCCACGAGGGACGCCATCACGGCCTTCAGGCTCCCCTTGTGCTGCTCCGCGACCGCGCGCTGCCGCCGGTAGCTCGGCCCGTACCGCAGGATCGTCTCGACGTCCCGCAGCTCAGCCACGCAGTCCAGCCGCCGAGCCACCGGCTCCAGCCGGTCCAGCAGGTCGGCCACGTCGTCGGTGACCAGCCGCTCCCGCCCGGCCGCGTCCAGGATGATGATCGCGTCGGTGCCGTAGCGGGCCGCGCGCCACTTGTTCTCCTGGACGTGCCACGGCGGCAGCGTCGGCAGGATTTCGCCGTCTTCGAGCCGCTCGACGAAGTCGTCCACCAGGCACTGCGTCAGCGCCGCGATCGCGCCGACCTCCTCCAGCGTCGGCAGGCCGTCGCAGACGCGCATCTCGATCGTGCCCAGGTGCGGCGCCGGCCGGATGTCCCAGCGGATCTCCGAGAAGCTGTCGATCACGCCGGTGGTGAACATGTCCTCGACGTAGCTCTCCAGCTCCGCCCACTTCCGGAACTGGAACGGCAGCCCGGCCGTCGGCAGCTGCTGGAACATCAGCGCCCGGTTCGACGCGTACCCGGTGTCCTCGGCGCCCCAGTACGGCGAAGACGCCGAGAGCGCCTGCAGGTGCGGCGCGTAGTTGAGCAGCGCGTCCAGCACCGGCAGCACCTTGTCGCGGTGGTCGACCCCGACGTGGATGTGCACGCCGTAGATCAGCATCTGCCGCCCCCACCACTGGGTGCGGTCGATCAGCTTGGCGTAGCGCTCCTTGTCGGTGACCTTCTGCTGGTACCAGTTCGAGAACGGGTGCGTCCCGGCCGAGAACATCTCCACGCCGAGCGGGTCGGCGACGCCGTGCACGACGTCGAGCGAGTCGTTCAGGTCGGCCTTGACCTCCGCGATCGTGTCGCAGACGCCGGTGATGATCTCGATCGTGTTGAGCAGCAGCTCCTGCTTGATCTTGGGGTGCTCCGCCTGCCCGTCGGGCCGGACGGCCTCCAGGATCTGCTCCGCGACCGAGGACAGCTCGCCGCTGCGGCGGTCGACCAGGCCGAGCTCCCATTCCGCGCCGACGGTCGACCGGCGCGAGGGACTGAACTCGATGTTCATCGCCGTGCTCGGGGTCAGACCTGGGCGCCGTTGCTGGGATCCGCACCCGGCGGCGGCCCCTGGCGGACGCGGAGCAGCAGCAGCGCGATCGCCGTCGCGAGCGCGAGGATCCCCAGCGGCGTCGCCACCGTCGGGCCGACGCCGATCGCGCCCGGCAGGATCAGCAGGAACAGCCCGGCCAGGAACAGCAGCAGGATGAGGAACGCGCCCAGCTTCGGCCGGGGCAGCGGCGGCGGCTCCGGCGGGATGTAGTGCTCGTCGTCGTCCGCCGGGTCGTCGGAGAACATCGTGGTGTCCCACGACGTGCCCCCGGAGCGCCAGCCGGGCTCCGGCGTCTCCACGGCAGGCGGCTCGGCGGGCCGCTCCGGCGTCTTGCGCGACTCCGGCCCGGCCCCGGCCGCCCCGGCCTTGTCGCCGGTGTCTTCAGCGTCCGCGGTGTCCTCTTCGGGGAGCCCGAACCCGCCGGCACGCAGGTCGGCGACGATCTCGGCGAACGTCGCGTCGACGTCCTCCGGCCCGTCCTTCCCCCGGCTCATGCGGACTCCTCCGGCTGGGCGGCGTGCGCCTTCGCGAACTCGACGCTGCGCGTGAAGATCACTTCGGCGTCGTTGTCCTGCGTCGCCACGTGGTAACTGTTCTCCAGCACGACCTCGGTGACGTCGGTGCTCGAGACGCCCCGGAGCACCAGCTGCGAGTTCACCGGCTCGACGACGTGGTCGACCGACGAGTGCAGCAGCAGCACCGGCTGCGTCACCTTCGCCAGGTCGGCGCGCACGACGGCCCACAGCTTCGCCAGGCTCGCCGCGGCCCGCACCGGCGTGCGCGGGTAGGCCAGCTCCGTCTCGCCCGGCTTCTTGATGTCGTTCGCGATCGCCGGCACCGACGGCACGATCCGGCCCAGCACGGGCAGCAGCTTCGTGTCCCACTTCAGCCGCGTCACCGACGGGTTGACCAGGACGATCCCGGCGATCCGGTCGCCGAACTCCTCGGCGAGGCGCAGGGTCAGCGTGCCGCCCATGGACAGACCGCCGACGAAGACGGTCCGGCACGTGGCCAGCAGCGCGAGCAGGGCCTCGCGGACGGCGCCGTACCAGTCCTCCCACGTCGTGCGGTTGAGGTCCGGCCAGCGGGTGCCGTGGCCCGGCAGCAGCGGGCAGCGCACCGTGAACCCGGCCCCGGCCAGGTGGTCACCCCAGGCCCGCATGCTCGCCGGGGTACCGGTGAACCCGTGGCAGAGCAGGAACCCGGTCTCGGCCGAACCGGTGTGGCCGAACGGTTCCGCGCCGGCGAGCACGCCCATGCGATCGCCTTCCGTGTGAGCGGTGCAGTCCGTCCATGCTCTCACGCCCGGCGGACCTTGTGGGGCTCCGCCCGGGCCCGGAATTCGCTGTGAGATCGATCGCTGCCGAAGCGGTAACCGGGTGGTCTGCGTTGTGCGGCGGCCGCCGGTGTTCGTAGGCTGTTCGTCTCGGGGAACAGGGGCTGCGGCTGCGATGGAGGACTGAGGCACCGGTGCTGTACTGGCTCATGAAGTGGGTGTTCCTCGGACCGCTGCTCAAGACGCTGTGGCCGACCAAGGTCGTCGGCGCGGAGAACATCCCCGAGTCCGGCGGCGCGATCCTGGCCGGCAACCACCTGGCGGTCGCGGACTCGTTCTTCATGCCGCTGCGGGTCAAGCGCAAGGTGACCTTCCCGGCCAAGTCCGAGTACTTCACCGAGCCCGGCTTCAAGGGCACGCTCAAGAAGTGGTTCTTCACCGGCGTCGGCCAGTTCCCGATCGACCGTTCCGGCGGCAACGCCGCCCAGGCCGCGCTGGACACGGCGACCCGCCTGGTGCGCGAAGGCCACCTGCTCGGGATCTACCCGGAGGGCACCCGCTCCCCGGACGGCCGCCTGTACAAGGGCAAGACGGGCGTCGCCCGGATCGCCCTGGAGTCCGGCGGCGTGGTGGTCCCGGTGGCGATGATCGGCACGGACAAGGTCAACCCGATCGGCTCGAAGATGTGGTGGCCCCGCCGCCTCGAGGTCCGCTTCGGCAAGCCCCTCGATTTTTCGCGTTACGAGGGTCTCGCGGGTGACCGGTTCATCGAGCGGTCGATCACCGACGAGATCATGTACGCCCTGATGGAACTGTCCGGCCAGGAGTACGTGGACATCTACGCGGCCAAGGCCAAGGAGCTCCTGGCGGCGGAGGCGGCCGGGGTCAAGCCCGCGGTGCCCGCCCAGCCGTCCGCGCGCGACGCGGCCCGGGTGCCCGATTCCAAGGTCGGCTGAGCCACCACTACTGTTCACCAGTGCGTTTTTTCTACGACACCGAGTTCATCGAAGACGGCGTGACGATCGACCTGGTTTCCATCGGTGTCGTCGACGAGCGGGGCCGCGAGTTCTACGCGGTGTCGACGGAGTTCGACCCTTCGAAGGCGGGGCCGTGGGTCCGGGACAACGTCCTGGACAAGCTCCCGTCGCCGGCTGACCGAGCGTGGCGGAGCCGGGAGAAGATCCGCACCGACCTGCTGGAGTTCTTCGGGAAGCCGCCGGGCGGGATCGAGCTGTGGGCGTGGTTCGCCGCGTACGACCACGTGGCGCTGGCCCAGCTGTGGGGCCCGATGCCGGCGTTGCCCCGGCAGTTGCCGCGGTTCACGCGGGATCTGCGCCAGCGGTGGGAGGACGCGGGCAAGCCGAAGCTGCCCGCGGCGCCGACCGACCAGCACGACGCGCTGGCGGACGCCAAGCACAACCTGGCCCGGTGGGAAGTCATCGAGGAGTACTTCCCGCGGCGCTGACTCGCTGGCCGCTGACCTGCCGGCCGCCGGGCACTGACCGCGCGGCCGCCGCGGAACGCCAGGCGCTGACCCGCCGGCCGCGGGGGCGCCCCCCGTTTTCCACGCTACCGGCAGGCACCGACACTTTCCGCCGTCCGCTGGACTGACCCCGCCCCGGAACGCCCCAATGCGGCCTTCGGTGCGCAAGACGCAGCCAAGGCCGCCTCGGGGCGCACGGCCCGGAATTGTCGGGGGTCCCCGGTAACGTAAAAACCGGGGACCCCCAGGCCGGGGACCTCTCAGCGGCGCGCCCGGACCGCCGAGGCCAGCTCGTCCAGCAGCGGCGCGGTGTCGTCCCACGCCAGGCAGGCGTCCGTGATCGACTGCCCGTAGGTCAGCTCCGAAGCGTGCCCCAGCGACAGCTCCTGCCGCCCACCCGCCAGGAAGCTCTCCATCATCAGGCCGGAAATCCCGCGCTCCCCGGCAGCGATCCGCGCAGCCAGCTCGGAAACCACCACACCCTGCCGCACGTGGTCCTTGCCGCTGTTGCCGTGGGAAGCGTCGATGATCACCCGCTCCGGCAGCCCCGCCTTCGCCAGGCGCGCCAGCGTGTCCGCGACCGTTGCCGCGTCGTAGTTGGGGCCGCCGTTGTGGCCGCGCAGGATCACGTGGCAGTCCGGGTTGCCCGACGTCGTCAGCAGGGCCGCCAGACCATCCGTGTTGATGCCGGGGAACACGTGGCTCGCCGCCGCCGCGCGGGTGGCGTCGATCGCCACCTGGACGTCGCCCTCCGTCGAGTTCTTGATGCCCACCGGCATCGACAGCGCGCTGCACAGCTGGCGGTGCACCTGGCTGGCCGCCGTCCGGGCGCCGATCGAACCCCACGTCACGATGTCCGCGATGAACTGCGGCGTGATCGGGTCCAGGAACTCGCACCCCACCGGCAGCCCGAGCGCCGACACGTCGAGCAGCAGCCTGCGGGCCAGCCGCAGGCCCTTGTTGACCGCGAACGTGCCGTCCAGGTCCGGGTCGTTGATCAGGCCCTTCCAGCCCAGCGTCGTGCGCGGCTTCTCGAAGTACACCCGCATCACGATGTGCAGCTCGCCGCGCAGCTGTTCGGCCTTCGCCGACAGCCGGCGCGCGTAGTCCAGTGCCGCTTCCGGGTCGTGGACCGAGCACGGGCCGACCACCACGAGCAGCCGGTCGTCGCGGCCTTCGAGGATGTCGACCGTTTCGGCACGGCCCTGGCGCACCACCTTCGCCACCGCGGCGTCGACCGGATGGTCTTCGCGCAGCAGCGCGGGCGAAATGAGCGGACTGATCGACGTGGTGCGCGCGGCGTCGAGGTCACCGATGGTGGCCGGTCCGGCGGAGAGCGTCATGGCGGGGGTGTTCCTTCCTGGTGGACACCGACCCGCGGGGGACTCGCCGAGCCGGTGGGAAATCCGGCTCGGGGTGGAGGTCAGCGCAGGTTCACGCCGCCGTGCCCACCCGGGGCCGGCTTCGTAAACCAGAAATAGCGCTGCATGCGCATCAACGTAGCACAGCCGTCACGCGGACCGATCCGGCAGGTGGTACGGGCTGCACCGATCAAGACGAGAGCCGCTACGCTGACGTCTGACGAAATGTGACTGTCATCTCCCGAGAACAGACGGAGGCTTCTCATGCGTGTCGGTGTGCTGACCGGCGGCGGCGACTGCCCGGGGCTCAACGCGGTGATCCGCGCCGTGGTGCGCAAGGGCATCGAGGTGCACGGCTGGGACTTCGTGGGCTTCCGCAACGGCTGGAACGGCCCGCTCACCGGCGACAGCCGCCCCCTGGGCCTGAACGACGTCGAGGACATCCTCACCCGCGGCGGCACCATCCTGCGGTCCTCGCGCACCAACCCGTACAAGGTCGAGGGCGGTGTCGACAAGATCAAGCAGGTCCTGGCCGACCAGGGTGTCGACGCGCTGGTCGCGATCGGCGGCGAGGACACCCTCGGCGTCGCGAAGCGGCTGACCGACGACGGCGTCGGCGTCGTCGGTGTACCGAAGACGATCGACAACGACCTGGGCGCCACCGACTACACCTTCGGCTTCGACACCGCGGTCTCCATCGCGACCGAGGCGATCGACCGGCTGCACACCACGGCCGAGTCGCACCACCGCGCCCTCGTCGTCGAGGTCATGGGCCGGCACGCCGGCTGGATCGCGCTGCACTCCGGCCTGGCCGGCGGCGCGAGCGTCATCCTGGTGCCGGAGAAGCACTTCAACGTCGACCAGGTCGTCTCCTACGTCGAGAGCCGCTTCGAGAAGGAGTACGCGCCGATCATCGTCGTCGCCGAGGGCGCGCTCCCGGAGGGCGGCGAGGAGAAGCTGCTCACCGGCGAGAAGGACGCCTTCGGGCACGTCCGCCTCGGCGGCATCGGCACCTGGCTGGCCGACGAGATCGCCCACCGCACCGGCAAGGAGTCCCGCGCGGTGGTCCTGGGCCACGTCCAGCGCGGCGGCACCCCGACGGCCTACGACCGCGTCCTCGCCACCCGCTTCGGCCTCCACGCGGTCGACGCGGTGGCCGACGGCGACTTCGGCGTGATGGTGGCGCTGAAGGGCACGGACATCGTCCGCGTGAAGCTGTCCGAGGCGACGGCCGAGCTGAAGACGGTCCCGGTCGAGCGCTACCAGGAAGCCGAAGTCTTCTTCGGCTGAGTTCTCCGGCGAAGGGCCGCCCCGGGTGCTTCCGGGGTGGCCCTTCGCGCGTTCAGCGCCGCTGCCGCACCGCGTCGACGATGCCCTGGCTCACCACCGCGCCCGTCCCGGAGCCGAGGTAGGCGAGCATGCCGTCGCTTCGTGTACACGAACTGGTCCGGCCGCGGGACGAGGTCCGGCTGGGCGCGGGCCTTAGCGGCCGCGGCGTGCAGGATGCGCACCGGTTCGGGCTCGGGCGGCGGGGAGACCGCGGTGTCGGTGGGCGTGAGCACGACGACGGCGGCGACCGCCGCGGCGAGCCCGGCCGCGGTGACCCCGCCCCACATCGCGCGCCGGTGCCGCGGCCGGGGACGAGCCGTGGCCGCGAGCAGCTCGGCCCGCTTCCGGGCCAGGTCACCGGCCGCCGGAAGCCCGGCGGGCCCGGCGAAGTCGCGCAGCAGCTGAGCGAATCGGGCGGTCCGGGTGCACGCTAGATCCGGGCCAGCTCCTCCAGGACACCGCCGGCGGCGGCGATGTCCTCGGTCAGCGGCCGGTCGTCGAGGCTTCCGGACAGCACGGCGGCCGCCGCGTCGAAGGCGTCCCGGACCGGCAGCTCCACCAGGTCGGCCTCGCGCATCCGCAGGGCGCGGACCGCCGCCACCAGCTCGCACGCCAAAACCTGCTGGTAGGCCGCGCAGGCCGCGGTCGCCGCTCGGGCCGCCTGGGTCGAGAAGCTCGCGTGGTCCTCGATGCCGCGGGAGACGACCGCCGTGCCGAGCGTGGCCGGCAGGGCCGCCTGACGCAGCTCGGTCAGCGCGTCGTGCGCCACGTACTCCAGGATCATCACGCCCGAGCTGCCCGGCGGCCCCGCCGCGAGGAACGGCCGCAGGCCGGTGAACTCCGGCTCCACCAGGTCGCCCAGGCGCGCCACCGACAGCTCCGCCACCTGGTGCACGGTCGCCCGCGCCTGGTCCAGCGCCGTCGACACGTACGCGGTGTGGAAGTGCGCGTGGTGGTAGGCGTCGTTGTGCACGGTCGAGATCATCGGGTTCTCGGTGCTCGCGTTGATCTCCACGGCGAGCACGTCCCGCAGGTAGTGGATCGCGTCCAGCGCCGGGCCCTGGACCTGCGGGAACGCCCGCAACCCGAACGGGTCCTGGATCCGCCGTCCCGGCTTCGGCGTCTGGTGCATGCCCAGCAGGCGCCGCATCTCGGCCGCGCAGGCGACCTGCCCCGCGTGCGGGCGCGCTTCGTGCACCGGTGTCGCGTACGCCTCGGGGTTGCCGTCGAGCGCGACGTACGTCAGCGCCGCGACGGCGTGGCTCGCGCGGGTCAGCGTGTTCAGCCGCATCGCCGCGAGGGTCGCTTCGGCGAGCGTCGCGGCGTTGCTGCTCATGAACGCCAGCGCGTCACCCGCCCGCACCGGCACCGGCGGCACGTGCCCGGTGACCCACGGCCGTTCGCCGGTGAGCGCCAGCGCCGCCTCGGCCAGCGGGGCCAGGTCGCCGGTGCCGATCGCGCCGAGCCGGTGCACCAGCGGCAACGCCCCGGTGCGGACGGCTTCGGCCAGCGCGCCGATCAGCTCGGGGCTGATCCCGGACCGGCCGGCCAGCAGCTGGTTCAGCCGGATCAGCAGCATCGCCCGGACCTGGCCCGGCGGCAGCTCGTCACCGCTGCCGCCCGCGTGGCTGCGCAGCAGCCGCAGGCCGTGCTCGACGGAGCTTTCGACGGTGTCGTCCTTGTTGGCCCCGACGCCGGTGGTGCGGCCGTAGACGACCCGCCGGGTGCTCAGTTCTTCGGCGAGCTTCCAGGCGTGCTCGGCGTTCCGCAGCGCGGCGATCGAGACGTCGATGCCCAGGGGGCCCTCGGTGCGCGCCGCGGTCACGACGTCCGCGCAGCGCAGGGTCCGGCCGTCCACTCGGATCACCGGCAGCCTCCTTCCGACTGCCCACACTATGAAGCTAGGGCGACGGCGGCTGCCAGGGCGGTACCGGCCAGTCCCAGTGCGGGACCGGTTCGTGCAGGTTCGGCTCGGCGCCGGGCGCCGAGAAGAGCACGGCCAGCCGGCTGCCCCACTCGAGGTAGCCGGCGAAGGCGGCGCGGAACTCGGGGTCGCCCGGCAGCCCGGCCTCGTCGGCGGCGTCGAGCAGCAGGTTCACCCACCGGCGGCGCTGCTGCTCGGTGATCCCGCGGCCGAGGTGGCGGCCGATCATGTGGGCGTGCCCGCCGTGGCTCGCGGAGTACTCGGCCGGGCCGCCGAAGACCTCGCCCAGCCAGACGGCGACGTGTTCGGCGTGGTGCGGGTCCATGTCGCGGAAGACCGGTTCGAGCAGCGGGTCTTCGAGGACGTGGCCGTAGAAGACGGTCAGCAGCTTCACGAGGGCCTCGTGACCGCCGGCCCATTCGTAGAGGGTCGGCGTGGTTTTTGGCACGATCACCGGATCAGGCAACCAGTGGGGGCCCCGGCCGGGCAACCACGTACTTTCCGGTGCGTAGGGGGAATGGGATGAAGCGGTACCACTGCGCGACGGAGCTGGCGGTCGACCTGATCGGCGGGAAGTGGAAGCCGGTGATCCTGGCCCACCTCAAGGAGGGCGCCCACCGCTACGGCGAGCTGCGGCGCCGGATGCCGTCGGTCAGCGAGAAGATGCTGACCCAGCAGCTGCGCGAGCTGGCGGCGGACGGCCTCGTGCGCCGCGAGGAGTTCGACGGCCGCGTCCCGCACGTCGAGTACCACCTGACCGAGGTGGGGGCGGAGCTGCGCCCGGCGTTGACCGCGCTGTACGAGTGGGGCGAGCGCCGCGCGGCGGAGCGCGGCATCAGCTTCGGGTGACCGCTCAGGTCTCGTCGAGACGGCGCTCCAGCGCGTCCAGCCGGCCGGACCAGAAGCGGCGGTAGGGCGCCAGCCAGGCGTCGACCTCGGCCAGCGGCTCCGGGCGCAGCGCGTAGCACCGCCGCTGCGCCGCGACCCGCACGGTCACCAGGCCGGCTTCGCGCAGCACCCGCAGGTGCTTGGACACCGCGGGCTGGCTGAGCTCGAGCTGCTCGACCAGCTCGCCGACCGAACGCTCGCCGTCGCGCAGCAGGTCGAGGATGGTCCGGCGCCGCGGCTCGGCGAGGACGTCGAAAGTCTGCATCACCCCCGAAATGTGCTCCGCCGGGCATATTGCTGTCAAGGAATGTGGATCGGGCATGGTCTGAACCATTGACCTAGTGGTCTAGTCCACTTACGGTGAGTGTGGTCCCCACCACTCCGGCACCGAAGCCGTGAGTAATTCCCCGGAGGGAGAACGATGTCCCGTTTCCGCAGGAAGAGCTTCTCAGCGCTGCTGGCCGTGGCGGCCGCGGCGGGCCTCGTCGCGGGCGGCGCGACGGCACCGGTGGCCGCCGCGGCGACCGATGCGTCCGTCGGCAAGGTGGTCGGTTACTTCACCGAATGGGGTGTCTACGACCGCAACTACCACGTCAAGAACATCGAGACGTCGGGCTCGGCGAGCAAGCTGACCCACATCAACTACGCCTTCGGCAACGTGACGAACGGCGGCTGCGCGATCGGCGACGCCTACGCCGACTACCAGAAGACCTACGACGCGGCGGGCAGCGTCGACGGCGTCGCCGACACCTGGGACCAGCCGCTGGCCGGCAGCTTCAACCAGCTCAAGAAGCTCAAGGCCAAGCACCCGGGCCTGAAGGTCATCTGGTCCTTCGGCGGCTGGACCTGGTCGGGCGGCTTCGGGCAGGCCGCGAAGAACCCGGCCGCGTTCGCGAACTCCTGCTACAACCTGGTCAACGACCCGCGCTGGGCCGGTGTCTTCGACGGCATCGACATCGACTGGGAGTACCCGAACGCCTGCGGCCTGAGCTGCGACACCAGCGGCGCGGCGGCGTTCAAGAACCTCCTCCAGGCCCTGCGGGCGAAGTTCGGCTCGAAGCTGGTCACCGCGGCGATCACCGCCGACGGCACCAGCGGCGGCAAGATCGACGCGGCCGACTACGGCGGCGCCGCGCAGTACGTCGACTGGTACAACGTGATGACCTACGACTACTTCGGCGCCTGGGCGGCGCAGGGCCCGACGGCCCCGCACTCGCCGCTCACGTCGTACTCGGGCATCCCGACCGCCGGCTTCTACTCCGACGCGGCGATCCAGAAGCTCAAGAGCAAGGGCGTCCCGGCGGGCAAGCTGCTGCTGGGCATCGGGTTCTACGGCCGCGGCTGGACCGGCGTCACCCAGAGCGCCCCGGGCGGCACGGCGACCGGCCCGGCGCCTGGCAAGTACGAGCAGGGCATCGAGGACTACAAGGTGCTGAAGACGTCCTGCCCGTCGACCGGCACGGTCGCCGGCACCGCGTACGCCAAGTGCGGCAGCAACTGGTGGAGCTACGACACGCCGTCGACGATCGCGGGCAAGATCTCCTACGCGAAGACCCAGGGCCTGGGCGGCGCGATGTTCTGGGAGCTGTCCGGCGACACCACGAACGGCGAGCTGATCACCGCCGTCGCGAAGTAGTGCTCCCCGGTGCGGCCGGCCGTGCGCGGAACGCCGGCCGCACCGGGATTCACACCGCTCCAGCGGGAGGCGTCGCCGCCGCGGCGCGCAGCAGTTCGTAGAGCGAGATGGCGTTCTTGTTGCTCGCCGGCGACACGGTCGCCGCGTCGCCTTCGCGGCCCGAGGCGTAGCGGTAGTGGTAGCGGCCGTACCCGGGCATGCCGAACTCCATCGTCGGCGCCAGGTCCGGCGCCGACTCCCGGATGAGCGCGTGCAGCGCCCGCAGCTCACCCTGCCGCGGCTCGGCGAGCGCGGCGAAGTACTCCTCGTGGGTCTTCGACGTGGTGCGCATGGCCGGGACGGTACGCCGGGGGACCGGCAAAACCGTCGGTCCTCGCGATTAGGGTCCTCTCCGTGAAGTTCAGCGGATTCGGCGAGTACGCCGTCGACTTCTTCGACGGCCTCGTGGAAGACAACTCCAAGCCCTACTGGGACGACCACGTCGAGACCTACAAGTCCGACGTCCGCGCCCCGATGGAAGCCCTGCTGGCCGAGCTCGCCCCCGAGTTCTCCGACGGCTTCGGCGAGCCCAAGGTGTTCCGCCCCTACCGGGACGTCCGCTTCGCCAAGGACAAGACGCCGTACAAGACCCACTGCGGCGGGGTGATCGAGCAGGGCCGCGGCGGCGGCGCCTACTACGTCGAGGTCGGGCCGGCGGGCCTGCGCGTCGGCGGCGGCTGCTTCTACCTCGCCTCCGACCAGGTCGCCCGGTTCCGCGCGGCCGTCGACACGGAGCTGCACGGCGAGGCCCTCCGCAAGATCCTCGCCAAGCTCGAACGGGCCGGCTGGGAGGTCAAGGGCGACCGGCTCAAGTCGAAGCCGCGCGGGTTCGACGCCGACCACCCGCGGCTGGACCTGCTGCGTTACCGCTCGGTGTACGCGGTGCGCGGCTGGGAGCCCGACGACGTCCTGCACGAGCGGGGTGCGTTCGACCGGGTCCGCAAGGCCTGGCGGCAGCTGAGGGAGTTCAACGAATGGGCCCGCGACCGGGTCGGCCCGAGTGAACGCCCGCGGCGCTGAAGCCGAACCTGACCAGGCAGGCTTCTGAACACTTTCTTGAACATTCGGGATCGGTACAGACGAACGCGGCGAGAGGGTCTACGCTATGTGGACGTGAGCCGACGCGCGAAGATCGTTTGTACCCTGGGCCCCGCCACCGCGACCCCGGAGAAGATGCGGGCACTGGTGGATGCCGGCATGGACGTGGCCAGAATGAACTTCAGCCACGGCAGCCACGGCGACCACAAGCAGGTCTACGACCTGATCCGGGCCGCCGCCGCCGAGAGCGGGCGGGCGGTGGGCATCCTCGCCGACCTGCAGGGCCCGAAGATCCGCCTGGGCACGTTCGCCGGCGGGCCGGTCGAGTGGCACAACGGCGACATCGTCCGGATCACCGTCGAGGACGTCGCCGGCACCCACGACCGCGTCTCGACCACCTACAAGGGCCTGGCCAAGGACGCCAAGCCCGGCGACCGGCTGCTCGTCGACGACGGCAAGGTCGGCCTGGTGGTCAAGGGCGTCGAGGGTCCGGACGTGGTCTGCGAGGTCACCGAGGGCGGCCCGGTCAGCAACAACAAGGGCGTCTCGCTGCCCGGCATGGACGTCTCCGTGCCGGCGCTGTCCGACAAGGACATCGAAGACCTCGAGTTCGCGCTCGAGCTGGGCGTCGACTTCATCGCCCTGTCCTTTGTCCGCTCGCCGGCCGACATCGACCTGGTCCACCAGGTGATGGACCGGGTCGGCAAGGGCAGGCTGCCGGTCGTGGCCAAGATCGAGAAGCCCGAGGCCGTCTACAACCTCGAAGCCATCGTGCTGGCCTTCGACGCGGTGATGGTCGCCCGCGGCGACCTCGGCGTCGAGCTGCCGCTGGAGCAGGTCCCGCTGGTGCAGAAGCGCGCCATCCAGATCTGCCGCGAGAACGCGAAGCCGGTCATCGTCGCGACGCAGATGCTCGAGTCGATGATCAACAACTCCCGCCCGACCCGCGCCGAGGCCTCCGACGTCGCCAACGCGGTGCTCGACGGCGCCGACGCGCTGATGCTGTCCGGTGAGACCTCGGTCGGCCGGTACGCGATCGAGGTCGTGGAGACCATGGGCCGGATCATCGAGGCGGTCGAGACCGACTCGCCGGTCGTCCCGCCGCTGACGCACGTCCCGCGCACCAAGCGCGGCGTCATCTCCTACGCCGCCCGCGACATCGGCGAGCGGCTGAACGCGAAGGCTCTCGTCGCCTTCACGCAGTCCGGTGACACCGTGCGCCGCCTGGCCCGGCTGCACACCCGGCTGCCGCTGCTGGCGTTCACGCCGGAGGAGAGCGTCCGCAGCCAGCTGTCGATGACCTGGGGCACGACGACCCGGATCGTGCCGTTCGTGGACTCGACCGACCAGATGATCCAGCAGGTCGACCACGCCATGCTGGAGATGGGCAAGTACCAGAAGGGCGACCTGGTCGTCATCGTGGCCGGCTCCCCGCCGGGCACCGTCGGGTCGACCAACCTGATCCGCGTGCACCGGCTCGGTGAAGACGACCACGCTTGAGAGACCGACCGCTCAGTATGTGCGTATGGTCCTGACATGACTGAAATGGCCAGGACGGCCGCCACCGAACCGGAACTGTCCGGTGGCGGCCAACCGGTGCTCGACCGCCTGATCGCGCTGCTCGACCTGGAGAAGATCGAAGAGAACATCTTCCGCGGCGTCTCGCCCGCCCACTCGCCGGTGCGGGTGTTCGGCGGGCAGGTCGCCGGCCAGGCACTGGTCGCGGCCGGGCGCACGGTCCCCGAGGAACGCCGGGTCCACTCGCTGCACGCGTACTTCATCCGCGGCGGCGACCCGAGCGTGCCGATCGTGTACGAAGTCGACCGCATCCGCGACGGCCGGTCGTTCACCACCCGCCGGGTCGTGGCGATCCAGCACGGCAAGGCCATCTTTTCGCTCTCGGCGTCGTTCCAGAAGGACGAGCCGGGCATCGAGCACTCCGAAACCATGCCGGAGGGCATCCCGGCGCCGGAGACGCTGCCGACGCTGATGGAGCGCGCCGAGGGCTACGCGATCGGCGCGCACGCCCGGCCGCGGCCGATCGACCTGCGGTACGTCAACGAGCCGCCGTGGGTCACCCGCGAGACCGGCGAGCGGCCCGCCCGCAACCAGGTGTGGATGCGGGCCGACGGGAAGCTGCCGGACCAGCAGCTGCTGCACGTCTGCGTGCTGACCTACGCCTCGGACATGACGCTGCTGGACTCGGTGCTCGCCCGCCACGGCGTCTACTGGGACACCGACAAGGTGCTCGGCGCCAGCCTCGACCACGCGCTGTGGTTCCACCGGCCCTTCCGCGCCGACGAGTGGTTCCTCTACGACAGCGCCTCGCCGACGGCGTCCGGCGCCCGCGGCCTGGCCACCGGGCGGTTCTTCGCCCAGGACGGCACGCTGCTCGCGACGGTCGTCCAAGAAGGACTCTTGCGCGTCCTGTGAAGTTCGCCGGGAAATCACCCGCACGGGCGACTAATAGCCCGAATATCCGTCGTCGGAAAAGGGCATTCGGCCCGGGCGAGGGGGCCGGGACCGATCGGGGGACGGCCCCGGACCCCTTCGCCCGATGATCGCGCGGCACTTCCCGCGGTCATCGTCTACCCTGCTCAGAGGCCGGTCGTAGCCACGGCGGGCCGACTGTCAGGCGCCCAACGCAGTGCAGGGTGCGAGGATACAAGAGCATTCTGCAAATTGCAGATCCGGTGCCGGAATCGAAGGTGTTAATGCTCCACCGACTCCGCGCCCGGATGGTTGGATACAGGTAGCACTCGACATCCGGAGGAGCCGCGATGGCAAGGGGACAGAGCCCCACGGTTCGCCGCCGGAGGCTGGCGGGAGAGCTCCGTCGGCTCCGCGAGGCCGCGGATCTCACCATCGACGAGGTGGGGGAGAAGCTCGAGTGCTCGGCTTCGAAGATCAGCCGCATCGAGACCGGCCACGTCGGGGTCACCCCGCGTGACGCCCGCGACATGCTTGCCCTCTACGGCATCACCGGTGACGAGCAGGAAGCGCTCGTCCAGCTGGCCAGGGAGGCCCGCAAGCGCGGCTGGTGGCACGCCTACAACGAGGTCTTCACCGGCACCTTCGTCGGCCTCGAAGCCGACGCCAGCTCGCTGCGCGCGTTCCAGGCGCTGCTGGTGCCCGGGCTGCTGCAGACCGAGCGGTACGCCCGCGCGGTGATCCGCGCGCTGCGGCCGGACGCCGAGGAAGCCGAGATCCGCCGCCGCGTCGCCGCCCGGATGGCCCGCCAGGAGCTGCTGTCGGAGACCCCGCCGCCGGAGTACTGGGCGGTGATGGACGAGGCCGTCCTGCGCCGCGTGGTCGACACCCCCGAAGTGATGGCCGAGCAGCTCTACCGGATGGTCGCCCTCGCCGAGAAGCCGAACGTGACCATCCAGGTCGTGCCGTTCGGGGCCGGCGCGCACCCCGGCATGGAAGGCCCCTTCCTCATCATGGGCTTCCCCGAGCAGGCCGACCCGGACGTCGTCTACGTCGACGACAGCACGTCCAGCGGTCTCTACCTGGAGGAACCCACAGACGTGCGGCGCTACGGGCTGATGTTCGACCATCTGCGCGCCGCCGCACTGAAACCGGACGACTCGGTGGACATGATCGCCGAGGCGGCCGGTCGGTTCGCCGAACAGGCGGCCGTACCGGCTCCGGTGCACCATCCGGAACCGAGGACACAGTAAGGAGTGGGGACCATGGAAGCAGAACTCTCCGGGGCGCGGTGGCGCAAGAGCAGCCACAGCGGTGGCGGCAACGACTGCGTCGAGGTGGCGTTCGTCGGCGGCGGCGCCGCGGTGCGCGACTCGAAGGACCCCGAGGGGGGTGCGTTCCGCCTGCCCGCATCCGGCTGGCGGGGGCTGCTGGCCGCGGTGCGGACCGGCGGCCCGGCGCGCGGCTGAGGCAACGGCGAAAAGACCCCTTACCCCCGCCGAGCTGGGCTCGGCCGGGAGTAAGGGGTCTTTTCACGCCTATCCCTACGTGATCACCCGATGCCCGGGGTGCCGCCTCAGGACGAACCTGAGTGCTACCAACCGGACAGACAGGGGAACACGATGCACAGCGATCTCATGCTCGACGCGGTCCGCGCCGAAGCGGCTTACCGGGCCGAGGAACTGCGGAAGGCCGGGCGCAGCGCCTGGGCCGCCCGCGCCCGCCGCGCCGTCCGCCACCTGCGGGCCGCGCACACCGACGTCGAGGTACCGGCGCAGCAGCGCCGGGAGGCTTCGCGGGAGACCGCGGGCGTCGGCAAGACCGCCCGGTAGGGGCGGCGAGATGGTGTCGAAGGCGATAAGCGGTCGGAAACTGTCGGTGGGGTAGGCAACAATGCTCCTCGTGCCCCGACTCGGCTCCGGAATCCCGCTCGTCGCCCGTACCCACGAGATGCGGCGGCTCCGCGCCGCCTTCGCCAGGGCTGAACGTGGCGAAGCCGGCGCGGTGCTGCTCTCGGGGGACGCCGGGGTCGGCAAGACCCGGCTGCTGACCGCGCTCGGCGAGCACGTCTCGGCGTGCGGTGGGCTGGTGCTCACCGGCCGCTGCATCGACGTCCGCGAGGGCGGTCTCCCTTATCTTCCGTTCGCCGAGGCGCTCGCCCCGCTGGGCAGCGCGACGGACCCGGCGGTCGCCGCCGCGGTGCGGGCCCGGCCCGCGCTCGGGCGGCTGCTGCCGCAGGGCCCGGGCTTCGAGGAGCCCCGTGCGGCCGAACACCCGCCGATGACCTCCAACGACCGGGAAACCATGGTGCGTCCCCGGCCGGAGCAGGATCTCGGTCAGCTGCAGTTGTTCGACGCGGTACTGGGGGTGCTGACCGAGATAGCGCAGGCGCGCCCGGTGGTGATCCTGCTGGAGGATCTCCACTGGGCCGACGCCTCGACCCGCAACCTGCTGTCCTTCCTGCTCAGCCGGCTGCGGGCGCAGCGGCTGCTGGTCGTGGGCAGCTACCGCGAGGAGGACGTGCACCGCCGTCACCCGCTGCGCGGCCTGCTGTCGGAGCTGGTCCGGCTCGCCACCGTCGAGCGCGTCGACCTGCAGCCCTTCGGCGCGGCCGACGCCCGCCGGTTCGTCGAGGCGCTGGCCGACGAGCCGTTGCCGTCCGATGTGGTCGCCGACATCGTCAGCCGTTCCGAGGGCAACCCGTTCTTCGCCGAGGAGCTGCTCGCCACCAAGACCGAGTGCAACGACCTGCCCGCCGGGCTGGCCGAGGTGCTGCTGTCCCGGCTCGAGCGGCTCTCCCCGGACGCCCGCCGGGTCGCGCGGGTCATCTCGGTGGCCAACGAACCCGTCATGCATGCCGCCCTCGCCGAGGTCTCCGGCCTGGGGGAGCTGGAGCTGGACGAAGCCTTGCGGGAAGCCGTCCAGCACCACGTCCTGGTGGTGCTCTCGGACGGCTCGTACACGTTCCGGCACGCGTTGCTGCAGGAAGCGGTGTACGGCGACCTGCTGCCGGGGGAGCGGTCGCGCACGCACGCCGCGTACGCGGCGCGGATCAAGGCGCGGCCACAGGGCCGCGGCCACGACGCCAAGCTGGCCTACCACTCGATGCAGAGCAGCGACCTGGCCACCGCGCTGCCGGCGTTGCTGCGCGCGATGGACGAAGCCGAGAAGCTCGGCGCGCCCGGCTCGGCGCTGCAGCACGTCGAACAGGCACTGTCCATCTGGGACGCCGTCACACCGGCGGACCGGCCGGAAGGCTTCGACGAACTGCGGCTGCTGTACGAGGCGTCGTACTTCGCGGGCACGTCCGGCGAGCCCGAGCGGGCCGCCGCCTTCGCCCGCTCCGCCACCCAGTCGCTGACCCCCGAGATCCCGAACGACCGCGCCGCCAAGGTGTGGCGGCGGCTGGCGGACGCGCTGCTCGCCCTGGAGGGCACCCTCGACGAGGCGGTCGCGGCCATCGACCGCGCCTGGAACCTGGTGAAGGACACCGAGCCCAGCTCCGCGCGCGCCTGGGTGCTGGCCAGCCGGGCCGGGTTCCTCCGGATCCTCGACCAGCCCGAAGCGGCGCTCGACAGCGCGCTCTGCGCGGTCGCCGACGCGCAGGCCGTGGGCGCGACGGGCGCGGAGGCGTCGGCGCTGGTCACCCTGGGCACGCTGGCCGACTCGCGCGGCGACGCCGCCGAGGCCCGGGAGCGGCTGCGCCAGGCCCAGCGCAAGGCGCGGGACGTCGGCGCGTACAACACCGAAATCCGCGCGACCTACTTCCTCACGCTGAGCCACGACGACCAGGGCGAGTTCGCCGAAGCGCTGGAGCACGCCTCGCACGGCGTCGCCCGCGCGGAAGAAACCGGGCTGAGCTGGAGCGTCTACGGGCTGGAGCTGCGGGCGCGGCAGCTGATGCTGCGCTACCTGATGGGCGACTGGCCGGACGAGAGCGCCGGCCGCGCCGGGCGCGGGGTGTCCAGCGCGGTGGCCGCGCGGATCCTGGCCAACTGGTCGTTGTTCGTCGTCGCCCGCGGCCGGTTCGTCGAGGGCGAGAAGCTGCTCGGCGGGCTGCGGCAGCACTGGGCGGCGGACATGCAGATCCCACTGGCGGCCGGCGGCGCCGGGATCGAGCTGGCGTACTGGCGCGGCGACCACGCCGGAGCCGTGCGCCGGACCGAAGACCTGATCGGCTGGCTGGAGCGGATCGAGCCCGGCCTGCTGGCCGGCATCCGGGTGGCCGCGCTGGGCGTGTCCGCCGCGGCGAGGCTGGCCGCCGACGCCCGCGTCCACGGCGACCAGGCCGGGGCCGAAGCCGCGGTGGCGGCCGGCGAGCGGTTCCTGGCGCACGGCCGGATGTGCGCGGTCGTCGGCCAGCCGCGCTCGGGAACGCTCGGGCCGGAGGGCCGCGCGTGGCTGGCCCGCCTGGAGGCGGCGGCGAGCTGCCTGTCCGGTCGCGGCGACGCGGAGAAGTGGGCGGTCGCGGCGGAGGCGTTCGGCTACGGCGCCGTCTACGAGCAGGCGGTCTGCCGCTGGCACGAGGCCGAAGCCCGCCTGGCCGCGGACGCCGACGCGGGAGCGGCCCTCGAAGCGGCCCACGCGGTGGCGGTCCGGCTCGGCGCGATCCCGCTGCGCGACGCCGTCCGCGACCTCGCCCACCGCGCCCGCGTCGAGCTCGACGGCGTCGAACCGGCGGCCCCGGCCCGCACAGTCACCGACCCGCTGACCGACCGCGAGCGCGACGTCCTGGAACGCGTCGCGCTGGGCCGCACGAACCGCCAGGTCGGCGAAGAGCTCTACATCAGCGAAAAAACGGTGAGCGTCCACCTTTCCCGCGTGATGGCCAAGCTGGGCGCCAGCCGCCGCGCGGAAGCCGTCGCCATCGCCTACGACCGTGGCCTCCTCACCGCTCCCACCGCCGAACACGCGTGACGGAAGCCGTAACTCGCGTGATCGAGGCCGTAACTCGCGTGATTCGGGCCGTGACGGCGGC
Source organism: Amycolatopsis sp. Hca4 (assembly GCF_013364075.1). GTDB lineage: Bacteria > Actinomycetota > Actinomycetes > Mycobacteriales > Pseudonocardiaceae > Amycolatopsis. The sequence continues at coordinate 8,837,874 of NZ_CP054925.1, forward strand.
AATCACGCGAGTTCCGGCCCGGATCACGCGAGTTACGGGTTGGGAAGTCAGCGGGGGAGGCGGCGGAGGGCTTTGAGGCCCAGGGTCATGCCTCGGGACCACAGCGAACCGGGGACCGCGCGCGGCGGGCGGAGGGCGAGGCCGCGCTGGAGGGCGATCGACTGGGACTCCGTGTACTTCAGGAGGCCCTCGGCGCCGTTGCGGCGGCCGACGCCGGAGTCCTTCATCCCGCCCATCGGGACGCCGACGCTGCCGAACGTCGCCGCGTAGCCCTCGTTCACGTTGACCGTCCCGGCCTTCAGCCGGGCCGCGACCTCCCAGCCCGCGCGGCCGTTGCGGGACCAGACGCTGGCGTTGAGCCCGAACGGCGTGTCGTTGGCCCGCTCGATCGCCTCGGTGACGTCGGTGTAGCCGTAGATCGAGACGACCGGCCCGAACGTCTCCTCCGCGAACGGCAGCATGTCCGGCGTGACGCCCGAAAGCACCGTCGGCTCGTAGAACAGCGGGCCCAGGTCGGGCCGCGCGCGGCCGCCGGTGAGCACCGAAGCGCCCTTCGCGCGGGCGTCCTCGACGTGCTTCGACACCGCCGCGAGCTGCTCCTCCGACGTCAGCGAACCCATCTGGGCCTGGTAGTCCAGCGCGCCGCCGAGCCGCAGCGCCGCGGTCCGGGCGACGAACGCGCGGGTGAACTCGTCGCGGATGTCCTCGTGGACGTAGATCCGCTCGACCGACACGCACAGCTGGCCCGCCGAAGAGAAGCACGCCGTCACCGCACCCGTCGCCGCCTTCGCGACGTCGGCGTCGGGCAGCACCACCATCGGGTTCTTGCCGCCGAGTTCCAGCGAGTACGACGTCAGCCGCTTCGCCACCTGCCCGGCCAGCTCCTTGCCGGTCGGCGTGGACCCGGTGAAGCACAGGTAGTCCGACTCCTCGACCAGCGCGGTGCCGATCTTCGAGCCCCGCCCGAGCACGATCTGCCAGGTCCCGGCGGGCAGCCCGGCCTCCTCGGCGAGCTCGTGCAGCCACAGCGCCGAAAGCGCGGTCTGGTTGTCCGGCTTCTGCACGACGGCGTTGCCCGCGGCCAGCGCCGGCAGGACGTCCATCGCGGTCAGGGCGAGGGGGTAGTTCCACGGCGAGATGATCCCGACGACGCCCTTGGGGTGCCGGACCTCGCCCGCGCGGGTCAGGCCGGGGATGACGCCGGCGACACGGCGGGGCGCGAGGATCTTCGGCGCGTGCTTGCCGTAGTAGGCGGCGACCAGCGCGGTCGCGCTGACCTCGTCGAACGCGTCGAGCCGGGCCTTGCCCGCCTCGACCTGGACCAGGTCGAGCACCTCGTCCTGCCGGGCGAGCACCAGGTCGTGCAGGCGGGTCAGCACGCGGGCGCGCTCGGCGGGCGAGCGGTCCGCCCACGCGCGCTGGGCCGTGCGCGCGCCGGCGAACACCGCGCGGACGTCGGCGTCGGTGGCCTGCGGCAGCGTCGCGATCGGCAGCCCGGTGAAGGGCGCCCGCATGCGGATCGGCGCCGAGTCCGCGCCGCCGGTCACCCGGGCGACGAGCTGGGCCGCCCGCGCCGCGCCGGGCGCCCCGGCGACGCCGCCGACGGTGGGCGGCAACGTGGTGTCTTCGACTGGGTTCGCGGGGGTCGTGCTGGTCATGACGTCTCCGTTCCGGCGGAGTCCGCGCGACGTCGCGCAGGGGTTACCGACGAGTACACCATACCGTCGGTACGTCAGTTGTCCAGCGTGATGTGAATAAGATTCACGTATTGGGCGGGTGCAGCGGCGGCAGCTGGTAGTTGGGTTCGGTCGGTTCCTGCTGCGCCGGGTGCGGCTGGGCCTGCGTGGCGCCGCCGTAGGGATCGCCCGGCTGCTGCGCCGGGAACGGCTGCGAGGGCGGACCGCCGTACGCGGGCGGTGCCTGCGGGCCGGTCTGCGGGGCCTGCGCGGGGAACGGCTGCGACGGCGGATAACCCTGGTACGGCTGGGCGTACTGCTGCTGCGGCGGCACCGGGTACGGCCGCGACGGCTGCTGGTACGGCCCCGGCGGCGGCCCGGCCGCAGCCGGGGCGGCGGGCGCCTGCCGCCCGGCCAGCGCCGCGGACACCAGCGCCAGCAGGGCGACGATCCCGCCGCCGACCAGCAGCCAGAACCCGATCCCGGTCGTGTAGTGCGACTTGACCGTTCCTTCGTCCGTTTCGTAGGTCAACGTCGCCGAGACGTCTATGCCGAGCATCCACACGGCCGCGGTCACCCCGGCGGCCCCGGCGATCAGGGCCGTCCGGGCGCCCGAACGCAGGCCCGGCCCGGCCGAGCGGCGCGCGCCCGCGAGCGCCAGCCCGGCGCCGGCCAGCAACACGACGGAGGCGGCGGTGAGCGGGATGCCGTACCGGGCGACGTGGGTCTGGTCGTAGAACTTCTTCGCCTCGCCGGTGGGCTCGACCGCGAACGAGCGCGACCACGCGCTGACCGTCTGGCTGCTCTCGGTCTTGTCGTCCACCACCTGCTCGAACGACGTCTGCGGCAGGAACGACCCGACGATCACCAGCGCCGCGGCGAGGACACCGAGGATCGCGGCGAACAGCCGGAAGACGGCACCCGGGTCGGCCGGCGGCGGCGTGGGCGGCGGACCGTAGGAGTACGGGTACGGGGCGGCGGTCATCGGAACTCCCCTCGTTCGGAGGGGATTGGACCATGAATCGGCCTGCGGGATAAGGGGCAAAGCACCCTGGTGCGGCCGCGCTGGTCAACTCGGCGCAGTGGTGGCGTCCTGGTAGAGCAGGACGGCGATGCGCTTCCACTCCTCGAGCAGCTGCCGTCGCCGGTTCGGGTCGCCGCCGAGCTCGGCGTCCAGCGCCAGCCCGCGGGTGAGGTTCACGGTGAGCCAGAACAGCATTTCCGCGCGTTCCGGCGGGAGCTCGCCGGCGACCTGGGTGACGTGCTCCAGCGTGGCCCGGCCGAGGGCGCGGTCGACCGGGCGGATGGCCGCCCGCAGCTCGGGATCGGTGCGCGCGGCGACCCACAGCTCGGTGACGGCGGTCGAGAGCGTGCCGGAGTAGCCGGCCCACAGCAGGTCGATCGCCGCGGCGACCCCGTTGCCGCCGCTCGGCAGGTCGTCGAGCGAGGCCGCGAGCTGGCGGCGCAGCTTCGTCGTCAGGTGCTCCACGGCGGCCGCCATCAGCTCGGCCTTCGCGGTGAAGTGGTGCTGCACCGCGCCCTTCGACACGCGCGCGCGGGCGCAGATCTCCTGCACCGACGTGCGTGCGTAGCCGATCTCGACCAGGCAGTCGATGGTGGCGTCGAGCAGTGCCGTGCGGGTCTGTTCGCGCCGCTGCGCCTGGGTCCGGTGCGCCGTCTCGGTCACCGCGGCCTCCCTGCTTTACCTACCGGACGGAATGGATGTACATTCCGAGCAGAACTTACATGCTGATCGGAATGTTTTCCAGCAGGAGGGTCCCGTGCCGCTGCAACTGCCGAAGAGCTCGTGGAGCACGACCGAGCTCGATGACCTCCGCGAGCTCGCGCGGTCGTTCCTGCAGAAGGAAGCCGTCCCGCACCAGGAGCGCTGGGCGGCGGAGAAGAAGGTCGACCGCGAGCTGTGGACGAAGGCGGGCGACGTCGGCCTGCTGTGCCTGTCCATCCCCGAGGAGTACGGCGGCGGCGGTGGCACCTTCGCTCACGAAGCCGTCCTCTACGAAGAGCAGGCGCGCGCCGGCGACAGCGCGTGGGGCGTCACCGTCCACAACGGAATCGTCGCGCACTACCTGCTCGCCTACGCGTCGGAAGAGAAGAAGCGCGAGTGGCTGCCGAAGCTGGCCAGCGGCGAGATGGTCGGCGCGATCGCGATGACCGAGCCCGGCACCGGCTCCGACCTGCAGGGCATCAAGACGCGCGCGGTCCGCGACGGCGACCACTACGTCATCAACGGCGCCAAGACCTTCATCACCAACGGGTTCCACGCCGACCTCGTCGTCGTCGCGGTGAAGACCGACCCGGACGCGGGCGCGCAGGGCGTCTCGCTGGTCGTGGTCGAGACGGACACCCCGGGCTTCCGCCGCGGCCGCGTCCTCGACAAGGTCGGGCTCAAGGGCCAGGACACCGCCGAGCTGTTCTTCGACGACGTCCGCGTGCCCGCCGCGAACCTGCTCGGCGACGCCGAGGGCCAGGGCTTCTTCCAGCTGATGCTGCAGCTGCCGCAGGAACGGCTGATCATCGCCGTCACCGCGGTCGCCGGGCTGGAGGCGGCGGTCGACCTCACACTCGAATACACCAAGGAGCGCACGGCGTTCGGCCGGCCGATCTTCTCCTTCCAGAACACCAAGTTCACCCTCGCCGAGGCGGCGACCGAAGCCGCGGTGGCGCGCGCGTTCCTCGACCAGTGCATCGAACGCCACCTGCGCGGCGAACTGGACGTGCAGGGCGCGGCGATGGCGAAGCTGTGGACCACCGAGCGCGTCAACAAGGTGATCGACGACTGCGTGCAGCTCTTCGGCGGCTACGGCTACATGACCGAGTACCCGATCGCGCGGGCCTGGGCCGACGTCCGCATCTCCCGGATCTTCGGCGGCACCAGCGAAATCATGAAGGAAATCATCTCCCGCTCGCTCTGAAAGGTGCCGCTCATGAAGGCAGGTCCGCTCAGCGGCCTGAAGGTGGTGGAGCTCGCCGGTCTCGCGCCCGGGCCCTTCGCCACGATGATCCTCTCCGACCTCGGCGCCGACGTCGTGCGCATCGACCGCGCGCAGCCGGGGGAGGACGTGCTCGGCATCGGGACCGACCCGCTCGCCCGCGGCCGCCGGTCGGCCGGCATCAACACCAAGACGCCCGAAGGCGTCGAACTGGTGCTGAAGCTGTGCGACACCGCCGACGTCCTCATCGAGGGGTTCCGGCCGGGCGTCGCCGAGCGGATCGGGCTCGGCCCGGACGTCGTGCACGCCCGCAACCCGCGGCTGGTCTACGGCCGGATGACCGGCTGGGGCCAGGACGGCCCGCTGGCCCGCGCGGCCGGCCACGACATCAACTACATCGGCATCGCCGGCGCCCTCGAACCGATCGGGCGCGCGGGCGAGCGGCCGGTGCCGCCGCTGAACCTGGTCGGCGACTTCGGCGGCGGCGGGCTGCTGCTGGCGATGGGCATCCTGGCCGCGTTGTACGAGCGGAACACGTCCGGCCGCGGCCAGGTCGTGGACGCCTCGATGGTCGACGGCGCGGCGCTGCTGACCACGAGCCTGCACGGCATCAAGGCGGCCGGTCTCTGGTCGGACGAGCGCGGCGAGAACATGCTCGACGGCGGCGCGCCGTTCTACGACACGTACGAGACCGCGGACGGCAAGTACGTCGCCGTCGGCGCGATCGAGATGCGGTTCTGGGGCGACCTGGTCAAGGTCCTGGAGCTGGACCCGGCGGAGCTGCCGCTGCACATCGACAAGACGCAGTGGCCGCGCCTGCGCGAGATCGTCGCCGGGGCGATCGCCAAGCACACGCGCGACGAACTCGTCGCGCGCGCCGAAGGCACCGACGCGTGCCTGACGCCGGTGCTCTCGCCCATCGAGGCGGCGTCGCACCCGCACAACGCGGCGCGCGGCACGTTCGTCGAGATCGGCGGGATGGTCCAGCCGGCGCCGGCGCCGCGGTTCGACCGGACGCCGCCCGCCACGCCGGAAGCCCCGCGCGTCAAGGGTTCGGACACCGAAGCGGTGCTCGCCGAACTGGGCGTCACGGACTTCGACGCGCTGCGGTCGGCGGGGGTGATCGCCTAGTTCTTCGCCAGGTCGGAGCGCACGACCGAGTAAAGGACGTGGTCGCGCCACTCGCCGTCACGGAAGTCGTAGCCGCGAAGGACGCCTTCGCGGGTGAAGCCGGCTTTCTCGAGTGAGCGCTGTTCGGCGCGGTTGCCGACCTCGGTCGTCGCTTCGACCCGGTTGAGCTGGGTGTGGGCGAAGAGGTACTCGACGAGCAGGCGCTGGGCCTCGGTGCCGTAGCCGTGGCCGCGCGCTTCCGGCGCCAGGACGAGGCCCATGTTCCAGCAGTAGGACGCCGGCCCGGTGCGGGTGCGGTGCCAGGAGACGAGCCCGAGGACGCGGCCGCCGAGCGTCGGCACGAGCATGCCGGTCTCGCTGGTGAGCATCCCGGTCTCCAGCCACCGGCGGCGCAGGTAGCCGGGATCGTGCCAGCCGAACCACTGGTGCTCGCCGGCGGCGACGGGATCGTTGGTCAGCCGCTCCAGGAGGTCGAGGTCGCCTTCGGCCACCGGCCGCAGCTCGACTCCGACACCGTCGTCATCCATCGGACGACCTTATCGGCCGCTTGACCGGAACCGGCAAGCCTGCGCCACCCGCATCCCCCGGTCGAAGCACACCCGATCACAGAACGGTCAACACGCGTGATCTGAACGCCGACACGCGTGATCGGGGAGTCGACACGCGTGATCGGAGGGTCGACACGACGAAACCGGAAGCGCCGGCCGTGTCGACCCTTCAATCACGCGAGTCGACTCCCCGATCACGCGAGTCGACCCTTGGATCACGTGAAGGTGCCGTGGCGGCCTTCGCCGGCGGTGAAGCGGGCCGCGCCGTCGACCGCCTCGGCGGCCAGGACGCCCGTGCCCATGGCCGCGGCGAACTCCGCGGTCAGCGCGTCCTCTTCGGACTCGCCCCACTGGGCCAGTGCCGACCGCCGGTCGCCGCGCAGGCACGCCTGCGGGAACGCCGCCAGCTGCCGGGCCAGCTCCTGGGCCGCGGAGACGGCCTCGCCCGCGGGGACCAGCCGGTTGGCCAAGCCGATCTCCACGGCCTCGGTCGCGTCGACCGGGCGTCCGGTGAGGATCAGGTCCATCGCGCGGGACTGGCCGATCAGCCGCGGCAGCCGGACCGTCCCGCCGTCGATCAGCGGGACGCCCCAGCGGCGGCAGAACACGCCGAACACCGCCGTCGTGTCGGCCACCCGCAGGTCGCACCACAGCGCCAGCTCGAGCCCGCCGGCGACGGCCGGCCCGTGCACCGCCGCGATCACCGGCTTGCCGAGCGCCATCCGGGTGGGCCCCATCGGGCCGTCCCCGTCCGGGTGAGTGCGGTTCATCCGGTCGGTGCCGATCGCCTTGAGATCGGCACCCGCGCAGAACGCGCCGCCGGCCCCGGTCAGCACCGCGACGGCCGCGTCCGGGTCGGCGTCGAAGGCGCGGAACGCGTCGGCCAGCTCGGCCGCCGTGGGCCCGTCGACGGCGTTGCGGGCGGCCGGGCGGTCGATGGTGATCGTCGTCACCGCGTCGGCCCGTTGCACCAGCACGTTCCGGGACATGGCCGCTCCTGGTTCGATCGAGGTGTCTTCCGTGGACGCCTTCCCTACAGTATTGGGGTGGCCACTCCCAGGACGGGGACGGCGAGCCGGGGAGGAAGCACATGTCGGGCGGCGTGAAGAAGATTCTCATCGTGGGCGTGGTCGCGCTCGTGCTCTTCCTCCTGATCACCCAGCCCACCCAGTCCGCCGACTTCGTGCACCGCGTGCTCGGCTGGCTCAAGGACGGCGCCGAAGCGATCGTCACGTTCTTCCGGGCGCTCTTCTCCTGACCTGGCGCTCCTCCGTGCCGGTACCGCCACGGGCGGTGCCGGTGACTACCCTGCGTGCAAACGGACGGTAAATCACCCAGTGTCACCAATCTCGGATTTCGGACTCCGGCGCTCGACCATCCGGGTGGATTGCGGCCGAAAACGCGCAGGTCGTCGAATTCGTACCAGCCGGGGTCTGGCGAAGGGGACCACCCCGGCCCTACGGTGCTCACATTGCGTGATCGGGTGGTTCGCCATCCCCCCGGAGAACCCCGGTACGCAGGCAGTTTCCACTCAGCAAGGTGCAGGTTGGTGCGTGCGGCACCACCGCGTGGGACAGGCGTCAGGGCCTGTCCGTCGGGGACCTACATAGGAGGCAGGGATGACCGGAGATCCCGGAGTGGACGCGTTGATCCGGCAGTGGGCCGCGGAGCGCGAGAGGACTCCCGAGGAGCAGGAGGTCGACCGCATCGCTTCCGCGTGGCTGGCCGACGCTCCGGCGCAGGCGCCGGGCATTCCGGGCCAGCGCGCCCGGACCGGCCAGTCGCGGTTCGTCCCCGTCGAGTCGGCCGACCCCGGCTACCTGGCCGCGATGCGCAGCCGGCTGCCGGAGGTGCCCGAAGAGCTCCTCACCGCCGCCGCGGGCTGGTGGCAGATGGTCGGCGGCGTCGCCGAAGCCGAGGAGTGGTGGGACGCCGGCATCAGCCCGCTCGACCAGCGCGCCCTCGACTACCGGGCGGCCGGCCTCGCGCCGTCCGACCTGAGCCGCCGGCTCGGCCCGATGACCGTCCTGCAGCACCTGCGCCGCGGCAGTGCCCCGGCCTGGTGCGTCGCGCGGCTCGCGCGGCAGCAGAAGTCCGCCTGACGAGACGTTTTCCACTCGGCCGGGTGACCCGGCGTGGTGAGACGATGGCGACGGCCCGCGTAACGCTAACCTGCGCGGGCTCGTTGACAGAGTGTCGACACACGCTGGAGGACCGGAGTTTCGTGCGCACCAGGACCGGAAAGACCGAGGACGACCCGATCGGCGCTCCTGCCGAGGAAGCCGCCCCCGCCGCACCGGCACCGCGCGCTCCGGGCGTGGCCGTGCTCACCCGGCTGCTCGTGGTCCTCGCCGTGCTGGCCGTGGCCGGCGGCGGGATCTGGCTCGTCACCCGGGCCTCGACGCCCGAGGCGAGCCCGACCACCACCGAAATCCCGGCCCTGCAGGTCAAGGCGGCCGACGTCCGCCCCGGCTCGGTCGCCCCGGCGGGCGGCGCGGTGGCGGGCGGGGCCGAGCAGCAGACATCACCCCAGCAGGCCCGCCCCCGCGAGACGGGCCCGGCGACACTGTCCCAGTGGGCGGCCCAGGTCGCGGCGGCCACCGGCGTCCCGGCGCGGGCGCTGCAGGCGTACGGCAACGCGGAGCTGGCGATGCGCGCGGACCAGCCGGGCTGCAAGATCTCCTGGGCGACACTGGCCGGCATCGGCCGCATCGAGTCGAACCACGGCCAGTACGCGGGCGCGGTCCTCGGCGCGGACGGCCGCCCGTCCAAGCCGATCATCGGCGTACCCCTCGACGGCTCGGCCGGGGTCCAGGCCATCGGCGACACGGACGGCGGCCGCTACGACGGCGACCCGAGTGTGGACCGCGCGGTGGGCCCGATGCAGTTCATCCCGAGCACGTGGCGCAAGTGGGCCTCGGACGGCAACGGCGACGGCCTGGGCGACCCGCAGCAGATCGACGACGCGGCCCTGGCGGCGGCGCGGTACCTGTGCGCGGGCGGGCGGGACATGGCGAGCCCGAGCGGGTGGTGGGCCGGGATCCTGTCGTACAACAACTCGACGGAGTACGCGCAGAAGGTGTTCGGCTTGGCGGACGGGTACGCGAAGGCCGCCCAGGCGGCGCGCAAGCAGGGCTGAGGTCACTCCGGGTCGTTTCGCGGGGCCACCCGTAACCAGACGAGCCCCACCCGATCCCTGGGGGCTGACCCCGGATCCATTCTATCGGCGCCCGCCGACGAAGAACCGGAATCCGCTGCCGGGTGACCGAGCTGTCCACAACCGCCCCGGATTGGGGATTGCTGCCGTTCGCCCGGGCCGCGACCTGCGCTGAGAGCCCGGCCACCCCGGCCACGACCGCGCGACAGCTCTCAGCCGGCCAGTGCTAGCGTCGACTCGTGCCAGACCCTCACCCGCCGGTCGGCTCCCCCTGGGGTCGCCGGATCGCGATCGTCGCGACCTGCCTGGTGAGCCTGCTCGTCTGCTGCGGGCTCGCCTGGTGGCAGTGGGACCGCTTCACCTCCGCGAACGGCACCTTCCAGAACCTCGGCTACGTCCTGCAGTGGCCGCTGTTCGGGCTCTTCCCGGCCTTCATGTTCTGGCGGATCCGCAAACTCCGGCAGAAAGCCGAAAGCGAGCCCCCCGAACCGGCCGCCGTGAAGCCCGAGGTGCCCGCCCCGCGTCCCCGCCCGGACACCCCGGGCACCCCGGGCACTCCCGTCACGGACGAGGACGCGGAACTGGCCGCCTACAACCGTTACCTGCGTGAACTGCACGCCCGCGACGAGCAGGCAGCAGAGTGAGCAAGAGTGAGGACCACCCGATGACCACCAGCACCGAAGGCGCCCGCACCGCCGCCCCGCTCGCCGGCCCCCTGGTCCGCTTCCGCACCGCCGCCTACGTCACCGGTGTCGGCCTGCTCGGCCTCTGCTTCGTCATGGTGCTGCGGTACGCCTTCGGCAACCCGACGCCGTCCGCGGTCTACTCGCCGATCCACGGCGTCCTCTACATGATCTACCTCGTGCTCACCATCGACCTGGCCATCAAGGCCCGCTGGTCGATCAAGGGCACCGTGCTCGTGCTGCTGGCCGGCTGCGTCCCGTTCGTCTCGTTCCTCGTCGAGCGCCGGGTGACGCACAAGGTCAAGGCCGGGCAGAAGCTGTAACGCGGCGGAACGTCAACGCCACCAGCACCGTGCAGGCCGCGAACGCCGCGGCCGTGGCGAACGCCGCCGTCATGCCGTCGACCGTCAGCTGCGCGCCCGTCGTGGCCGCCGAGCGGGTGACCGAGCCGAACACCGTCACCAGGACGGCCAGCCCCAGCGTGCTGCCGACCTGCTGCATCGTCTGCAGCACGCCGCCCGCGGCGCCCGCGTCCTCGCCCGGCACTGTTGCCATCACGATCACGTTGAGCGGCGCGAACGACAGCCCGGCGCCGAGCCCCATCAGCAGCAGCGGCCCCAGCAGCGCCGGGAAGTACGTGCTGCCGGTGGTGAGGAACGAGAGCCACACGACGCCGGAGACCATCAGGAGCGAGCCGGTGACGGCCATCGGTTTCGGCCCGTAGCGGGGGAGCAGCCGCGGCACGAGCCGGCTCATCGTGAAGATCAGCGCCGCCATCGGGAGGAACGCGAACCCGGTCGCCAGGGCCGCGAAGTGCCGGATGTCCTGCATGAACTGGGTCAGGAAGAAGAACATCGACATCATCGCCATCGGGCCGAGGAAGAAGTTGACGTAGGCCGCGCTGCGGTTGCGGTCGGCGAACAGCCGCAGCGGCACCAGCGGCAGCGCCGTCCGGGCTTCGATGGCGACGAAGCCGGCGAGCAGCACCAGGCCGGCGGCGAGCGAGCCGAGCGTCACCGCGTTGCCCCAGCCGTCGGACGCGGCGTGGGTGAAGGCGAACACGAGCGAGCCGACGCCCAGGGTGCCGGTGATCGCGCCGGGCAGGTCCAGGTGCGCGCGACGGCGTTCGGGCTCGGCCACGAACCGCGGCGCGAGCACGGCGATCGCCAGTCCGAACGGGACGTTGATGAACAGCGCGGCGCGCCACGAGATCCACTCGGTGAGCAGGCCGCCGACGATCAGGCCGATCGCGAAGCCGCCGCTGGACATCGCGGAGAACAGCGCCAGCGCGCGGACCCGCGCCTTGGCCTCGGTGAACGTCGTGGTCACCAGGGCCAGCGTGCTCGGGCCCGCCATGGCGGCCCCGACCCCCTGCAGGACACGGGCGGCGATGAGCAGGGCGGCCGAGTCGGCGAGGCCGCCGGCCAGTGACGCGAGCGTGAACACGGTGACGCCCGCGACGAACATGCGCCGCCGCCCGAACAGGTCGCCCGCGCGGCCGCCGAGCAGCAGCAGACCGCCGAACACGAGGCTGTAGGCGGTCATCACCCAGGACAGGCCGGTGGCGGAAAACCCCAGTTCGGACTGGATGCGCGGGAGCGCGACGTTCATCACGGTCGCGTCGAGGACGAGCATGAGCTGGCAGGTCAGGATGATCGCCAGGACCAGCCCGCTGCGGTGGGGGCGCGCCGGTGCGGGCGCGCGGTCGAGCGTCTGTTGCGACAAGGAATACTCCCCCGAGGAGTAAGAAGAGAAGCGGAGAGGTTCTCCACTTGCGGGCGATCCGATAATATGGAGAGTGTCTCCGGATGCGCAAGTGAATTCGGAGAATCTCTCCGGTTACCTGAGGAGGCCGGGATGCCGGACACGGAGCGTCCGATGCGCGCGGACGCGCGCCGCAACTACGAGCGCATCGTCGCGGCGGCGAACGACCTCTTCACCACCCAGGGCGCCGACGTGCCGCTGGACGACGTCGCCAAGAAGGCCGGCGTCGGCGCGGGCACCCTCTACCGGCACTTCCCCACGCGGGAGAAGCTCTTCGAGGCGGTCTACCGCGACGAGATCACGGTGCTCGCCGACCGCGCGTTCGCCCTGCACGAGGAGCTGCCGCCGTGGGAGGCCCTCGAGGCGTGGCTGCGCGCCCAGGTCACCTGGGTCGTCGAGCGGCACAAGCTGGCGACGATCCTCAAGGAGTCGATCGACTCCGGGTCGGAGACGTTCCTGTACTGCCAGAAGCGGCTTCGCGAAGCGACGGGGGTGCTCGTCGAAGCGGCGCAGGAGGCCGGGCTGGTCCGGCCGGACGTCGTCGGCGCCGACGTCCTCCGGCTGGGGCACGGCGCCGGGATGGCCGTGCGCAACTGCAGCCCGGAGGACGGCGAGCGCGTGCTCGAGGTGATCCTGGACGGCCTGCGCGCCTGACGCAGGCCGCCCGTGGCTCAGCTCCCGATGCCGGTCATCGAGCGGACCTCCATCTCGGCCTGCTTCTCCGCGTCCGCCTTGGGCCGGCCCACCAGCGTCCCGACGAACCCGCACAGGAACGAGAACGGGATCGACACCAGACCCGGGTTCTTCAGCGGGAACCAGGCGAAGTCGATGCTCTTGAAGATCGAGTCCGGCGCGCCCGAGACGACCGGCGAGAACAGCACCAGCAGCAGGCAGGCGATCAGGCCGCCGTACATGCCCCACAGCGTGCCGGTGGTGTTGAACCGCTTCCAGAACAACGAGTACAGCAGCGTCGACAGGTTCGCCGACGCGGCCACGGCGAACGCCAGCGCGACCAGGAACGCGACGTTCTGCCCGTTCGCCAGCACCCCGCCGACGATCGCCAGCGCGCCCACCGCGATCGCGGTCAGCCGCGCCACCCGGACCTCGTCCGCCGGCTCGGCCTTGCCGCGCTTGAAGATGTTCGCGTAGACGTCGTGGGCGAACGAGGCCGACGCGGTGATCGTCAGCCCGGCCACCACCGCGAGGATCGTCGCGAACGCCACCGCGGCGATCACGCCCAGCAGCAGCGTCCCGCCGATGTGCAGCGCCAGCAGCGGCGCGGCCGAGTTCTCCCCGCCCGGCGCGCTCTTGATCTCGTCCGAGCCGACGAGCGCGGCCGCGCCGAAGCCGATCACCAGCGTGCACGCGTAGAAGACGAGCATGCACACGGTGGCCCAGACGACCGAGCGGCGCGCCTCCAGGGAGTTCGGCACCGTGTAGAAGCGCATCAAGAGGTGGGGGAGCGAAGAGAGGCCGAGCACCAGGGCCAGCGCGAGCGACACGAAGTCGAGCTTGGTGGTGTCGTCCTTGCCATAGGAGCCGCCCGGTTCCAGCAGGTGCCCGCCCAGCGGGCTCTTCTCGGTGGCGGCCTGGAGCAGGTTCGAGAAGCTGAAGCCGTACTTGCCGAGCAGGAACACCGCCATCAGCACGACGGCGAGCATCAGCACGCCGGCCTTGATGATCTGCACCCACGTGGTGCCCTTCATCCCGCCGACCAGCACGTACAGCACCATGACCAGGCCGACCACGCCGATCACCAGCGCCTGCCCGAGCCGGGTGTGGATGTCGAGCAGCAGGGCGACCAGGCCGCCGGCGCCCGCCATCTGGGCCAGCATGTAGAACAGCGAGATGACCAGGGTCGACGTCGCCGCCGCGGCCCGGACCGGGCGCGGCTTCATCCGGAAGCTGATGACGTCGCCCATGGTGAACCGGCCGGTGTTGCGCGTCAGCTCGGCGATCAGCAGCAGGTCGACCAGCCAGGCGACCAGGAAGCCGATGGAGTACAGGAAGCCGTCGTAGCCGTGCACGGCGATCGCGCCCGCGATGCCGAGGAAGGACGCCGCCGAGAGGAAGTCACCGGACAGCGCGATGCCGTTCTGGCGGCCGGTGAAGGCGCTGCCGGCGGCGTAGTAGTCCGACGTCGAGGTGTTCCGGCTGCCGGCCCGGTAGACGACGTACAGGGTGATCGCCACGAAGAGGGCGAACACGACGGTGTTGACGACGGGGTTGCTGGTGGCCGTCCCACCCGCGGCGAGCGCGGTCATCGGCGCTTCCCGTCCACGAGGCCCGCGCGCGCCCGCAGCTCGGCGACCCGCGGGTCGAGCCGGCGGCGCGCGTAGCGCAGGTAGAACCAGGTGATCAGCGCGGTGCTGGCGAACTGGCCGAGTCCGAGCAGGATCCCCACGTTGACCTGGCCGAACACCTTGCGGCTCATGAACTCGTGCGCGTACGCGGCCAGCAGCACGTACGTCATGTACCAGGCGAAGAAGGCGAAGCTCAGCGGGAAGACGAAGCCGCGGAACCGGCGTCGCAGCGAGACGAACTCCGGGCTGGCCTGGATCGCGGGGTAGTCGGGCTCCGGGGGAGCGGCGGGCCGGCGGGGCGGCGCCCCGGCCGGGGCGGACCCGGCGGGCAGGACCGGGAACCGGCTCGTCTCCTCGAGGGCGTTGCCCGGCGCGGGCCGCGCTACGTCGTACATGGGTGCCTCCGGCAGAGTGCCTCCGTGGCGGCGGGCCCCGGGGCGCCTGCGGGGCAGGGGTGCCGGGCCGCCCTTGCGGACTGCGAGGGCACATCGTAACTACGCCATCCGGCGGCTGCCGAAGTGGCCGGACCGTCCGGTCGGTTCGCGGGGCGGTATTCGTTTTCCTGTCGAACACATCGAAAGCGTGACCGGCGACAACGCACTCCGGAGAACTCCGGTAATGCTCCAAAGAATTGTGACTCGTCGTTGTCGGGGACGAAGTCCGTTAGGGCAAACGGGCTAACACGGCTGGTCGATTTGCCGAGGCGGTCACCGAAAGTAGCCGAATTGCCGACTTGATCCTGCTCGCGGGTGGTGCGAAGGGTCCCACGGCCGGTGAAGATCCACTGGTCAGTGTAGGGTTTCGAAAGAAATCACCAGGTCGGGGCCGGGGAACGCGCAACGCCACAACATCGGGCACATCTTGAGACTTGACCCACCCGTTGGTGGTACCGAGTGTAGATCGACCGAGGGATGCTGCTAGCCTGTCTGGGCTAATCGGGTGACGACCGGATGCGCCGGGTGCACAGTCCGGTAACCGGAATTGCCTCTTAGCGGGCACTGCGGTGGAATGTCGTGGCCGGTGTCCGGTCGCGAAAGCACTTTTCGCAGGTCAGCGCCCGAACGGGGAAGACAATTGACCGGCACGGCATCGGGGGTACGATTCTTTGGCCCAGCTGACCGCAGCGATCGATTGGCACCGATAAAGTTGATCTCGACCACCGTGCACAACGCAACTTGCGACATGCACGTGCATAGTCCCGCGCGGCAGCGCGCCGGGCACGGGACGGCGAGGCGGTGCCTGCCCGGGAACGGGCGCACGGACGGCCGGGCTGCCGGGGACGAGCGAGGGCGCCGGGGAAGCGGCAGGGCGGGGGCGGCACGGCCGTCCGGCCCGTCGCGCACCGGGACGCCGCGCCGCCGACGCGGATCCATGACGCCGGACAGGGAGTCACTCACGTGACCGTTGCAGGAGAAGGTCAGGTGCCCGTCGGGGAACTGCTCGGCCGAGCGCCCCGGCGGTCGAAGGGGAAGGCCGTGTGGCGCGCGCTGGTGCAGTGGCGCGACTGGAGCCTGCCCGTCAAGCTTTCGGCCGTCACGGTCGTGCCCATCGTCCTCGCCCTCGTGCTGGGCGTCGCGACGATCGCGGCCCAGGTCGGCCGCTCGGACGAGTACCAGCGGCTCGACCGGCTGGTCGCGCTCGGCGGCGGGGTGCGCACGCTGACCGCCGCCCTCCAGCAGGAGCGCACGGTCACCTCGGCGATGCTGACCGCCGGCACCGTCGGCGGCACCCCCGAGCTGGCCGCGGCGCGCAAAGCCACCGACGCCGCGACCGGCCCGTTCACCGCGGAGCAGGCCCGCGCGGCCGAGGTCGAGCCCGGCGTGTCCGGGGCCGCGGGCGCGGCGTCGGCGCAGGTCGGCAACCTCGCCTTCCTGCGCCGCCAGGTCGACGGCGGCCAGCTCGACCCCGCGCAGGCCATCACGGCGTACTCCGCGCTCACCGGGTCCCTCATCAGCCTCGACACCGCGGCCACCGCGGGCGCCGGTGACGGTACCCTCGGCGGCCTGCCCGCCGGGCTGCACGAACTGCTGGTGGCCGGCGAGCAGGTGTCGCTCAGCCAGGCCCTCGTCTCCTACGGCATCGGGCGGGCCGGGCTGACGCCGAGCGAGCTGGCCACCCTGCGCGCCGCCGAGCTGCGGCTCGCCGACCGGCTCGTCGACTTCCGCTCCGCGGCGGGCGACTCGCTGCAGCGCGACTTCGCCGCGATCGCCGAAGGCGCCCAGGCCCAGAGCCGGGCCCGGATGGTCGAAACGGTGCTGAACGCCCAGAGCGGCGCGGTCGACGACGCCTTCCGCGCGCTGCCGGCCGCGGACTGGGCCGCCGCCTCCTCGGCGATGCACACGCAGATCGGCCGGCTCGCCGACCGGCTCGGCGCGTCGGCGTCGCAGACCGCCGCCGACCTGGTCGACGACTCCAGCAGCGGGGCCGGCCTGCTCGCGGTGCTGCTGTTCGCCGCGATGGTGCTGGCCGTCGCGGTCGTCTTCCTCATCACCCGCCAGCTGCTGCGCTCCCTGAAGGTGCTGCGCCGCAGCGCCCTCGACGTCGCCGAGACCGCGCTGCCGGAGGCGGTCCGCAACATCCAGGAGGGCCGGGCGCAGGGCACCGACGTCCAGCCGGTCGGCGTGCACACCGACGACGAGGTCGGCGAGGTGGCGCGGGCCTTCGACAAGGTGCACCACCAGGCGCTGCGGCTGGCGACCGAGCAGGCCGCGATGCGCACCGGCTACGGCAGCGTCTTCGTCAACCTGTCGCGGCGCAGCCAGAGCCTGGTGCAGCGGCAGCTGCAGCTGATCGAGCAGCTCGAGCGGGACGAGGAGGACGCCGATCAGCTGGCGACGCTGTTCCAGCTCGACCACCTCGCCACCCGGATGCGGCGCAACAACGAGAACCTGATGGTGCTCTCGGGTGCCGAGCCGGGCCGCCGGTCCGGGAAGCCGGTGGGCACCACCGACATGCTGCGCGCGGCGGTGTCGGAGATCGAGCAGTACCAGCGCGTCCAGGTCCAGCCGCCGCCCCCGGCCCGGATCGTCGGGTACGCGGCGAGCGACCTGATGCGCCTGGTCGCCGAGCTGCTGGACAACGCCACGGCGTTCTCCGCGCCGGAGACCAGCGTGACGGTGGCCTCCCGGCTGGGCGAGAACGGCTCGCTCGAGATCGACATCCTCGACAAGGGCATCGGGATGAACGAGTGCGAGGTGATCGAGGCGAACACCCGGCTGACCGAGGCCGGGTCGGTCGACCTGGTGACGTCGCGCCGGATGGGCCTGTTCGTCGTCGGCAGGCTGGCCAGCAGGCACCGGATCGGGGTGTCGCTGCACGGCGGCAAGGACATCGTCGGCGTCCGCGCCACGGTCGTCGTCCCGCCGGAGCTGGTGATGCCGGTGACCGACGGCCCGGCGACCGGCCCGATCGGCGCCCTCCAGCAGCACCCGGCGAGCCCGGCGGCGGGCAACCGGCTGCCGCGCCGCCCGGTCAACGGCTCGTCCCGCCCGCGGCCGGTGGTGCCGCAGCAGCCGGCGATGGGCGAGGAGCGGTGGCCGTCGGCGAGCGACCTGGCCGGGCTGTCCGGCGTGCGCCCGCCGTCGGACCTGGAGATCTCCGGGACGGCGCTGTTCGCCCCGATCGAGAAGGACGACGACGTCCCGCCGCAGCGCCCGGCCCTGCCGCAGCTGCCCGCGGTGCTGCCGCTGCCGGGCCGCCCGCCGCGCGCGGACGACCTGCCGGCGGGCAAGGACCTGTTCACGGCCAACGAGACGACGCTCAGCGACTGGTGGCAGGAGGCGACCGCGGGGCAGGAGCCGCCCCCGCCGGCCCCGGCCCCGGACCGCTCCGAGACGACGCCGATCTTCGACGAGATGCTGTCGGCCTGGTTCCGCGAGGACAAGCCGGCCGCCTCCGAGGAAGAGCCGGCCGCCGCACAGGAGACGCCGCCGGAGGAGCGCCGCAGCTGGGACTTCGCCAGCGACGAGAACTTCCGCACGGTCCAGGAGGTGACGAAGAAGGCCGAGCCGACGGCGTTCACGGACGCGGGCCTTCCGCGCCGCCGCCGCGGCGAGCAGCTCCTTCCGGGCAGCGCCACCCCGGCCGTCCCGGCGGCCCCCCAGCCGGCCCCGCCGCGCCCGGACCTCCCGGTCCGCGACCCGGCGGACGTCCGCGGCCGCTTGAGCAGCTTCCAGCAGGGCGTGACCCGCGGCCGCCGCCAGACGGCGGCCCAGCGGTCCCGCCCGGCCCAGCCGACGACACCGGGGACGCCGGTGGGCCCGGGCCTTGGCACGGCCCAGTCGGCGGGCCAGGCGGCCCAGCAGGCCCAGCCGGCGGCCGAGCAGAGCGCGAAGACGGCGGGGCAGGGTGCGGACGCGTCGCAGGCCGCGCAGCAGCTCCGGCCGCAGCCGGCCGCCGCGCAGGGTGCGGAGGCGGCCGGTCAGGGTGCGGATGCCTCGCAGGTGACCCAGCAGTTCCGGCCGCAGCCGGCGGCCGGGCAGGGTGCGGAGGCGGGCCAGGGCACGGACGCGTCGCAGGCCGCGCAGCAGTTCCGGCCCCAGCCGGCGGCCGAGCAGAGCCCGGCCACGGGCCGGCAGGCGGCGGCGCCGGCCACCCCGCAGCAGCCGGGTGCCGCCGAGCAGGCCGTCCCGCAGCAGCCGGGTGCGGCCGAGCCGGAACCGGAGCAGGCCGCACCGCAGCAGGCGACCGCCCGGCAGGCGCCGGAAGCCACCACGCCGCCGGACGAGACGAGCACCCGGCCCCCGGCGGGCGGCGCGCTGCCCAGCCGTCGTCCGGCGACCGAGTCCACCTCCGGCACCCTCCCGCGGCCCGCCCTCCCGCAGCCCTCCGGCCGTCCGCCCGGCGTCTTCCAGGAGTCCGGGCAGCTGCCGGTCGCCAACGGCCGTCCCGCCGTCCCGCCGGCCGCGCTGCCCGCCCGGAAGCCACCGGAGACGCCCGCTCCGCGCCGCGAAGAGACCGCCGTCGAGGCCACCACCGAGTGGAACTTCGGCACCGACGACGGCTGGCGCGCGGTGCAAGCGGTGTCCCAGTCGGTACCCTCCACCTTCACTTCGGCAGGATTGCCCCGGCGCCGTCGCGGGGAGCAGCTGCTCCCGGGCAGCGCCGGACCGTCCACCGGGGCCACGGCCCCCCGACCACAACGGGACGCACACGACGTGCGCGGCCGCCTGCGGAGCTTCCAGCAGGGCATCGAGCGCGGACGCCACCGCACCGCACAGGCGGCCGAGACCAACCACGAGACCTTGGAGGGTGAATGACCTCGCCGAGTAGCGCGCAGCCGACGCAGAACCAGTTCGGCTGGCTGGTGAACGACTTCGCGGAGCGGGTGCCCGGCGTGGCGCACGCCGTGGTCGTCTCGGCGGACGGCCTGCTGCTGACCGCGTCGAACCGGCTCCCGCTCGACCGGGCCGACCAGCTCGCCGCGGTCGCGTCCGGGCTGGTCAGCCTCACCCAGGGCGCGGCCCGGTGCTTCGAGGCAGGCGCGGTCAACGAGACCGTCGTCGAGATGGAGCTGGGCATCATGGTGCTGATGTCGATCAGCGACGGCTCGTGCCTGGCCGTGCTCGCCGCCCCCAACTGCGACATCGGGCAGGTCGCCTACGAGATGACGATGCTCGTCGACCGGGTCGGTCAGATCCTCACCCCGGAGCTGCGCGCCCAGCTCCAGGGCTCCGGGGGGTCGCTGATCGGCGAACCGGTGGGATGATGGCGCGATGAGCACGGGGTCCGGATTCGACGGCGAACCACCCGGGGGGCACCGCCCCGCCGGGCGTGGGGACGACGGCACGTTCGCCGACGTCCTCAACGGGTTCACGCTGGATTCCGGCCGTGCCCGCCGGAAGCGCAAGAAGAGCAAGGAGTCCCCGCAACCCCCGGCCGCCGGTGCGCACGCGGCCGCGGATCCGCCGGCGCCCGCGCCGTCGGCCGACCAAGGAGATCGTGTGACCTCTTTAGTCTCGCCCCCCGGCAGTACCGACGGGGACAGTCCCAGGCCGGGTGGGCTGTTCGACCCCGGCCCGCCCAGCGGCGAATTCGTCATGCCCGCGGTGTTCGAGCCGCCGCCCGCGCCGGAGGAGCTGACGGCGATCGTCCGGCCGTACGCGCTGACCGGCGGCCGCACCAAGGCCAATTACGCCCTGGAGCTGGAGACACTGATCTCCGCGAAGGACTACGCTGCCACCGGTGGCTTCCCCGAAGTGGCTGCGGAGCAGATCGAGTGCATCTCGATCATGGAAGAGTGCCGGACCCCCCGTTCGGTCGCCGAGATCGTTTCGGCGCTGCGGGTGCCACTGGGCGTGGCCCGGGTGCTGATCAGCGACGCGGCCGACGCGGGGCTGGTCACGGTGCACAAGACGATTACGGGCAATGACGGCGCCGAGGCACATCTGGTGTTGATGGAAAGGGTTTTGAGTGGACTCCGTCGGCTTTAAGGCACCGCGGGACACCGCGCCCCCGACCATGACCTCCGCCAAGATCGTGGTGGCCGGCGGCTTCGGCGCGGGGAAGACGACGTTCGTCGGGTCGGTGTCGGAGATCGTGCCGCTGACCACCGAGGCGATGATGACCGACGCCAGCGTGGGGGTCGACAACCTCGACCACACGCCGGGCAAGTCGACGACCACGGTGGCGATGGACTTCGGCCGCGTCTCGCTGGACGCGGACCTGATCCTGTACCTGTTCGGCACGCCCGGGCAGCAGCGGTTCTGGTTCATGTGGGACGACCTGGTCCGCGGCGCCATCGGCGCGGTGGTACTGGCCGACACCCGCCGGCTGGCCGACTCGTTCGCGCCGATCGACTTCTTCGAGGACCGCGGGCTGCCGTACATCGTCGGCATCAACACGTTCGACGGCGTGCTGGAGCACGACATCAACGACGTCCGCGAGGCGCTGTCGATCGACCCGAACATCCCGATCGTCCGCTGTGACGCGCGGGACCGCGAGTCGACCAAGCAGACCCTGATCACGCTGGTCGAGTACGCGATGCGGCAGTGGATCGCGCTGCGGGCGGCCAACGCGCGCTGACGGTGGCGGAGCCAAGGCCCGGGGGACCCCCCGGGCCCGGCGCCGCTCACGCACGGCGGTAGCGCAGCAGCACGACCTCGTCGTCGAAGACGCGCGACTGCGCCAGGGTGAGGCCGAGGCGCGCGGTGCCCTCGGCGAACGGCCGCTTGCCGCCGCCGAGGACGACCGGGTGCACGAACACCTGGTACTCGTCGATCAGGCCGCGGGCGGTGAGCTCCGCGGCCAGTTCCGCGCCGCCCATCAGCAGCACGTCCTCGCCCGGTTCGGCCTTCAGGGCCGCCACCGCCGCACCGAGGTCACCGCCGACGACGCGGGTGTTCCAGTCCGCCTTCTCCAACGTCCGCGAGAACACCACCTTCGGCGTCGCCCGCCAGACCGGGGCGAACGCGATGTCGTGCGGGTGGTCCGAGATCGACTCGGCGGTCGGCCAGTACGCGGACATCATGTCCCAGACCTTCCGCCCGTAGGCGAACTCGCCGCAGCGCGCGGTCACCTGCTGCGAGTAGGCCGACAGCTCCGGGCCCAGCACCGGCCAGTCGAACTCGCCGTTCGGGCCTTCGACGCAGCCGTCGAGCGAAGTGTGGACCATGTGGACGATCTCGCGCATTTGCCTCTCCTCCTGGTGGGCTGACCGAGGAGGTCGGAGCCGCGGACGCGGACCGGACACGCGCGCCGGAGAAACTTTCAGTACTCGTCGTGGCGCCGCCACCACGAGCTGGGCGCGTCGTCGCCGCGGCTCTCCTCTTCCCAGGCTTCCTGGCGGCCGAGCGGCGTGACGTCGAGGTAGCGGTGGGAGGCGAGGAACATCTCGCCGCCGCGCCCGGTGGTGAAGTAGGTGCGGTAGACCCGGTCGCCGTCGCGCAGGAACACGCTGACGCCGAAGCCGGAGCCGACGCCGCAGTCCTCGGTGAAGTCGCTGCCGTGCGCGGACAACCACGGCACGTCCCAGCCCATCCGTGCCTTGTACCGCTCGATCTCGGCCAGGGTGGCGGGCGCGACGACCTTGAGCGTGACGTCGCGGGCGTGCAGGTGGGCCAGGTGCGGCAGGTTGTCGAGGACCAGCGAGCAGCCGGGGCAGCCCGCCTTGTCGCCCGGGTGCAGCATGAAGTGGTAGACGATCAGCTGGCGGCGGCCGTCGAACAGGTCGAGCAGGCTCTGCGTCCCGTCGGCCGAGTCGAACGCGTAGTCCTTGGTGAAGGGCACCATCGGCAGCCGGCGGCGTTCGGCGGCGAGGTGGTCCGCCGCCTTCATGAGCTCCTTCTCCTTGACGAGCAGCGCGTCGCGGGCCGCCTGCCACTGTTCGGGCGAGACGATCTCGGGCAGGGCGTGGTGGGTCGCGGTCATCGGGCGTCCTTTCCTCGGATGAAGCGGGTCAGGTCTTCGAAGCTGGAGGTCCAGCCCTCGTCGTGGCCGTCGCGGTCGGCGACGGTCGGGAAGCCGCTCTGGACGAAGGTCATCTCGGTCTTGCCGTCGAGGTCGGCGAAGCCGATCGTCACGAGGGTCTCGGTGCGCAGGTCGCCCTCGGTGTCCCAGGCGAAGGTGAACACGAGCCGTTCGGGCGCGGTGACCTCGCGGTAGACGC
Organism: Amycolatopsis sp. Hca4; assembly: GCF_013364075.1. Lineage (GTDB taxonomy): Bacteria > Actinomycetota > Actinomycetes > Mycobacteriales > Pseudonocardiaceae > Amycolatopsis. Next base: position 8,860,692 of record NZ_CP054925.1, read on the forward strand.
CGTGCATCCAGTGCTCGTCGCCCTCCGGGGAGCGGATGCACGCCCGCCAGGCGCCGCCGGGCCGGGTGGCGAGGGTGACGGCGGAGCCGGTGTAGCCGTGCGGGCCGAGCCAGCTCGCCAGCTGGTCGGGGTCGGTCCAGGCGGCGAAGACGAGCTCGCGCGGGGCGTCGAACACGCGGGTGATGGTCAGGTCAGGCATCGCCGGTCAGCCTCCGCAGGTGGTCCTCGAGGCGGTCGAACCCGTCGTCCCAGAACCGGCGGTAGGTCGCGACCCAGTCCGCGACGTCCTCCAGCGGCTTGGCTTCCAGCCGGCAGGGCCGCCACTGGCGGGTGCGGCCGCGGGTGATCAGGCCGGCTTCTTCGAGGACCTTCAGGTGCCGGGACACCGCGGGCAGGCTCATCGGGAGCGGCTCGGCGAGCTCGTTCACCGTCGCTTCGCCTGCCGAGAGGCGCGCGAGGATGGCGCGGCGCGTCGGGTCGGCGAGGGCCGAGAACGTCCGGCTCAGCGTGTCGGTCATTTCACCATCCTGTTAATTAACGAACTCATTAAATACAGGCTGGAGCAGGCGGGTGTCAAGGTTCTCCGGGGCTGCCGTGAGAGCCGCGTCACTGGTCCTCGGGTTTCCAATAGTAGGAAGTCAAAGTATTTTGGGGGGATGAGCAGCGAGCTGTACCGCCCCGTGCACCCCGTCCGCTTCGTGACGGCGTCGAGTCTCTTCGACGGGCACGACGCGTCGATCAACATCATGCGGCGGATCCTGCAGTCCCAGGGCGCGGAAGTGGTCCACCTCGGCCACAACCGGTCGGTCGACGAGGTCGCCACGGCGGCCATCGCCGAGGACGTCCAGGGTGTCGCCATCTCTGCTTACCAGGGTGGGCACGTCGAGTACTTCTCCTACCTGGTCGAGCTGCTGCGTGAACGCGGCGCCGGGCACATCAAGGTCTTCGGCGGCGGGGGCGGGGTGATCGTGCGCGAGGAGATCGAGCTGCTGCACTCGCGCGGCGTCGCCCGGATCTTCTCGCCCGAGGACGGCTACGAGATGGGCCTGCCGGGCATGATCAACTTCATGATCAAGGCCTGCGACGTCGACCTCGCGGCCGAGGCGCCCTCGCTGGACAAGGTGCTTTCCGGGGACGTCGCCGCGCTCTCGCGGGTCATCACCCAGCTGCAGGCTTCGCAGCTGCCCGGCGATCTGCTGGGCGGGATCACCGAGGCCGCGGGCAAGCGGGAGGTGCCGGTGCTCGGCATCACCGGCACCGGCGGCTCGGGCAAGTCGTCGCTCACCGACGAGCTGATCCGCCGCTTCCGCCTCGACCAGGAGGACAAGCTGCGGATCGCGGTGCTCGCCGTCGACCCCTCGCGGCGCAAGGGCGGCGGCGCGCTGCTCGGCGACCGCATCCGGATGAACTGCCTCGACGGCTCCCCGGTCTACTTCCGCTCGCTGGCCACCCGCACGACGTCGGGGGAGATCCCGGCCGGGCTGAGCGAGTCCATCCTGGCCTGCAAGGCCGCCGGGTACGACCTGGTGATCGTGGAGACGCCGGGGATCGGCCAGGGCGATGCCGGCATCGTCGACTTCGTGGACGAATCGCTGTATGTGATGACGCCGGAGTTCGGCGCCGCGTCGCAGCTGGAGAAGATCGACATGCTCGACTTCGCCGACGTCGTCGCGATCAACAAGTTCGAGCGCCGCGGCGCCGAGGACGCCCGCCGCGACGTCGCGCGCCAGCTGGTGCGCAACCGCGAGGCCTTCTCGTCGGCGCCGGAGGACATGCCGGTGTACGGCACGAGCGCGGCGAAGTTCAACGACGACGGCGTCACCGCGCTGTACCAGCACCTGCGCGGGATGCTCGCCGAGCGGGGCCTCGGCGTGTCCGCGGGGACGCTGCCGCAGGTCGAAGGCAAGGTGTCCACGGACGCCTCGACGATCATCCCGGGCAACCGGTCCCGGTACCTGGCCGAGATTTCCGACACCGTGCGCGGTTACCACGCGAAGACGCAGGCGCAGGTCGCCGCGGTCCGCAAGCGTGACGCACTGGCCCTCGCGCGCGAAGAACTGGCCAAGGCGGACGCGTCGACCGACGCGCTGGACGGCCTGCTCGCCGCCGCGGAGTCCGATGTGGACGGCGAGTCGGCAAAGCTCCTCGAGCGGTTCCGGTCGCTCGCCGAGGAGTACCGCCAGGACGAGCTGGTCGTGAAGATCCGCGACAAGGAGCTGCGCACGCAGCTGTGGCGCGACACGCTGTCGGGCAACCGGATCCCGCGCGTCGCCCTGCCGCGGTACGCCGAGTCCGGCGAGCTGCTGTCGTTCCTGCGCCGCGAGAACCTGCCGGGCTACTTCCCGTACACCGCGGGCGTGTTCCCGTTCAAGCGCGACGGCGAGGACCCGGCGCGGATGTTCGCCGGCGAGGGCGACGCGTTCCGCACCAACCGCCGGTTCAAGCTGCTGTCGGCCGATTCCGAAGCCAAGCGGCTGTCCACGGCGTTCGACTCGGTGACCCTCTACGGCCACGACCCCGACACGCGTCCCGACATCTACGGCAAGGTCGGCACGTCGGGCGTGTCCATCGCGACCCTCGACGACATGAAGGTCCTCTACGACGGCTTCGACCTGACCGCGCCGAACACGTCGGTGTCGATGACCATCAACGGCCCGGCGCCGACGATCCTGGCCTTCTTCCTCAACACGGCGATCGACCAGAAGCTGACGGCGTTCCGCGAGGAGCACGGGCGCGAGCCGTCCGACGCCGAAGCCGCCGAGCTGCGCGAATGGGTGCTGAAGAACGTCCGCGGCACGGTGCAGGCCGACATCCTCAAGGAGGACCAGGGCCAGAACACCTGCATCTTCTCCACCGAGTTCAGCCTCCGGATGATGGCCGACATCCAGGAGTGGTTCATCGAGCACGGCGTGCGCAACTTCTACTCGGTGTCCATCTCCGGCTACCACATCGCCGAGGCCGGGGCGAACCCGATCTCGCAGCTGGCGTTCACGCTGTCCAACGGCTTCACCTACGTCGAGTCGTACCTCGCGCGCGGCATGGACATCGACGACTTCGCGCCGAACCTGTCGTTCTTCTTCTCCAACGGCATGGACGCGGAGTACTCGGTGCTCGGCCGGGTGGCGCGGCGGATCTGGGCGGTGGCCATGCGCGAGCGCTACGGCGCGAACGAGCGGTCGCAGAAGCTCAAGTACCACGTGCAGACGTCCGGGCGGTCGCTGCACGCGCAGGAGATGAGCTTCAACGACATCCGGACCACGCTGCAGGCGCTGTGCGCGCTGTACGACAACGCGAACTCCTTGCACACCAACGCGTTCGACGAGGCGATCACGACGCCGTCGGAGTCGTCGGTGCGCCGCGCGATGGCCATCCAGATGATCATCAACAAGGAGTGGGGCCTGTCGAAGAACGAGAACCCGCTGCAGGGTTCGTTCGTCATCGACGAGCTGACCGACCTGGTCGAGGAGGCCGTGCTGGCCGAGTTCGACCGCATTTCCGAGCGCGGCGGCGTGCTGGGCGCGATGGAGACCGGCTACCAGCGCGGCAAGATCCAGGACGAGTCGATCCTGTACGAGCGCAAGAAGCACGACGGCTCGCTGCCGATCATCGGCGTCAACACCTTCCGCAACCCGCACGCGGGGGAGGAGGACGTCGAGGTCGAGCTGGCCCGGGCGACCGAGGACGAGAAGAAGTCCCAGCTGGACCGCCTCGCGGACTTCCAGCACCGCCACCACGAGGAGGCCCAGCAGGCCCTCAAGGCCCTGAGGGAGGCGGCCACCCGCGGCGGCAACCTGTTCGGGGTGCTGATGGACGCGGCCCGGGTGTGCTCGCTGGGCCAGATCACGGAGGCGTTCTTCGAGGTCGGCGGCCAGTACCGGCGCAACGTCTAGCGGCGTACCGCCTTCAGCCGCCACACGGGGACCAGGACCCGGCCGTCCGCGTCGGTGCGCAACCGGCGTCGGCCAGCGCGACGACCCCGGGCTGCGGGGCACCGGGGTCCCACGGCCGCCCTTATTCAACGTACGGTGAGATCACTTCATCCTGCACCCGATGTCACCCCGGTGGTAGTCCTGGAGACATGAAATTCGGGATCTCGACGTTCGTGACCGACGAGGGCATCCGGCCGGACGTGCTGGGCGCGGCGCTGGAAGAGCGCGGCTTCGACTCGCTGTGGCTGGCCGAGCACTCGCACATCCCGGTGAGCCGGGAAAGCCCGTACCCGGGCGGCGGCGACCTGCCGCGCGTGTACTACCGCACGCTGGACCCGTTCGTGGCGCTGACCGCCGCGGCGACGGCGACGTCGGAGCTGCTGCTCGGCACCGGCATCGCCCTGCTGATCCAGCGCGACCTGATCCACACGGCCAAGGAGGTCGCCTCACTGGACCTGATCTCCGACGGCCGCGCGCTGTTCGGCGTCGGCGTCGGCTGGAACCGCGAGGAGATGCGCAACCACGGCACCGACCCGAAGACCCGCGGCGCGCTGATCGACGAGCAGCTGGCCGCGCTCAAGGAGATCTGGACGAAGGACGAGGCGGAGTTCCACGGCGAGCACATCGACCTCGACCCGATCTTCAGCTGGCCGAAGCCGGTCCAGAAGCCGCACGTCCCGATCTACATCGGCGGCGAGAGCGAAGCGGCGCTGAACCGCCTGGCCAAGTACGGCGACGGCTGGCTCCTCCGTGGCTACACGAAGTACCAGGAGGCCCAGCGGGTGCGGGGCTGGCTGGCGGACCAGGGCCGCGAAGACGTCAAGTTCGCGGTGTTCGGCGGCCCGACGACGCCGAAGGTGATCGACGGCTTCCGCGAGGCCGGCGTCGAGCGGTACACGTTCCTGCTGGACACGCTGCCGGAAGCGGAGACGCTCAAGGCACTGGACGAGCTGGCGGAGGTGGCCGCCGCACACCGCTGACGCCCGCGCCCGGCACCGGAAACCGTCGGTGCCGGGCGATAGTGTGGAACCGGGGGGCGCCCCCGCGGGCGGGGGCGCGGCGGCTACTTGCTGGGCAGCAGTCGCACCCGCCGGCCACGCCGATGCCGAGGCTCACGGCGTGGATCCGGACCGTGTGCCAGCGGCGAAGACCGTGCGGCAGCTTGCCGTCGCGGTAGTCGACGTGCTGGTCCCAGTCGCAGACCTGGGCCAGGCGTCTTCCAGGCGGGCGGAGTGCCGGAGCAGGGCTGCGCCGGTACTCCACGGCGGTCCACCCCGCGGTCGCTTCGATGATGCCGTCGCGGTCGTGCGTCCGCGGGTCGAGCACGCCGAGCAGGGCCTGCTCGACCAAGCTCCCCGAGCGCGCGGCCGGCGTCGGTGACATGGGCGAGCACGTGCCCGCGCGTCCAGCCGGACAGCAGCGGCGACGGCGCCAGGACCTGCTCGTCGGTCAGCCGTCCAGCGTGTGGTGGAATCGGGGCGCCCCCGCGGTTCAGACGGCGGCTATTTGCTGGGCAGCAGTCGCACCGCCGGCTACGCCGATGCCGAGGTCCACGGCGTGGACCCAGACCCAGGCGACCGGGATCACTTGTCCAGCAGCAGGTGCACCGACAGTTCGAGGCGGTTCGCCACATCGGCCGCCGAGGCGCGGCGGGTCACCCAGGCCACCAGGTTCGCCATCCAGACGTCCGCGACCACGTGGAAGATGTCCCGGTCGGCCTCGGCCGGCTCGGCGATGCCCATCGCCTTGGCGAACATGTTCTCCATCAGCCGCCCGACCTGCTCGACCTCGGCGGCGGCGGACGTGTCGGCGAACATGAACGCGCGCACCATGGCCTCGGTCAGGTGCGGGTCGCGCTGCATCATGCGCGTGTTGCGGCCGAGGACGAACATCAGCCGCTCGGCGGGGGTCTCGCCCGGGATGGCCTGGCGCTCCAGCTTCTCCTGCGCGCGCTCGAATTCGCGGGCCAGCCCGGAGACCAGCAGGTGGATCTTCGAGGGGAAGTACCGGTACAGCGTCCCGAGCGCGACGTCGGCCTTCTCGGCGACGGCCCGCATCTGGACGGCGTCGTAGCCGCCCTTCGAGGCGAGTGCGAGGGTGGCGTCGATGATCCGGCGGCGGCGGTCGCGCTGGGCGGCCGAGCCGAGCTCGTCGGCCCCGATCGCGCTCAGGCCGTTGCCGCGGGCCTTGGTCTTGCCTGGCATCGGCATTCCCCCGTCCTTCGGAACTTGTTCCAGTTCAAGACGTAGATTACCTGTCCTGGCGAACCTCGCGACAATTGACCCACTGGCCGGAAAACTGTAACACGTTCTACACTCGTGAGTAGTGTCCCGTCCTGCGAGGAGGCCCCATGCCGGTCGCGCTCAGCGAGGAACAGATCGCGCTGGCCGAGGCGATCCACGCCTGGTCCGCCGCGCACGACCCGAGGAAAGGGGTGCCCGCCGGCTTCGCGGAGCTGGGCCTCTTCGGCGTCGCCCTGCCCGAAGAGGTCGGCGGGGCGGGTGGCAGTGTCGCCGACCTCGCCGCGGGTCTCGCCGCGGCGGCCGAAGAACTCGTTCCGGGGCCCGTGCTGAGCACCGCGCTCGCCGGTCTCCTGCTCGCCGACGTCCCGGACGCGAAAGAGCTCCTCCCCGCCCTCGCCGAGGGCGAAGCCACCGCCGCGGTGCTGCTCGAGCCCGTGTCCCTCGAGGACGGCGTCAGCGGGCCCGTACCCGGGGCGCAGCCGGAAGCCTGGCTGCTCGTGCCGGTCGACGGCGGCCACGTCCTGCTCGCGCCCGGGACGCCCGGCGTGACCGTCGAGCCGCTGGACGCGTTCGACTTCTCGCGTCCGCTGGCGCGCGTCCGCTTCTCGGGAGTCCGTGCCGAGCCCCTCACCTTGCCGCCGGTCGCCGAACTGGCCGCGACCCTGGCGGCGGCCGAGGCGGCGGGCGTGGCGCGGCGGTGCCTGACCGTCGCCGTCGAGTACGCCAAGGTCAGGGAGCAGTTCGGCAAGCCCATCGGGGCGTTCCAGGCCGTCAAGCACCTGTGCGCCGAGATGCTCTGCCGCGCCGAAGCCGCCGAAGCGCTGGCCTGGGACGCCGCGTCCGGGCAGCACCCGCTTTCGGTGGCGAGCGCGGCCGTGGTGGCACTGGACGCGGCCGTCGCCAACGCCAAGGACTGCATCCAGGTCCTCGGCGGGATCGGCTTCACCTGGGAGCACGACGCCCACCGGTACCTGCGCCGGGCGGTGGCCCTGCGGCAGTGGCTCGGCGGGGCGTGGCGGCGGCGGGCGGCGTCGCTGGCGCTGTCCGGGAGTGAGCGCACGCTGGGCGTCGACGTCGGCGACGATCCCGCGCTGCGGGCCGAGGTCGCCCGGATCGCCGCGCTGCCCGCCGACGCGCAGCGTGTCGCGCTGGCCGACGCGGGGCTGCTGACACCGCACTGGCCGGCGCCCTACGGCCGGGGCGCCGACGCCGCGGAGCAGCTGCGGATCGACGCAGCGCTGGCTGCCGCGGGCGTCCGGCGTCCGGACCTGGTGATCGGCGCGTGGGCGGTGCCGACGATCCTCGAGCACGGCAGCGACGAGCAGCGCGAGCGGTTCGCCCGGCCCACCCTGCGCGGCGAGCTCACCTGGTGCCAGCTGTTCAGCGAGCCCGGCGCGGGGTCCGACCTGGCGGCGCTGCGGACGGCGGCCCGGCGTGTCGACGGCGGCTGGCGGCTGTCCGGGCAGAAGGTGTGGACGTCGCTGGCCCGCGAAGCCGATTGGGGCATCTGCCTGGCCCGCACCGACCCGGACGCGCCCAAGCACAAGGGCATCACGTACTTCCTCGTCGACATGCGCGCCGAGGGGATCACGACGCGGCCGCTGCGGGAGATCACCGGCGAGGCGGTGTTCAACGAGGTGTTCCTCGACGACGTGTTCGTGCCGGACGCCGACGTCGTCGGCCCGCCGAACGGCGGCTGGCGGCTGGCGCGCACGACGCTGGCCAACGAGCGGGTGGCCATCGGGAGCGGTTCGGCGGTCGGGGAGAGCGTGCAGACGCTCGTGTCCACTGTGGACGCCTCGGCCCTGGACGACGTCGCCCTGGACCGGCTCGGCGCGCTGGTCGCGGACGGAGTCGCGGGTTCGGTGCTCGACCTGCGGGCGGCCCTGCGCCGGCTGGAGGGGCAGGACCCGGGCGCGGAGTCGAGCGTCCGGAAGCTGCTCGGCGTGCAGCACCGGCAGGACGTGGCCGAGTTCGCGCTGGAGCTGGCCGGCTCGGGTGCCTTGCTCGCCGACGGCCCGGCCCAGCACGAATTCCTGCTCACCCGCTGCCTTTCCATCGCCGGCGGCACCACGCAGGTCCTGCGTTCCCTCACGGCCGAACGCCTCCTCGGCCTGCCCCGCGGCTGATGCCCCGCCGATCACGCGTGAAGCCCCGCGGCGCCCGGGTGGGTTGCGTAGCGCAACGGTGCGAAAGGACCGTTCGCGCCGTCGGGGGCAAAACTGTCGGGGTCGTGTTCTAGCGTTGCGGTCGTGGAGTTCAGCGCAGACACCCAGGCCACCTACCTCCCCGCGGATCCCCCGCGGGACGGGGTGCTGGCCCTGTGGGGCGAGGACGTGGCCGGCGGGACCACGATCGAGCTCGTGCTGCCCCGCGGAGCCAAGTTCGCGCGGACGAAGGTCGAGGCCGAGCTGGTGCCGCTGGAGCGGGCGCTGCCCCGGCTGCTGTCGGTGGGGGAGGAGGCCAGCCCGGCGGTCGCGGCGTGGTCGGCGGCCGTCAACGCGGGGGTGAACCTGGTCGCCCGCGGGCGGCTGCGCCCGGCGGCGTCACCGGGCGGGGCGGCGGCCTGGCGGATCGGCCCGCTGGACGCCGCCGACGAGGAACTGCTGCGGGGGCTGGCGGGCGCGCTGCCCCCGGAGGCGTACGCGCTGCCGCTGACCGGGTTGAAGCGGATCCGCCTGCACTCGCCGGACTCCCTGGTCCGCGCGTTGTGGGACGCGACGGCCGACCTGCTGGTCCGCAGCCCGGCCGCCCCGGTGGGGGTGGGCGATCCGGCGTTCGCGGCGCGCGAACCGGCGTTGCTGGGCCCGGATGGCGCGGCGTGGCTGGCGGAGCTGGAGGCCCGCGAGCCCCGCGGCGTCCAGGTGCTCCTGCGGGTCGAGGGCGTGGACGACGAGTCATTCGCCGGGGTGCTGGCGGTGCGCAGCATGGCGGAGCCGAGCCTGGTGGTGGAGGCGGCAACGCTGTGGGACGCACCGGACGCGGTGCTGAACCGCCTCGGCGACCAGGTCGAGACGCAGCTGCTGCTGGGCTTGCGGCGGGGAGCGCGGGCGTGGGCACCGCTGGGCCGGGTGCTGACCCAGGCGACACCGGCTTCGCTGGCGTTGTCCGACGAGGAGGTGGTCGACCTGCTCACCGACGGCGCCAGGGAGCTGGGTGGCGCCGGCATCGAGGTGCTCTGGTCGAAGGGCCTGTTCGCGGGCGAGGTGAAGGCCCGCGCGAGCGCGACCCAGGCGCCGGCGAGCGTCACGGAGGCGGAGTTCGCGTTGCGTTCGCTGCTGGAGTTCCGCTGGCAGCTCAGCCTGGGCGGCGAGCAGCTGACGGAGGCCGAGGTGGCGGCGCTGGCCGAGGCGAAGAGGCCCCTGGTCCGCCTGCGGGGGCAGTGGGTCCGGGTGGATCCGCAGCTGCTGGCCCGGGTCCGCGGCCGGACCCGCAAGCTGGACGCGGGCGAGGCACTGGCGGCGGCGTTGACGGGCGAGCTGGAGGTGGACGGCGAGAGCGTGGAATTCGCCGCCCCGCCCGCGCTGGGTGGGCTGGCCGCACGCATCCGCGACCGAGGGGAGGCGGCGGTCCCGACCCCACCCGGCCTGCAGGCGACGCTGCGGCCGTACCAGCAGGCGGGGTTGTCGTGGCTGGCGACGATGACGGGCCTGGGATTGGGCGCCTGCCTGGCCGACGACATGGGCCTGGGCAAGACGATCCAGCTGATCGCCCTGCACTTGCACCGGCGCGAGCTGGCCAGGGCCGGTGGGCTGGGGTCGGGCCCGGAGCGATGGCCGGAGGCGATCGAAGTGGAGGTCGAGCTGCAACCGGGAGAGGGGCAGCCGAGGGCGAGCACCCGGGCGGCGGTCGAGGCGCCATCGGCGCTTGGCGGCGAGCGGGCCGGCGAGGCGACTCGATCGGCGGCCGAGCTGCAACCGGGAGAGGGGCAGCCGAGGGCGAGCACCCAGGCGGCGGTCGAGGCGCCATCGGCGCTTGGCGGCGAGCGGGCCGGCGAGGCGACTCGATCGGCGGCCGGGCAGCAACCGAGCGAAGGGCAGCCGAGCGCGAGCACCCGGGCGGCGGTCGAGCTGTCCCCAGCCCTCGGCGGCGAGCGGGCCGGCGAAGTGACTCGATCGGCGCCCGAGCCACTGCCTGTTGAAGGGCGCCATGGCGAGGCGGCCGAGCCGCGGCCCGGCGAGGGGCAGGCCGGCGGACCGCAGACCGAGCCGCCGATCGGCGAGCAACCGGCGGCCGCTCCATCGCCGGCGGCCGAACCCATTCCGGCCGGCGATCGCGAGGCGATGCCTTCGAGCGGCGAACCCCTCCCAGCGGCCGGCGGCGGTGGGCCGACCCTCGTCCTCTGTCCCACCTCCCTCCTCGGCAACTGGGAACGCGAGTTCGCCCGCTTCGCCCCGGAAATCCCCGTCCGGCGGTTCCACGGCGGCCGCCGCCACCTCGACGACCTCGCCCCCGACGAGGTCGTCCTCGCCACCTACGGTGTCCTCCGGCGCGACCGCGCCACGCTGTCCGAAGTGGACTGGGGCCTCATCGCCGCCGATGAAGCGCAGCACGTCAAGAACCCGCTCTCCGCCACCGCCAAAGAGCTGCGCAAGATCCCCGCCCAGGCCAAGGTCGCCCTCACCGGCACCCCCGTCGAAAACCGGCTCACCGAACTCTGGTCCATTGTGGACTGGACCACCCCCGGCCTGCTCGGCCCGCTCGACCGCTTCCGCCGCACCGTGGCGCGCCCGATCGAACGCGACCGCGACAAGGCCGTCACCGCACGGCTCGCCGCCACCGTCCGGCCGTTCCTCCTGCGGCGGCGCAAGACCGATCCGGACATCGCCCCGGAACTGCCGCCGAAGACCGAGACCGATCGGTTCGTCCCGCTCACCGCCGAGCAGACCACGCTCTACGAAGCCGTCGTGCGGGAAAACCTCGCCGAAATCCGGGAAACCAAGGGCATCGAACGGCGCGGGCAGGTCCTGAAGCTGCTCACCGAGCTCAAGCAGATCTGCAACCACCCCGCGCAGTTCCTCAAAGAACCGCACGGCGCGCTCACCGGCCGCTCCGGCAAGCTCGCGGCGTTCGAAGAACTCCTGGACGTCATCCTCGACGAAGGCGAAAGCGTCCTGGTCTTCAGCCAGTACGTCCAGCTCTGCCGCCTGCTCGAACGGCGCCTGAAAGACCGCGGCCTGCCCACCGAACTGCTCTCCGGCGACAGCTCCCCGGCGAAGCGGCAGGACATGGTCGACCGGTTCCAGGCCGGCGAAATCCCGGTCTTCCTGCTCTCCCTCAAGGCCGGCGGCGTCGGGCTCAACCTGACCCGCGCCACCCACGTCATCCACTACGACCGCTGGTGGAACCCGGCGGTCGAAGACCAGGCCACCGACCGCGCCTACCGGATCGGGCAGGACCGGCCGGTCCAGGTGCACCGGCTGATCGCCGAAGGCACCCTCGAAGAGCGGATCGCGCAGGTCCTGGAAAAGAAACGCGGTCTCGCCGAGTCGATCGTCGGGGCCGGGGAAGACTGGATCACCGAACTGTCCGACGACGAGCTCGCCGATCTCGTCCGGCTCGGGAGCGGGTGATGCCACCGAGGCGCAACTTCGGCACGACGTGGTGGGGCCGCGCCTGGGTCGAGGCCCTGGAACAGCGCGCGAAGCTCGACCCGAACCGGCTGCCCGCGGGCGGACGTACGCGCGCAAGGGCACCGTCAGCGAGCTGCACTTCGGTGCCGGCGGGATGACGGCGTGGGTGCGCGGCAGCCGGCCGGAGCCGTACAAGGTGACCATCACCATGCGCACCTTCACCGACGGCGAGTGGGACACCCTGCTCGGCGTGGTCGGCACCCAGCTCGGCCACGCGGCCGCGCTGCTCGACGGGGAGCTGCCCGGCGCGCTCACCGAACAGGCGCGCGAGGCGGGCGTCGACCTGCTGCCCGGCCCCGGCGACCTGCGGCCGCGGTGCTCGTGCCCGGACTCGGCGAACCCCTGCAAGCACGTCGCCGCGGTGTACTACCTGGTCGCCGACGAGGTGGACCGGGATCCGTTCACGCTCTTCCTGCTGCGCGGACGGCCGCGGTCGGACGTGCTGGCCGAGCTCCGCGCCCGCCGGTCGCCGGCCCGCGGCGAGAAACCGACGCTCCCGAAACCCGCCGACGAGGGCCTGACCCCGCGTGCGGCCTACGCGCGAAAACCGGGCGCGATCCCCGCCCTGCCACCACCGCCGCGGGTACCCGGGCCGCCGGCGGTCCTGGACCTCGACCCGCCCCCGGCCACCGGCTGGACGGCGGCGGCCCTCTCGGCCCTCGCGGCGGACGCGGCCGCCCTGGCCCGAGACCTGCTGGCCGGCGGCCCGGCCCCGGCGGAGCTGACGTTCGAGGAAGACCTGGCCCGCCGCGCGGCCGGCCGCACGAGCGCGGAGATCACCGCACTGGCCACGGCGGCGGAGGTGTCCCCGAAGGACCTGGCCCGTTGGGCCGAGGCCTGGCGCGAAGCCGGCCGCGGCGGCCTCGCCGCCCTGCGCGAGACCTGGCAGCCGGGCCCCGGGCCGATGGCCGAAGGGCAGGAAATCCTGGAGGACACGGGAAAGCCGACACTGTGGCGAAACCGCCTCACGCAAGGAGAGCTGCAGCTGCGCTACGGCCGTGACGGACGCTGGTACCGCTTCGTCCGCGAAGGAGCCGAGTGGCGCCTCGACGGTCCACCCTCGGCGAGCCCGCTGGACCTCGTCTACTGAGCCTGCTGACCGTCGGAACTTGCCTGGGATTTCGCAGGTCCGGCTGCAGACTGACATGATGCCAGCGCGGCTCCAGCGACGGACAAGGCCGGCTCGCCGAGCCGAGCGGATGGGAGCGCTGGTCGTGAGTGGATCGTTACCGTGCGGTGTCCTTTGCGTTCTGGCGAGCATGTCCTTCTCGTGCATTGACGAGGCTTCGTGTAACGGCTAGTCCCCGCGTCCCGTCATGTTGTAGGGACGACGGAATGAGAACAACGTGTCAGTGTGGGCGAAGCTACCCCTCGGGACCACTCGGCTACGGCGAAGTTGGGGCCGACGAGGGGGAACGTGGTGGTGGGCAATTCTCGTGATCGTACTGCCGGTCACCGCGATCGCCGGCGCCGCCATAATTGTTCTGTTGACATTCGTTGATGTAAACAATACTCAGAACCAGATTGAGCTGATCAAGACCGGGCTCACTGTCGGCGCTGGTACTGGCGGTATTGTGGCGTTGGTCCTGAACGGCAGACGACAATGGTCGACTGAGCACGACGCCACTGAGCGTCGGCTGACTGAGTTGTATGTCAAGGCAATAGAGCAGCTTGGATCAGAGAACGGTGTAGTGCGCCATGGCTGCCTTTACGGGCTTGAGCGTGTTGCTCAAGACAACCCGCGTCAGAGGCAGTCGGTTGTCGATGTGATCTGTGCATACCTGCGCAGACCGTACACGCCGCCGACTGTTCATCGCCCACTGGGAAAGCAGCGTTCGAGATTTCGTGCGGATCACAGCCGTGGCGGTGACTCTGATGTCAAGTCGGCAGTTTCTTCTCGCGAGGAACGTGAGATACGTCTGGCTGCTCAGCGTATTCTCGGCAAGCACCTTTCTCCTGGTGATTTTCCTGATCATCCTGACCAAGCGTTTTGGGTGGATATAGATCTAGATCTCTCTGGAGCAATTCTCTCTGATTTCAGTCTCAAGTTCAGTCGAGTCCGAAGTGCTCGGTTTGCGGGCGCGAAATTTATCGGGGATGCGGACTTTTCGAGAACAGTGTTCATGGGTGTCGCCGATTTCGCTGGCGCGGAGTTCGTTGGCTCCGTTCGGTTCGATGAGGCAAAGTTCTCTCAATATGCCGGATTCTCGGGTGTTGGATTTGGTGAATACGCATGGTTTGAGGATGCTCAATTCTTGTTTGCTGCCACCTTCGATCGCTCGAAATTTGCCGACTTTGCCGGTTTTGCCGGAGCCGAATTCGCTGGCCCTACTGGGTTCGAGGAAGTTCATTTTGGCGGTAATGCAGTGTTTCAAGACTCGACCTTCGGTGGGCGTGTGGAGTTCGAGGCCTCGACTTTGTGTGGGATTGCCAGCTTCGAGGGCGTGAAATTTCGGGCCGATGCGACATTTTCTGGTGTAAGATTCGTCGGATTGGCTGATTTCAGGGAATCTGAATGGCAAGGGCTGGTAGAATTTGTAGAAGCAGGTTTCCTTGGTGTGGCTGATTTCAATAAGGCGGACTTCTTGGCCGACGTCAAACTTGGGGGAGTCAGCTTTGCGGAGGCGTCCGCATTTTCGGGAGCGTCATTTTTCGGTTCTGTTGAGTGTGACGATGGAAGTTTCGAAATGTCTCCGTTGTTCGTCGACGCCGATTTTTATGGCGCGACCGGGTGACGGTTGGATCGATATCGGGTCGAGTTCATTGAGTGCGCTCGGCCTTCCAGGTGTTGTACGTGTGGTCCAGGAATCGCGCCACGCCGCGGACCACGTGCGCCGACCGCACCGACGTGAACACGTCGAACGCGTGCTGCGCCCCCGCCAGCTCCGCGTACGCCACCGGCTGCCGGGACTTCTCCCGCAGCCGCGCGACGAACTCGCGCGCCTCTCGCACCGGCACCAGCGAATCGTCGCGGCCGTGGATCACGAAGAACGGCGGGGCGTCCGTCGTGATCCGGTCCAGCGGGGACGCCGCGATGTATTCGTCCAGGTGCGCCACCGGGTCGCGGTCCGGGGCGAATACGCGGCGGGCGATCAGGGTCTCCAGCCGGTACTTGCTCGCCGGTGCACCGGACGTCGCCGCGAAGTCGTACACGCCGTAGTGGGGGACGCACGCCTGGACGCTCGTGTCCACGTCCTCGAACGACGGCTGCAGCGCCGGGTCGTTCTGGGACAGCGCCAGCAACGCCGACAGGTGCCCGCCCGCCGAACCGCCCGTCACCGCCACGAACCGCGGGTCGCCGCCGTAGGAGGCGATCGACGAGCGGATCCAGGCCAGTGCCTGCTTCGCCGCGACGATGTGCGCCGGCCAGCGGTGGGCCGGCGCGAGGGGGTAGTTGATCGCGACGCACACCCAGCCCCGGCGGGCCAGGTAGCGCATCAGCGGCCTGCCCTGCTCCTCCTTGTTGCCGATCACCCACGCGCCGCCGTGGACCTGCAGCAGCACCGGCGCGCCCGCAACGTCCTCGAGGGGCCGGTACACGTCCAGCAGGAACCGCTTGCCGCCCGGGGCGTACGCGATGTTGCGGTCGACCCGGACGTCCGGGGCGCCCATCCGGAACGGCAGCGCCAGCTCGCCCCACGGCAGGCCCAGATCGGACCGGCCCAGCTCCGACGCGTAGTCCGCACCCAGAGCCGACCTGAGCGCCTCCTCGATCTCCTCGCGGGCGCCGTGGCCGGTGCGGACCAGCGCGGCCAGCCCCGCGGCGGACGCCGCCGCCATCGCCAGGCCCGCCTTCGTCGACCGGTCGCCCACACCGTGGCGGGCCACGTGGACCAGGGAATCCGCCGCCGTCAGCGCCATGAGCTGGGGTGCCAGCTCGCCGGTCAGCCAGCCGGCGAAGAACACCGGGATCGTCGTGGACCGCGCCCGCAGCGGGCGGAGCGCGTTGGCGGTGAGACCGAGCTGGACCGCGCGACGGGTCAGGAAATTCGGCTGCACCACCGCGATGATACCGGCGAGTAGGGTGACGCGCCGCTCACTGGACGTGGCTTACCCTGGGCGGCATGCAGAGACTGAGCGGCCTCGACGCGAGCTTTCTCTACCTGGAGACGTCGTCGCAGGTCCTGCACGTCTGCGGGCTGCTGGTCCTCGACGGGTCGACCGTCCCCGGCGGCTACTCCTTCGCGAAGTTCCAGGACCGGCTCGAGGAACGCGTCCGGGCGATCCCGGCGTTCCGCCGCAAACTGCACAACCCGCTGTGGAACCTCAGCCACCCCGTGTGGGTCGAGGACGAGGAGTTCGACCTCGACCACCACGTGCACCGCATCGGCGTGCCCGCTCCCGGCGACCGCGCCGAGCTGGCCGCGCTGTGCGCGCACATCGCCGGGCAGCAGCTCGACCGGGCGCACCCGCTGTGGCAGCTCTACGTCATCGAAGGCCTCGCCGACGGGCAGCTCGCCGTGCTGCTCAAGATGCACCACGCGAGCGTCGACGGCGTGAGCGGGGCCAGCCTGATCACCCACCTGGCCGGGCTCGAGCCGGACGCGCCGATGCCGGCGGTCGAACAGCCGCGCAACACCGGGCTGCCGTCGCCGCTGGACCTGCTGCGGTCCGGGGTCGGCAGCGTCGTGAAGCGGCCCGCCGAGGTCGCCCGGCTGCTGCCCGACCTGCTCGGCCTGATGCCGCGCTGGGTCGGCCGGGCGTTGCGCGGCAAGGGGATGCCGGTCCCGTTCACCGCGCCGCGGACCTCGCTCAACGGCACGATCACCGGTCACCGCAGCGTCGCCTTCGCCCAGCTCGACCTCGCCGAAATCAAGGACGTCAAGAACGCCTTCGGCGTCACGGTCAACGACGTCGTGCTCGCGCTCGTCGCCGGCGCGCTGCGCGAGTTCCTCGCCGAACGCGGCGAGCTGCCGGAGGACCCGCTGGTCGCCACCGTCCCGGTGTCGGTGCACGACCGGACCGAGCGCGACCACGGCAGCAACAAGGTTTCCGCGTTCTTCGCCTCCCTGCCGACCCACCTGGCCGACCCGGCCGCGCGGGTGTTCTTCCTCGCCGAGGCCAACCGGCGCTCGAAGGACCACCACCACGACATCGACGCCGACATGCTGCAGGACTGGGCGCAGTTCTCGGCCGCGACGGCGTTCGGGCTCGCCGTGCGCGCGTATTCGGCGCTGCGCCTGGCCGAAAAGCACCCGGTGGTGCACAACCTGGTCGTCTCGAACGTGCCCGGGCCGCCGATGCCGCTGTACTTCCTCGGCGCGCGGATCACCGGCTTCTACCCGCTCGGCCCGGTCTTCCACGGCGCCGGGCTGAACGTCACCGTGCTGTCGAACGCGGGGAAGGTGCACGTCGGCCTGCTCGGCGCCCGTGAGCTGGTCAAGGACCTGTGGCCGCTCGCCGACGCGCTCCCGGACGCGCTCGCCGAGCTGCTCAAGGCCGCGGGCTGAGCACCACGACCGGGATCTCCCGGTCGGTCCAGGCCTGGTACTTCGCGAAGTCCGCGTACAGCTCGACCAGCCGCGGCCACAGCTCGGCGCGTTCGGCGCCCCCGGCGACCCGGGCGGTGACCGGAACCCCGCGCCGGCCCTTGAGGTGCACGCGGGTTTCCGGGTGCGCCAGCAGGTTGAAGTACCACTGCGGGTGCCGGGGCAGCCCGCCCTGCGAGCCGACGACGACGACGTCCTCGCCGGAGCGCAGGTACAGCAGCGGCGTGGTGAACAACCGCCCGGACCTGCGGCCGCGGTGTTCCAGCAGCAGCGTCGGCACCGGCTTGCGGAACCCGGCGCCGATCCGCCACGTGCTGCCGACGCGGCCGCCGGTCAGCCGGAAGACCGCCACCTGCGCCTTCGCCGCGTACTTCATCACCTTCGCCGTCACCGGCGAGTCGAGGCCGCCGGGCTTGGCGTCGGGCAGGCTGAAGCGTCCCATCATGGCTTCCTTCCTCGGAGGGAGTGGACCGCGGCGAGCAGGGCGGGCACCCAGCGGTCGGCGGCCAGCACGCAGGCGGCGTGCCCGGCCGCGACCTCGTAGGTGGCCGCGCCGGGGATCCGGCGGGCCAGCGACCGCTGGTGGGCGGGCGCGATGAACCGGTCCCGCGCCGTCACCACGACCGCCGACGGCAGCCGCAGCGTGTGCAGCCACGGCGTCGAGTCGAACCGGCCGATCTCGTCGACGGCGACCGCGATCTCCCACGGCCGGGTCGACCGGAACTCGCGCAGCCCCCACCGGTAGTCCTCGACGCGCTGCCGCGGCGCCTCCGGGACCACCGGGAGCCGCACGCGCTCGCGCAGCCGCCGCAGCGCCCGGCCGGTCACGTCGAGCGCGACGCGCTGGCGCAGCCCGCGGCGGAAGCTGCTCGCGGTCGAGCACAGCACCAGTCCGGTAACACGTTCTGGTTCGGCGCGGGCGACGAGCTGGGCGACCAGTCCGCCCATCGAGTACCCGGCGAGCGCGAACCGCGCCAGGCCGAGCGCGTCGGCGACCGCGGTGACGTCCTCGGCGCAGTCGGCGAGCCGGAACCGCGGCGACCGGATGCCCCGGCCGTGCCACCGCTGGTCGAACACGACGACGCGGTGACGGCGCGCCAGTGCCGCCAGGGCCGGATACCAGGTCAGCAGGCCCGTGCAGGCCACCGAGTGCAGCAGGACGAGCGCGGGTGCGTCCCGCGGGCCGACGTCGGTGACCACCGTGCGGCCGCGGCCGGGCAGCTCCACCGGGGCCGGCTCGGGCACGCCCGCGGTCGGCGGCACGGTGATCAGCCGTCGTCTTCCCGCCACCTGCGCCACCCCCGGGGGTTGCCGTGCCCACCCTTTCCGGTTAAGACTAGAACAGGTTTCAATATTGCGCCCGATCCGGAGGACAGGCGTGGACTTCGCCCTTGACGATACGCAGACCGAGATCGCCGCCCTCGCCGCGAAAGTGCTCGGAGCACCCGACGATCCCTGGCGCGCGCTGGCCTCCTCGGGCCTGCTCGCGCTGGCGCTGCCCCCGGAGCTCGAAGGCGACGGCCTGGGCGTCGCGGAGGTCGCCCAGGTCCTGACCGAGGTCGGCCGGGTCGCCGCGCCGGTGCCCGCGTACGCCGCGCTCGCCATGGGCGTCCTGCCGGTCGAGTCGCTCGGCACCCCCGCCCAGCGCGCGGAGTTCCTGCCGCCGGTCGCGGCCGGGGAGGCCCTGCTCACCGCGGCCCTGCACGAGCCGTCCGCGCCGCTGGCCGCCGAACCCGCCACGACCGCCCGGCCCGCGGACGGGAAATGGCTGATCAGCGGCGTGAAGACGGCGGTACCGCACGCGGCGGGCGCCACACGGATCCTCACGCCGGTGAGCACCGCGCACGGCAGCGCCGTCTACCTGGTCGACCCGCACGCCGACGGCGTCACGCTCGTCCCGACACCCACTTCGGCCGGGACGCCGGAGTTCACCGTCCGGCTCGACGACGTCGCCGTCGAGGAAACGGACCTGCTGTTCGACCGGGGCGCGGTCGCGGCCCTGCACCGGTTCGCGCTGGCCGGCGCGCTGGCCCTCGGCGACGGCCTGCTGGCCGGCGCGCTGGCGCTGACCGTCAAGCACGTCGGCGAGCGCACCCAGTTCGGCCGGCCGCTCTCCGCCTTCCAGGCGGTGGCGGGCCAGATCGCCGACGTCTACGTGGCCGCGCGGACCGTGCACCTCGCCGCGACCTCCGCGGTGTGGCGGCTGGCTTCGGGGCTCGACGCCGACGCCGAACTGGACGTCGCCGCCTACTGGTTCACCTCGCAGGCCCCGCAGGCGCTGGCGACCTGCCACCACCTGCACGGCGGGATCGGCGTCGACGAAACCTACCCGCTGCACCGGTATTCGTCGGCGGTCAAGGACCTGGGCCGGGCTCTCGGCGGGGCCGCGCACCGGCTCGGCCGGCTCGGCGAACGAGTGGCGGGGTGAGCCGGATGCACGTCGAACTGACCACCGCGCAACGGCAGCTGCGCGCCGAGCTGCGCGAGTACTTCGCCGGCCTGATCAGCCCCGAGGAGCGCCGGGCGATGCGGCGCGAGCGGCACGGGCCGGTGTTCCGCGAGATCGTCCGCCGGATGGGCCGCGACGGCAGGCTCGGCGTCGGCTGGCCGGTCGAGTACGGCGGCCAGGGCTTCGGCGGGATCGAGCAGCACCTGTTCGTCGACGAGGCCGCCCGCGCCGACGTCCAGCTGCCGTCGGTCACGCTGCAGACGGTCGGCCCGACGCTGCAGGAGTTCGGCACCGACGAGCAGAAAGCCTTCTTCCTGCCGAAGATCCTGGCCGGGGAGATCCACTTCGCCATCGGCTACAGCGAACCGGAGGCGGGCACCGACCTCGCGGCGCTGCGGACCACGGCGGTGCGCGACGGCGACGAGTACGTCGTCAACGGCCAGAAGATCTTCACCACCGGCGGCCACGACGCCGACTACGTCTGGCTCGCCGTGCGGACCGCGCCGGACGCGCCGAAGCACAAGGGCATCTCGATCCTCATCGTCGACACGAGCGACCCCGGCTACTCGTGGACGCCGATCATCACCTGCGACGGCGCCCACCACGTCAACGCGACGTACTACTCGGACGTCCGCGTGCCGGCGAACCGCCTGGTGGGCCGGGAAAACGCGGGCTGGCGGCTGATCACGACGCAGCTCAACCACGAGCGCGTGATGCTCGGGCCGGCCGGGCGGATCGGCGGGCTGTACGACCGCGTCCGCGCCTGGGCGAGCGCGCACGGCCTGCTCGACCTCGCCGACGTGCGGGCCGTGCTCGCCGAGGCGCTGGCCGTGACCCGGGTGAACGAGCTGCTGAACTGGCAGGTCGCGGTGTCCTCGGCGAGCGCGCCGGTGGGCGTGGCCGACGCCTCGGCGACCAAGGTGTTCAGCTCCGAGGCCATCCAGCGGATCGGCCGGAACCTGGAGGAGGTCGTCGGCCGCCACGGCGACCTGGCCGATCCGGACACCGCCGAGCTGGCCGAATGGCTGGACCTCACCGCGAAACGCAACATCGTGCTGACCTTCGGCGGGGGCGTCAGCGAAATCCAACGGGAGCTGATCGCCTCGATCGGCCTGGGTCTGCCGAGGGTGCCACGATGAACGTCCGGGAAGCCGCCGACGCGATCGCCGCCGCGGGGGAATCCGCGCCGGGCCTGGCGCGGGATCCCGTGAACCAGGCCATGGTGAACAACTGGGTCGAGGCGATCGGGGACACCAACCCGGTGTACACCGATCCGGAGTTCGCTGCCGCGAGTGTCCACAAGGGATTGGTCGCGCCGCCGGCGATGGCCCAGGTGTGGACCATGAGGGGCCTGCACGGCACCCGGGCCGGGGACGACCCGCTCGGCGCGATGATGGCGGTGCTCGACGAGGCCGGGTTCACCTCCGTGGTGGCCACGAACTCGGAGCAGACCTACCACCGCTACCTCCGGCCGGGGGAGCACGTCGCGGCGACCACGCGGCTGGAGGACGTCGTCGGGCCGAAGAAGACCGCCTTGGGCGAAGGCTGGTTCGTGACCACGCGGACGACGTGGTACGTCGGCGAAGAGGCCGTCGCGGAGATGGTGTTCCGGGTGCTCAAGTTCCGCCCGCCCGCGCCGGAACCGCCGCCGTCGCCGGTGCTGCGGCCGGTGATCAACCGGGACACGGAGTTCTTCTGGGAGGGGCTGCGCGAGGGCGAGCTGCGGATCCAGCGCTGGGGCGAGACGCTGCGCCACCCGCCGGGGCCGATGCCGCCCGACGGCTCGCTCGACACCAAGCCCGACTACGTCGTCGCCAGTGGCCGGGGGACGGTGTACTCCTACGTCGTGCACCACCACCCGGCGGTGCCGGGCAAGCAGCTCCCGTTCGTGGTGGCCCTGGTGGAACTGGAAGAAGGGGTCCGCGTGATGGCCGAGCTCCTGGAGGCTTCTCCCGAGGAAGTCCACATCGGACTGCCGGTGGCCGCGGCGTTCGTCCGCGTCGACGACGACCTGACCCTGCCGGCGTGGAAGGTGGCCCGATGACCGTCGCCGAAGGGACCGAGCTGCCGCCGCTGACGATCGAGGCGACGCCGACGTTCGTCGTCAGCACGGCGCTGGCCACCCGGGACTTCCAAGACGTCCACCACGACCGCGACTCGGCGGTGGCCCGCGGCTCGAAGGACATCTTCCTCAACATCCTCACCGACACCGGACTGGTCCA
The DNA here is from genome assembly GCF_013364075.1 of Amycolatopsis sp. Hca4. Taxonomy (GTDB): domain Bacteria; phylum Actinomycetota; class Actinomycetes; order Mycobacteriales; family Pseudonocardiaceae; genus Amycolatopsis. Next base: position 8,882,657 of record NZ_CP054925.1, read on the forward strand.
GCGGTTCGTCTCCGCGTGGGCCGGGCCCGAGGCGCTGATCCGGTCGATCAAGATCCGGCTCGGCGTGCCCTGCTACGCCTACGACACGCTGACGTTCACCGGCCGGGTGGTCTCGGCTTCGGGACGGGACGTCGTCGTCTCGGTATCCGGTGTGGACAGTCTCGGCGAGCACGTCGCCGGCACCGTGGAGGTGACGCTGCCGTGACGCTCTCGGGCAGGGCGGCGATCGCCGGGATCGGCGCGACGGAGTTCTCCAAGGACTCCGGGCGCAGCGAACTGCGGCTCGCGGCCGAGTGTATTTCCCACGCACTGGCCGACGCCGGACTGAAGCCGTCCGATGTGGACGGGCTGGTGTCGTTCACCATGGACGGCAACGCGGAGATCGCGGTCGCGCGGGAACTGGGGATCCCCGAGCTGAAGTTCTTCAGCCGCATCCACTACGGCGGCGGCGCCGCGGCGGCGACCGTGCAGCAGGCCGCGATGGCGGTGGCGACCGGGGTCGCCGACGTCGTCGTCGCGTACCGGGCGTTCAACGAGCGGTCCGGGCACCGCTTCGGCCAGGTGTCGTCCGCGGCGGCCGGGCAGGTCAACTCCTCGGGCGTGGACAACGCGTTCCACTACCCGATGGGCATCGCGACCCCGGCGGCGACGGTGGCCATGGTCGCGCGGCGGTACCTGCACGACTACGGCGCGACGAGCGAGGACTTCGGCCGGGTGGCGGTGATCGACCGCAAGCACGCGGCGACCAACCCCAACGCGTGGTTCCACGGACGGCCGATCACCCTCGAGGAGCACCAGGCGTCGCGCTGGGTGGCCGAGCCGCTGCACCTGCTCGACTGCTGCCAGGAGAGCGACGGCGGGGTCGCGCTGGTCGTCACGAGCGTTTCGCGGGCCCGTGACCTGGCGCGGCCGCCGGCGGTGATCGCGGCGGCGGCGCAGGGGAGCGGGCCGGACCAGTACGTGATGACCAGCTACTACCGCGACGACCTGGCCGCGCTGCCGGAGATGGGTGTCGTGGGGCGGCAGCTGTGGGGCCAGTCGGGGCTGCAGCCGTCCGATGTGGACGTCGCGGTGCTGTACGACCACTTCACGCCGTACGTGCTGATGCAGCTGGAGGAGCTGGGCTTCTGCGGCCGCGGCGAGGCGAAGGACTTCATCGCCGACGGCGCGCTGGAGCTCGACGGCGCGTTGCCGCTCAACCCGCACGGCGGGCAGCTCGGCGAGGCGTACATCCACGGCATGAACGGCATCGCGGAGGGAGTCCGGCAGATCCGCGGGACGGCGGCCAACCAGGTCAAGGGGGCGGCCCGGGTGCTGGTCACGGCGGGTACGGGCGTGCCGACCAGCGGACTGGTCCTGACGGGTGACTGAGGCGTCACCTCATTGACGGCTGGTGCCCGGCCGTCGTGGGTGTCACGGTGGAGACACGACCCACGACGGAGAGTGAGGCCGATGGTCCACTGGGTGCTCACCGCGGTCTTCGCGGCGCTGGTGCTGCCGTGCGTGCTGCGCCTGGTCCGCCTCGACTACGCGCGGCTCGGGCCCGGGGTGCGCCACGGCGACCTGGCGGAGTTGCTGCTGGTGGTGGCGATGGTGGCGATGTTCTCCCCGGTCGGCGGCCCGATCCCGGCGGCGGGCTGGCAGGCGGTGCTGGTCCTGACAACGGGCTGGTTCGCGGCGGCGTGGTGGCGCGGCCGCGCCTGCGCCCACCACGCGCTGTCAGCGGCGGCGATGCTGTACATGGTGACGGCGATGCCCCACGCGGGGAACCACGGCCCATGGCTGACGATGTCGGCGATGGACGCCCGGGTGGCGGTGCCCCTGGCCGGGTTGGTGGCGGCGGGGTACTTCGTGGCGGACGCGGCTTGGTCGGGGGTGTCGGCGGTGCGGGGCTCGGCGGCCGTGGGGGTGGGGTCCGGTCAGGCTTCGCGTGCCGTGTGCCGAGTGGTGATGGGCGCGGGGATGGGCTACATGCTGTTGGCCTCGTCCTTGTGAGCACGGCGCCGGGAGGTCCCCGCCCCGGGGGACCCCCGAATTTCACGTTACCGGAGACCACCGACATTTCCGGGCGGCGAGGCGACTCAACCCGTGATCCGCCGCACCTCGCCGAGCGGGGTCTCCTCGACGACGGGGAGCGAAGCCGCCGGGTGGGACGTCGTCCACTGGGTTGCCGCCGCGATGTCGTTCTTCAACGCCGTGATCAGGTCCTCGGCCGAGGCGTACTTCTGCTGGTTCCGCAGGTGGGCGCCCAGCCACACCACCAGCGTCTCTCCGTACAAATCGCCCGCAAACTCCAGGACGTGCGCCTCCAGCAGGCGGTACCCGCCCGCGCCGTAGTACGTCGGGCGGCGGCCCACCGAGATCGCCGCCGGGAGGCGGGTGCCGTCCGGGCGGCCGATCCAGCCCGCCCACACCCCGTCGCCCAGGCTGCCGTCCTGGTCGCGCAACGCGATGTTGGCCGTCGGAAAGCCCAGCTCGCGGCCGCGCTTGTCGCCCGGTTCGACCGTTCCACGCACCACGAAGTATTCCGAAGTCACCCCACCACGGTAGCGGCTCGGACAACCCCGGCTCAGGACGTGGGCACCAGCACCGTGTCCGCCAGCACCGGCGCGTCGTCCCGCTCGGCCGCCGACGTCGTGACCAGCAGCCGGTCGTCCGCACGCCACACCCGGATGCGCAGCGTCTCGCCCGGGAACACCACCCCGGCGAACTTCGCCGCGAACGACGCCACCCGCGCCGGGTCGCCGTCGAGGAGCTCGTTGACCAGGACCCGCGCCACGATCCCGTACGTGCACAGCCCGTGCAGGATCGGCCGGTCGAACCCCGCCGCGTGCGCGAACTCCGGGTCCGCGTGCAGCGGGTTCCGGTCGCCGCACAGCCGGTACAGCAGCGCCTGCTGCGGCAGCGTCGGCGCCTCGAAGACGAAGTCCGGCTCCCGCGAGGGAAAAGCCACCCGGTCCGAAGGCCCCCGCGAGCCACCGAAACCGCCCTCGCCCCGCGCGAAGATGCTCGACCGGGCCGTCCACAAAGGATCGCCGGACGACGACGTGACCGAAACCTCCTGGACCACCACCGCCGCCTTGCCCTTGTCGTACACGTCCGATATCCGCGACCGCGCCACCGCCTTCCCCGACGTGGGAATCGGCTGGTGCAGGGTGATCTCCTGCTTGCCGTGCAGCACCTTCGCCAGGTCGATCTCCACCCCCGGGAACGACACCGCCGGCGGGTCGAACACGCGCAGGTTCGCCGCCACCGTCGCGAACGTCGGCAGCACCACCAGGTCCTGCTCGTAGGTGTACCGCAGCTCGTCCGGGCCCGCGCCCAGCGCCAGGTGGTACAGCAGCACGTCCGACGACGTCCAGGCGAAGCTCACCTCGCCGATCTCGGCACCGATGGCGACCTCGGGGTCGATGGGCACGCGGGGACTCCTATTCGTAGCTGATCGAGACCTCGTCGGTGACCGGCAGCGACTGGCAGGCCAGCACGATGCCGTCCGCCATGTCCTCGGCGTCGAGGACCTCGTTGTGCAGCATCTTCACCTCGCCCGAGACGATCCGGCACGCACACGCACTGCACTGTCCCTCGCGGCACGAGTAGGGCGCGTCCAGGCCCGCTTCCAGCAGGTGGTCGAGGAGCTTCCGCTGCCGCGGCCACGGGATGGACCGCGTGTCGCCGTCAAGGGTCACCGTCAGCGCGGCGGGGGACGCGTCCGAGACCGGCTCCTCATCGGCGGAAGCGGCTTCGAACGGGTTCCCGGTCAGCGAGGTGAACTTCTCGACGTGCACCCGCTCCCGCGGCACGCCGAGCTGCCCGAGCGCCTCCCGCGCGGCCGCCATGAACGGCGCCGGCCCGCACAGGAACGCCTCGTGCGAGGTGTATGCCGAAGCCAGCCCACGCAGCTGCGGGACGTCCGGCAGGCCCTGAACGCTCTCCAGCCAATGGATGACGACCAGCCGGTCTCCGTACCGCTTCGCCAGCGACGCCAGTTCACCCGCGAAGATCACCGAGCGCTCGTCCCGGTTCGCGTACACCAGCACGACCCGGCCCGAACCCTTTTCCAGAGCCGTTTTCAGGATGGCCAGCACCGGCGTGATGCCGCTGCCGCCGGCGAAGAGCAGGAAGTCCTCGTCCACCGAGGCCGGGCAGAACACCCCGGCCGGCGCGAGCACGTCGACCTGCATCCCCGGCTGCAGAGACGAGCAGATCCAGCTCGACCCGTAGCCGCCGTCGGTCCGCTTGACCGTCACCTGCACCCGGTTCTCGTGCGGCGCGCTCGACAGCGAATAGCACCGCGCCACCGAACCGGTCTTTTCGCTGGGAATGCGCAGGGTCAGGAACTGCCCGGCCCGGTAGGAAAAGGCCGAAGCGTGCTCCGGCGGGATCTCGAAGACCACCGACCGCGCGTCCGGGGTCTCGACGACGACGTCGGCGACGGTCAGCGTGTAGACCCGCTCAGCCATCGGCCACCGCCAGCGTGCCTCGCGCACCGCGTCGCCGATGCTGTCGGCCAGCTTCGGGCACGTGTCGAGCAACGCCGACGGCCCGTCCGCGTCCGCGAACACCGGGCAGGTGTCGGCGGGCCGGGACGTCCACTGGATGCTCGTGTGCTGGATGCTGTTCTTCTTCACCAGCACGCACGTCCCGCAGCTGCGGCACTCGTGCGGCCGCAGCCCGCCCGAAAGGAACTCGGTCTGCTCGGCGGTCGTCACACTTCCGCCTCGGTCTTCTGCCGCGCCAGGTTCTCCGCGACCTCCGCCGCCCACGCCTCGTTCGCCTTCGTCGTGTCCACTTCGAACTCGAACCGCTGCGTCATGTCCTCGGTGACGTCCGCCGCGTCGACGTAGAACTGCTGGTACCACCGGCGAAGCTGGTAGACCGGACCGTCCTCTTCGCACAGCAGCGGGTTGTCGATCTGCGTCTTGTGCTTCCAGATCTCGACATCCTGCAGGAACCCGGCGCCGATGCCGCGGGCCAGCTTCGCGGCGATCTTGTCCGCGTGCTCGTCGGAGATCCCCGGCAGCTTCTTGACCTTCATCCCGTACTGCAGCACGAACGACGTCGGCGTCACCGGGTAGTGGCAGTTGATGAGCACGCTCTCGATTTCGTAGCCCTGGAACGAGTTCACCAGTTTGTTGATCATGTACGACGGCCCGAAGTACGACGCCTCCGACCGCAGCAGGTTGTCCTCGCCGCCGTAGTTCGAAGCCATGCCCATGTCCGGGCGGCCCTTGGTGTTGAGGTACTGGGTGGCGATGTGGCCTTCGAAGACGTTCTTGAAGTACGTCGGGTAGGCGTAGTGGATGTAGAAGAAGTGCGCCATGTCCACGACGTTGTCGATGATCTCCCGGCAGTTGGACCCGTCGATGAAGATCTCGTCCCAGGTCCAGTTGCTCCACTCGTCGCTGTGGGCCGCCTCGATCCGCGGGATCGCCAGCTCCGGGGGCGGCGGGTTGCCTTCCGGGTCGTGCCAGACGAGCAGCTGCCCGTTCTGCACCTCCGACGTCCACGACCGCGTCCGCGCGCGCAGCGGAACCCGCTTGGCGTAGGGGATCGAGACGCACTTGCCCTTGCCGTTCCAGCGCCAGTCGTGGAACGGGCAGGCCACCTCGTCGCCCTTGACGCTGCCCTGGGTGAGGTCGCCGCCCATGTGCCGGCAGTAGCCGTCGAGCACGTGCAGCTCGCCCGCCGAATCCGCCCACACCACGAGCTTCGTGCCGAACGCGGTGACGGCGTGCGGTTTCCCGTCGCGGAAGGTCTCCGCCAGGCCCAGGCAGTGCCAGCCGCGGGCGAACCGGGTCGGCGGCTCGCCGGCGTAGATGGTGCGTACCGATTCCTGCGTCATCGCTGCCCTCCCGTGGTCCCCTGATCTTCGTTCGCCAGCCGCGTCGCCGCAAGGTAGCCGAACACCATGGCGGGGCCGATGGTCGCGCCCGGCCCGGCGTAGGTCCGGCCCATCACGGCCGCGCCGGCGTTGCCCGCGGCGAACAGGCCCGGCACGGCCGAGCCGTCCTCGCGCAGCACCTGCGCGTGTTCGTCGGTGCGCAGCCCGCCCTTGGTGCCCAGGTCGCCCGGCACGATCTTGACCGCGTAGTACGGCGCCTTGTCCAGGGGGCCGAGGCTGGGGTTGGGTTTGTTGCGCGGGTCGCCGTAGTAGTGGTCGTACTTGCTGACACCGCGGTGGAAGTCCTCGTCGATGCCTCGGCGGGCGAAGCCGTTGAAGCGCTCGACGGTGGCCTCCAGCCCGGAAGCCGGGACGTCGATCTTCGCCGCCAGCCCGGCCAGCGTCGACGACTTCGCCGCGATCCCGGCCTTGAACCAGCGGCCGGGCAGCGGCTGGCGCGGCCCGATGCCGGTGAACATGTACCGGTCCTTGTAGCGCTGGTCGAACACCAGCCAGGTCGGGATGTGCTGCCCCGGACCGTCCCCGGGTCCGTACATCGCGTGCACGGCCTCGACGTACGGCGCCGATTCGTTGACGAACCGCTCGCCGCGCGCGTCGACCATGATGCTGCGCGGCCGCGACCGCTCGGCCAGCGCGAACCACGGGCCGCCGGTGAGCGGCAGTGACGGGCCCCACCAGGCGTCGTCCATCAGGTCGAGTGCCGCGCCCAGCTTGAGGCCGGCGGTGATGCCGTCGCCGGTGTTGGCCTCCGCGCCGACGGTCCAGTCGACGCCGATCGGCGCGCGCTGGTACTTCTCGCGCATTTCGAGGTTCCGCTCGAAGCCGCCGCTGGCGAGGATCACGCCCCGCCGGGCCCCGACGACACCTTGCGGGGTGACAACGCCGGTCACGCGATCGCCGTCGACCTGCAGATCGACCAGCGGGGTGTTCAGCCGGACCTCGACCCCGGCCTGGGCGAGCCCGGCGCGGAGGCCGGCCGCAAGCGCTTGCCCCATGCTCAGCAGCTGCTGCCCGCGAAGCTTGCCGACGAGCCACTGCCGTGCCAGCGAGAGCAGGCGGACGGCACCGCGCGGGTGGCGGGCGAGCAGGCTCAGCCAGCGGTAGTCGGCCTGGGTGATCGGCACGCCGAGCGGGGGAGCGCTGTAGGGCGGTTCGAGGTGGGCCAGCTCCGGGCCCAGGAGCTTGCCGTCGAGGGCGACCGGTTCGACCGACCGGCCGCCGGGCCGCCCGCCGGGGGCTTCGGGGTGGTAGTCGCTGTAGTCGCGGACCCAGCGGAACTCCAGGGGCGTGTGGTCGCAGACGAACTCGAGCACCTCGGGCCCGTGCGCGAGGAACGTGTCGCGCCGGACGGCCGGGACGACGTCGCCGACGATCGAGGCGAGGTACTCGCGCGCCCGCTCGGGTGGTTCGTCGATCCCGGCGGCGCGCAGCGCGTGGTTGCCGGGCAGCCAGACGCCGCCGCCGGAGCGCGCGGTCGAGCCGCCGAAGCAGGCCGCCTTCTCCAGGACCACTACGCTCAGGCCATGGTGGGCCGCAGCCAGCGCGGCGGTCATCCCGGCGGCACCGCTGCCGACCACGACGACGTCGAACTGCTCGGTCATCTCACCTCGCTATAACGTGTTCCACGAACGAAGTCTCCAGTTGAGAGCCGCTTTCGGTCACCATAGACGAGAACGTGTTTCAGTTCTAGGGTAGCGACCATGGACGCACTCGTCGCGGACGTGGTCATCGTGGGGTTCGGGGCGGCCGGCGCCTGTGCCGCCCTCGAAGCGGCCGACGCGGGCGCCGACGTCGTGATCGTCGAGCGCTTCGCCGGCGGAGGCGCCAGCGCGGTCAGCGGTGGCGTGGTCTACGCCGGTGGCGGCACCGGACAGCAGCTCGACGCGGGCGTCGACGACTCCGTCGACGCGATGTACGCCTACCTGCGGCTGGAGACCGGGGACGTCGTCTCGGAGCGGACGTTGCGGCGGTTCTGCGAGGGCAGCCGCGAGATGATCACCTGGCTGGAGGGCAACGGCGTGCCGTTCGAAGGCAGCTTGTGCCCGTACAAGACGTCGTACCCGAGCGACGACCACTACCTGTACTACTCCGGGAGCGAAGCCGCCGGCGGGTTCCGCGACGCGGCGAAGCCTGCCCCGCGCGGCCACCGCGTCAAGGGGCCCGGGACCTCGGGGAAGATGCTGATGGCGCGGCTCAAGGCGGCCGTGCGCGCCCGCGGCATCCGCGTCCTGACCCAGACGACCGCCCGCAGCCTGATCCGCGACGACGCCGGCCGCGTCACCGGGCTGGTCGCCGGCACCCTGAGCGGCGCCCCCGCGTCGGTGCGGGCGCGGCACCGGCGCTTGGCGCAGTACGCGGCGAAGCCCGGCATCTACGTGCCCTCGCTGCGGAAGTCGCTGCACCGCCGGGTCGAGCGCTTCGAACGCGCACACGGCCGTGAGCTGCGGATATCCGCCCGGCGCGGGGTCGTGCTGGCCGCCGGGGGGTTCATCGCCGACCGGGAGATGGTGCGCCGGCACGCCCCGCAGTACCGCGGCGGGCTGGCCCTGGGCACGTCCGCCGATGACGGCTCGGGCATCCGGATGGGGGCCGAGGCCGGTGGCGCGACCGGTGAGCTGGGCCGGATCTCCGCGTGGCGGTTCGTCACCCCGCCCAGCGCGTTCCTCGGCGGGATCATCGTCGACGCCGCGGGACGGCGGGTCATCGACGAGTCCCGCTACGGCGCCGCGGTCGGCGAGAAGCTCATCGAGCACCACGAGAGCAAGGGCTGGCTCCTCGTCGACGCCCCGATCGTGGCCGAAGCGCGCCGGGACGGCCGCAAGCAGAGCCAGTGGTTCCAGTGGCTCCAGCTGCGGTACCTGCTGCGCCGCGGCCGGGTCGTGGGGCAGACGGTCGAAGAGGTGGCGCGCAAGGCCGGCGTCGATCCCCAGGGGCTGCGCGCGAGCGTCGAGGCCTACCACGGCGACCGGGATCCGGTGGGCAAGCCGGCCGAGTTCGTGCGGCGCTTGGACAACCCGCCGTACTCGCTCATCGACATCTCGGTGCGGCCCAACCTCGGGTACCCCACGCCGATGCTCACGCTCGGCGGGCTGGTCGTCGACGAGGACACCGGCGCGGTGCGGAGCACGGCCGGGCAGCCGATCCCGGGGCTGTACGCCGCCGGCCGCACCGCCGTGGGAATCTGTTCCAGGTCCTACGTGAGCGGCCTGTCGCTGGCCGACTGCGTGTTTTCCGGCCGCAGAGCGGGGATCAACAGTGCCCTGGCGCAGGGCGTTCTCGACAAAAACGAGAACGTGTTCTAGTCTTCTCGGTAGAGCGAAACGAGAGAGGACTGCGCATGAGCGAGCAGGTGATCGCCGGGGTCCGGGACCTCCTGCCGGTCCTGCGGGATCGGGCCCAGGACACCGAGGACGCGCGCCGCGTCCCCGAGGAGTCCGTCAAGGCCCTGCAGGAGGCCGGGTTCTTCAAGCTGCTGCAGCCGAAGCTCCACGGGGGCTTCGAGGCCGACCCGGTGAGCTTCTACACCGCGGTGAAGCTGATCGCGAGCGCGTGCGGGTCCACCGGCTGGGTCGCCTCCATCCTCGGCGTCCACCCGTGGCACGTCGCCCTGTTCGACGCGCAGGCGCAGCAGGAGGTCTGGGGCGAGGACCAGGACGTGCGGATCTCCTCGTCGTACGCGCCGATGGGCAAGGCCGAGGTCGTCGACGGTGGCTACCGGCTGACCGGCCGGTGGAGCTTCTCCTCCGGGTCCGACCACTGCACGTGGGTGCTGCTCGGGGGGCCCGCGTTCTCCGGCGGCAAGCCGGTCGACTTCTGCACCTACCTGCTGCCGATCGCCGACTACTCCATTGTGGACGTCTGGGACACGATCGGCCTGCGCGGTACCGGCTCGAACGACATCGTCGTCGAGGACGTCTTCGTGCCGCAGCACCGGGCGCTGAGCTTCATCGCGACGTCGAAGTGCCGGGTGCCGGGCCAGGCCGTCAACCCCGGGCCGCTGTACCGCCTGCCGTACGGCTCGGTGCACCCGACGACGATCACCGCGCCGATCATCGGCATGGCCCAGGGTGCCTACGACGCGCACGTCGAGCACCAGCGCAAGCGCGTCCGGGCCGCGTACGCCGGTGAGCAGTCCAAAGAGGACCCGTTCGCCAAGGTGCGGATCGCCGAAGCGGCGAGCGAAATCGATGCGGCGTGGCTGCAGCTGACCCGCAACATCGAGGAACTGTACGAACTGGCCAAGCGTGAGGAACGGCTGCCCGTGGACCTGCGGCTGCGCGTCCGGCGCGACCAGGTGCGCGGCACCGAACGCGCGATCTCGGCGATCGACCGGCTCTTCGAGAACTCCGGCGGCCGCGCGATCCAGCGGGGCACGCCGATCCAGCGCTTCTGGCGCGACGCGCACGCGGGCCGCGTCCACGCGGCCAACGACGCCGAGCGCGCGTACGTCATGTACGGCACCGGCGCCTTCGGGCTCCCCGTCGAGAACGCGATGTACTGATGACCGCTCCCGAAGGCAAGTACGTCCAGGCGGGTTCGCTGAAGCTGCACTACCACGAGGCGGGCGCCGAGCACGCCGAGACGGTCATCCTGCTGCACGGCGGCGGCCCCGGCGCTTCGGCGTGGAGCAACTTCGGCCGCAACCTGCCGGAGTTCGCCAAGCACTACCGGACGATCGCCGTCGACCAGCCCGGCTTCGGGCGCTCGGACAAGCCGACCGAGCACCCGCAGTACTTCCGGCACAGCGCGGACGCCGTCCTCGGGCTCATGGACGCCCTCGGCATCGACCGCGCCCACTTCGTCGGGAACTCCCTCGGCGGGGGCGCGGCGGTGCGGTTCGCGCTCAACCACGGCAAACGTGCCGGGCGGCTGGTGCTGATGGGGCCGGGCGGGCTGAGCGTCAACCTGTTCGCGCCCGACCCGACCGAAGGCGTCAAGAACCTCGGCAAGTTCGGTGCGCACCCCAGCCGCGAACGCATGGAAGCGTTCCTGCGGATCATGGTCCACGACCAGTCGCTGGTCACCGACGAGCTGATCGACGAACGGTTCGCCGCGGCGAACACGCCCGAGTCGCTCGCCGCGATGCGGGCGATGGGCAAGTCGTTCGCGCACCCCGAAACCTACGAAGAAGGTATGCTCTGGCGCGAAGCACACCGCCTGCGCCAGCGTGTCCTGTTGATCTGGGGGCGTGAGGACCGCGTCAACCCGCTCGACGGGGCACTGGTGGCGCTCAAGACGATTCCGCGCGCGCAGCTGCACGTCTTCGGCGGCTGCGGGCACTGGGCCCAGCTGGAGAAGTTCGACGAGTTCAACCGGCTGGCCCTCGACTTCCTCGGGAGTTCCTGATGGGCATCCGGTCACTGGGCTACCTCCGCATCGAAGCCACCGACATGGCGGCCTGGCGCGAGTACGGCCTCAAGGTGCTCGGCATGGTCGAAGGCAGCGGCACCGACCCGGACGCGCTCTACCTGCGCATGGACGACTTCCCGGCGCGGCTGGTCATCTCGCCGGGCTCCGCGGATCGCCTGGCCGTCACCGGCTGGGAGGCGGCCAACGCCGGCGAGCTCGCCGAAATCCGGTCGCGTTTGGACAGTGCGTCGGTGCCGTACAAGGAAGGCACGCCGGAGGAGCTGGCCGACCGCCGCGTCGACGAGCTGATCAGCTTCGACGACCCGTCCGGCAACACCCAGGAGGTGTTCCACGGCGTCGCGCTGCAGCACCGGCGGGTGGTCAGCCCGTACGGCCACAAGTTCGTCACCGGCGAGCAGGGACTCGGCCACGTCGTCTTGTCCACAAAGGACGACGAGGCGTCGCTGCGGTTCTACCGGGACGTCCTCGGCTTCCGGCTGCGCGACTCGATGCGCCTGCCACCGCAGCTGGTCGGCAGGCCCGCCGACGGGCCGCCCGCGTGGCTGCGGTTCTTCGGCTGCAACCCGCGCCACCACAGCCTGGCGTTCCTGCCGATGCCGACGCCGTCCGGGATCGTGCACCTGATGGTCGAGGTGGAGAACACCGACGACGTCGGCCTCTGCCTCGACCGCGCGATCCGGCGCAAGGTGCCGATGTCGGCCACCCTCGGCCGGCACGTCAACGACCTGATGCTGTCGTTCTACATGAAGACCCCCGGCGGCTTCGACGTCGAGTTCGGCTGCGAAGGCCGCCAGGTCGACGACGACAACTGGATCGCCCGCGAGAGCACCGCGGTCTCGTTGTGGGGCCACGACTTCTCGGTCGGCGCGCGGCCACCGGGCGCATGACCTCGCTGGCGGTCGACCAGACCGAGTTCCGCAGCGTGCTCGGGCACTTCTGCACGGGCGTCACGGTGGTCACCGGCCGCGACGGCGACACCCTCGCCGGGTTCGCCTGCCAGTCGTTCGCGGCCTTGTCGCTGGACCCGCCGCTGGTGCTGTTCTGCCCGGCGCGCACGTCACGCACCTGGCCGGTGCTGGCCGCGGCGGGGAAGTTCGCGGTCAACGTGCTGGCCGAGGACCAGCAGGAGGTCAGCGCGGTGTTCGGCGCCCGCGGCGAGGACAAGTTCGCCCGGTTCGGCTGGACCCCGGCGCCGTCCGGCGCGCCCCTGCTCGACGGCGCGCTGACCTGGATCGACTGCGCGTTGGAGGCCGTCCACGAGGCGGGCGACCACTACGTGGTGATCGGCCGGGTGACCGCGCTCGGGGCGCCGTCCGACGCCCGCCCGCTGCTGTTCCACCGGGGGCAGTACTCGGTCACCGAACCGGTCCGGGACGCGTTCTCGGCCATGCTGCCCTGGCCCCGTCCCGACGACTGGCTGTAACCGGACTGACCCCACCGGGTGGTTGTGCACGGGTTCACAGGTGGGCCGCATCCCATTCGCAAGAGAAAGCCGAGACCCGGCGCGCACACTGTTACCGAGAAGACATCTTCCCGGGAGGAGTGAGTCGCGCATGCGTGGGCCCAGCGGACGGATCGCCCGGTTCGGGCGGCGGGTGCACCCCGGCCGCAACCCGCTGGCCCGGGCGGGTGACCGCGTCGAGGCCCTCCTGCTGCTGCTCGCCATCGCCGGCGCGATCCTCGCGATCCCGTTCGCGGCGGCGTTCGGTTCCGAGACGTACGCCGCGCAGACGACCCGCGCGGCAGAGGAGCGCGCCACCCGCCACCCGGCAACGGCGGTCTCCCTGGAGGCGGCGTCCGGCCAGCCGTACAGCACGGACGGCGCGGGCGCGCCGGCCGCCCAGACGTCGGTCCCGGCGGCCTGGTTCGACACCCGCGGCACCCGCCACACCGGCGAGGTCCTCGCCGACCCGGGCAGCCCCGCGGGAACCCGCGTATCGGTGTGGCTGGACCAGCGCGGCGAGCTGGCGGCCGAGCCGCTGTCGCCTTCGACCTCGGCGGCGGACGGAGTGTTCGCGGCAATCCTGCTATGGTCGGCGATCACCGGCGCACTGGTGGGGTTGTACGCGACCGTCCGATTCATCGTGACGCGTTTCCACGCGGCGGCGTGGGACCGCGCGTGGTCGCAAGCCCGCCACGACAGCCGCTTCTGACTCACTTCCAGCGGAAGTGCACGAACACCCGGCCGAAGTTGTCCTTGTCCTTCTCGACCCGGTGGTAGAGCGCCTTGACGTCCTTGCGCTCGAGAAACCGCAGTACGTGCTTCTTCAGCTGCCCCGACCCCTTGCCCGGGATGATCTCGACCAGCGGCGCCTTCTTGGCGACGGCCTCGTCGATCACCGCCTTGAGCGCCCGGTCGATCTCGCCGCCGCGGTTGTAGATGTCGTGCAGGTCCAGCTTCAGCTTCATGGACCCTCCCGTCCCGGAACGGCCGACACGCGTGATCCCCGGGGCGACACGCGTGATTGAAGGGTCGACACCGCGGCGCCGCGCCGTGTCGTCGCTCCGATCACGCGTGTCGACCTCCTGATCACGCGTGTCGGCGGTTGAGTCACAGCGCCTGCCACCAGCCGTCCACCGCGGGTGGGGCCTCCGCGTCGATGCGCTCGCCCGGGCGGGGGATCGCCAGCGGGAGGTCCGCCTCCTTCGCCTCGCTCCACACGCGGTCGGCCGGCTCGCCCCACGGGTGCATGGCCAGCTGGAACGTCGCCCAGTGGACCGGGACCAGCAGCTTCGCCCGGACGTCGAGGGCCGCCGCCACGCCCTCCTCCGGGGTCATGTGGATGTCCGGCCAGTGCGGGGCGTACGCGCCCACCTGGATCAGGGCCGCGTCGAACGGGCCGTGCTCCGCGCCGATCGCCGCGAAACCGTCGAAATACCCTGTGTCGCCGCTGTAGAACACCCGGTGCTCCGGCCCCAGCAACGCCCAGGACGTCCACAGCGTGTCGTCGTTCGTGATGCCGCGGCCGGAGAAGTGCTGGGCCGGCGTCGCGACGAAGCGGACGCCCGCCACCGTGGCCTCTTCGTGCCAGTCGAGCTCGATGATCCGGCCGGCCGGGACGTGCCAGCGCTCCAGGTGCGCGCCCACGCCGAGCGGCACCAGGAAGGGGGCGTCCGAGGAGCCGACCAGCTCGCGGACCGTGGCCAGGTCCAGGTGGTCGTAGTGGTCGTGCGAGATCACCACGGCGTCGATCCGGCCGAGCCCGGACAGCGGCACCGGCGGCTCGTGCAGCCGCCGCGGGCCGGCGAACGCGGCGGGGGAGACCCGCTCGCTCCACACCGGGTCGAGCAGCACGCGGGCGCCGTCGAGCTCGACCAGCGTCGAAGCGTGGCCGTACCAGGTCAGGTGCAGGCCGTCGGCCGACAGCACCGGCTCCGCCGCCACCAGCGGCACCGCGCCGGCCGGTTTGCGCAGCTCACGGTGCTCGCCGAAGAACATCTCGCGGAAGATGGTCCGCATCGACGACGCCGTCATCGGGTGCCGCGGTGCCGCGTTGCGGAACACCTTGCCGTCGAACTGCGGCGAGGACCGGACCCGCTCGGCCCGTGCGCCGGTGGCTTTCGCGCCGAACGCCGCCGGCAGGTCCCGCAGGGCCGCGACCGTCTTCTTCATCGTGCCGTCTTCTCCATGCCCCGAGTCTACGAACGCTTCCTGAGAGGCGCCCCAGCTTCATGCAGGTGGGTGAGGGCCTGCCGGTAGGACTCGACGAGGCTCGTCTGCAGGTAGGGGATGCCCAGCTCGGCGCAGTAGGTTTGCACGATCGGCTGGGCCCGCCGCAGGTGCGGCGACGGCATGCTGGGGAACAGGTGGTGCTCGATCTGGTAGTTGAGCCCGCCGAGGGCGACGTCGGTGACGAGCCCGCCGCGGACGTTGCGCGAGGTCAGCACCTGCTTGCGGAGGAAGTCGAGCTCGGTGCGCCCGGTCAGCGTCGGCATGCCCTTGTGGTTGGGCGCGAAGATCGATCCCATGTAGACACCCCAGAGCCCCTGGTGCACGGCGAAGAACAACAGCGCCATCCCGGGGGAGAGCAGGGTGAACAGCGCGCTGAAGTAGAGGACGAAGTGCGCGGCCAGCAGGACGGCTTCCGTCTTACGGCGCCGCAGGCCCGGCTTGCGGACCGCGCGGATGCCGGACCAGTGCAGGTTGAGGCCTTCGAGGGTGAGCAGCGGGAAGAACAGGAACGCCTGGTACCGCCCGATGAACCGCGGCACGCCACGGCTGGCGCGCGCCTGGTCCTTCGACCAGACGAGGATGTCCGGATCGACGTCCGGGTCGAGCTCCTCGTGGTTCGGGTTGGCGTGGTGGCGGGTGTGCTTATCCATCCACCAGCCGTAGCTCATCCCGATCCCGAGGTTCCCGGCGAGCATCCCGGCGATTTCGGTGGGCCGCCGGCGCCGGAACACCTGTTTGTGGGCGAGATCGTGCGAGAGCAGGGCGACCTGCCCGAACATGACGGCCATGAACGCGGCGACGGCGAGCTGCCACCAGGAGTCGCCCAGCAGCGCGAAGGCCACCCAGCCGGCGGCGAACAACCCGGCGACGAGCCCGATCCGGGCGGTGTAGTAGCCGGGACGGCGCTTCATCAGGCCGGCGGCGGAGATGCGGTGGCTCAGCCGGGCGAAGTCGCTGCCGACCTGGTTCTCGGTGGTGGTCACCCACCCGAGTCTTCGCGCCCGCGGGGTGTCCCGGAATGTGGTGCGCTCGAAGGACTTTCGGGGGGCCAGCCCTACCGGCCGCGCTGGTATACGCGCGGCCGGCCGGGTGTCAGCTGATGTACTCCGCGAGGTGCTTCCCCGTCAACGTCTTCTTCCGCGCCTTCACCAGCTGGGCCGGCGTCCCCTCGAACACGACCCGGCCGCCGTCGTGGCCGGCGCCCGGGCCGAGGTCGACGATCCAGTCCGCGTGGGCCATCACCGCCTGGTGGTGCTCGATCACGATCACCGACTTGCCCGCGTCCACCAGGCGGTCCAGCAGGCCCAGCAGCTGCTCGACGTCCGCCAGGTGCAGGCCGGCCGTCGGCTCGTCCAGCACGTACACCCCGCCCTGCTCCGCCATGTGCGTCGCCAGCTTGATCCGCTGGCGCTCGCCGCCGGACAGGGTCGTCAGCGGCTGGCCCAGCGTCAGGTAGCCCAGGCCGACGTCGGACAGGTGCGTCAGGATCTTGTGCGCCGCCGGCAACGCGGCGTCGCCGGACGAAAAGAACTCCAATGCCGAGGACACCGACATGCCGAGCACTTCGCTGATGTCCCGGCCGCCGAACGTGTAATCCAGCACGTCGGCGTTGAACCGCTTTCCCTCGCAGACTTCGCACGGCGTCGCGGTCCCCGCCATGATGCCCAGGTCGGTGTAGACCACGCCGGCGCCGTTGCAGTTCGGGCACGCGCCCTCTGAGTTCGCGCTGAACAGTGCCGGCTTGACGCCGTTGGCCTTGGCGAACGCCTTGCGGATCGGCTCCAGCAGGCCGGTGTAGGTCGCCGGGTTGCTGCGGCGCGAGCCGCGGATGCCGGTCTGGTCGACCGTCACCACACCTTCGCCGCCGGACACCGAGCCGTGGATCAGCGAGCTCTTGCCCGAGCCCGCCACGCCGGTCACCACCACCAGCACCCCGAGCGGGATGTCGACGTCGACGTCCTGCAGGTTGTGCGTCGCCGCCCCGCGCACCTCCAGGAAGCCCGACGGCTCACGCACCGACGGCTTCAGCGAGGCGCGGTCGTCCAGGTGCCGCCCGGTCAGCGTGCCGCTGGAGCGCAGACCGTCCACAGTGCCCTCGAAGACGATCTCGCCGCCCTCGGTGCCCGCGCGCGGGCCCAGGTCGACGACGTGGTCGGCGATCGCGATGGCCTCCGGCTTGTGCTCCACCACCAGCACCGTGTTGCCCTTGTCGCGCAGCTGCAGCAGCAGGTCGTTCATGCGGCGGATGTCGTGCGGGTGCAGCCCGATCGTAGGCTCGTCGAAGACGTAGGTGACGTCGGTCAGTGACGAGCCGAGGTGGCGGATCATCTTGGTGCGCTGGGCTTCCCCGCCCGAGAGTGTCCCGGATGGGCGGTCCAGCGAGAGGTAGCCCAGGCCGATCTCGACGAACGAGTCGAGCGTGTGCTTCAGCGCGTCCAGCAGCGGCGCGACCGACGGCTCGGACAGCTTCCCCACCCACGCGGCGAGGTCGCTGATCTGCATCGCGCAGGCGTCGGCGATGCTGATCCCGCCGATCTTCGACGAGCGCGCCTCCGGTGACAGCCGCGTGCCGTTGCAGTCCGGGCAGGTCTGGAAGGTCACCGCCCGCTCGACGAACGCCCGGATGTGCGGCTGCATCGCGTCGACGTCCTTGGACAGGAAGGACTTCTGGATCGCCGGCACCAGCCCCGAGTAGGTCAGGTTGATGCCCTCGACCTTGATCTTCGTCGGTTCCTTGTAGACCAGGTCGTTGAACTGCTTCTTGGTGAACTTCTTGATCGGCTTGTCCGGGTCGAAGAAGCCGGAACCGCGGAAGATGCGGCCGTACCAGCCCTCCATGCTGTAGCCCGGGATGGTGATCGCGCCTTCGTTGAGCGACTTGTTCTCGTCGAACAGCGCGGTGAGGTCGATGTCGTTGACCTTGCCGCGGCCCTCGCAGCGCGGGCACATGCCGCCGGTGATGCTGAAGCTGCGGCGTTCCTTGATCTGCCGCCCGCCCTTTTCGATGGTGACCGCGCCCGCGCCGCTGATCGAGGCGACGTTGAACGAAAACGCCTGCGGCGAGCCGATGTGCGGCGTTCCCAGCCGGCTGAACAGGATGCGCAGCATCGCGTTCGCGTCCGTCGCGGTGCCGACGGTGGAGTGCGGGTTGGCACCCATCCGCTCCTGGTCGACGATGATCGCGGTGGTGATCCCGTCGAGCACGTCGACGTCCGGTCTGGCCAGCGTCGGCATGAACCCCTGCACGAAGGTGCTGTAGGTCTCGTTGATCAGCCGCTGCGACTCGGCGGCGATCGTGCTGAACACCAGTGAGCTCTTGCCCGAGCCGGAAACCCCGGTGAACACCGTCAGCCGCCGCTTGGGCAGCTCGACGCTGACGTCCTTGAGGTTGTTCACGCGCGCACCGTGGACGCGGATCAGGTCATGGCTGTCGGCCACGTGCTTGCTCATCGTGAACTCCAGTTTTTGGTTCGGGCCTCGGCGGCTTGCCGGTATTCGTGCGGGGAAAGGCCGTAGGCGTCCCGGAAACGGCGGATGAATTGCGCGACCGGCAGGTCCACGGTGCTCGCGAGCGTTTCGACGTCCAGGGGACTGGCGTATTCGCGGTCGATGCGATCGCGGACGCGGCGCAATACCGCCAATTCACGCAGGTGGTGGTGCGCGGCGGCTTTCAGGCCGAGGCACATGCCGGGTTCCTTTCCGGAAGGCGGCCGAGCACGGCCCTGGCCGCGATCGGGAGCAGCAGGAGGGTCAGCACGCCGGACAGCGCGAGGCCGCCCGTGCTGCCGGTCAGGTCGATCAGGGGGCCGCCCAGTGCCAGCCCGAGCGGGGCGGCGACCGTGGCGCCGGTCGTCCACAGCGTGACGACCTGCTGCTGTTCGCCGGGGGCGAGCCCCGACTGCAGGAAGCTGTAGGCGACCGGCGTGAACGGCGCGTACACCAGGCCGCCCAGTCCGAAGACGAGCAGCGCCACGGTGAGGTCGCCGGTGACGGCGAGCGCGATCGGGCACAGCGCCCACAGGCCGATGATCGCCACCAGCAGCGGCCGCTGCGGCAGGTTCCGCAGCCGGCTGACGAGCGCGGAGCCGAGGAACGCGCCCACCCCGAGCGCACCCCACAGCACCCCCAGCCCGGACGCGCCGGCGTGGAGCGTCCCGCTCACGTACAGCGGGAGCGCCACTTCGACCGGCATGTACAGGAAGTTGAAGAAGAACTCGACCACCAGCAGCCGCGCGGCGACCGGGCGGCGGCGCAGGATCCGCCAGCCCGACTCGGGGGCGCCCTCGTCGCGCAGCGCGTTGCGGTCTCCGGCCTCGCGGGGAACGCAGGCCAGCAGGACCAGCGCGCCGGCCGCGTCGACGAAGAGCGCGAAGCCCGCGCCGGTCGTCGCGACGAGGATCCCGCCCAGCACCGGGCCGGCGATGTAGAGCGCGAACGTCGTGTTCAGGCCCAGCAGGCCGTTGACCGAGAAGCGCCCGGCCTCGCCCGCGGCCGACGTCGCGAGCAGGCGCCGGCTGCTCGACCCGGCCAGCCGGAACGTCGCGCCGAAGAGGAGCCCGGCGACCAGCACCGGCAGCGTGAGCCGGCCCGTGACGGCCAGGACGCCGAGGGCGGCGAAGGTCAGCGACCGCAGCACGCAGTCGGCGACGAGCAGCGTGCGCGGCGGCACCCGCACCCGGCCGAGGCCGATGGCCAGGGCGAGCACGGTGGAGAGGACGAACGGCGCGGCCTCCACGAGCCCGATGGCGATGGCCTTCGGGACGTCACCGTGCAGGGACAGCGTCTGGACGGGCATGGCGACCAGCAGCATGCCGGTGCCGACGTTGGCCAGGAGATCCCCCAGCAGGAGCCCGGCGAGCCGCCGGTCGCGCAGCACCTCGCGGTAGCCGCGCGCGGGGGCGGTCGTGGTCAGCGCAGCTCCTGGATGCGCAGCAGGTTGCCCGCCGGGTCGCGGAACGAGCAGTCGCGGATGCCGTAGGGCTGGTCGACCGGCTCCTGGACGACCTCGGCGTTGCCCGCCTCGAGCTTGGCGAACAGGGCGTCGAGGTCCTTGGTGGCGAGGTTGACCGAGGCGTAGGTGCCCTTGGCCATCATCTCGTTGATCATCCGGCGCTCGTCGTCGGTCAGGCCCGGCGTCGCGGCCACCGGCGCCAGCACGATCGCGGTGTCCGGCTGGTTCGGCGGGCCGACGGTGATCCACTGCATGTCGCCGTACTTGACGTTCTGGCGGACCTCGAAGCCGAGGAGGTCGCGGTAGAAGGCGAGCGAGGCTTCCGGATCCGTGTGCGGGAGGAAGCTGGAGTGAATGGTGACGTCCATGGTCGTCACCCTAGGTGGCCGTCGACGGCCGCGCTTCTCGATTCCTGATCGGTCGCGTGACCTGTTTGGCGACGCACGGCGGCATGCCGACGGTGGCCTCGGCCTGCTGCTCGCGGTAGGCGCTCGGAGGCATCCCGACCAGCTCGGCGAACCGGGTGCTGAAGGTGCCGAGCGACGAGAACCCGACGGTGAAGCAGACCTCGGTGACGCTCAGCTCGCCCTTGCGCAGCAGCGCCATGGCCCGTTCGATCCGCCGCGTCATGAGGTACGAGTACGGTGACTCACCGTAGGCGCGCCGGAACTGCCGGCTGAGGTGCCCGCCGGACATGTTCACGCCACGCGCCAGCGCCTCGACGTCGAGCGGCTGGGCGTACTCCCGGTCGATCCGGTCGCGCACGCGCCTCAGCAGCGCGAGGTCGCGCAGGTACTGCTCCGTGGACGTGCTGGTCACCCCTGGATCCTGCCACAGCGGACGGGCCCGGCGGAGGGAATCGTGTCGACCCCCTGATCACGCGTGTCGACCCTTCGATCACGCGTGTCGACCGTTCCCGCACGGCATCCACGGTGAGCGGAAGCGGATCTCGCGTGATTGGAGGCGGATCTCGCGTGATTGGAAGGCGATCTCGCGTGATTGGAGGGCATCACGCGTGATTGGAGGGGCGACACGGTCAGGGGAAGGCGTCGCGGAGGGTGTTGCGGAGCCACTGCTGGGCCGGGTCGGCGTCGAGGCGGGCGTGCCAGGACAGGCGGACCTCGAGGCCGGGCAGGTCCGCCGGGACCGGGAACCAGCGGAGGCCGAGCGGCTCGCCGTACTGCTCGGCGAGGCGCCGCGGCAGCAGGCCGACGTACGGGCTGGACGCGACCACCAGCGCGGCCACCGCGGCAGTGGGGACGACGGCGGCGACGTGGCGGCGCAGGCCCGCCGCCTCGAGCGCCTCGTCCAGCGGGCCGCGGGCGAGGCCGCGGCGGGAGGCCGCCACGTGGGGGTGCCGGCACAGCTGCGCCAGCGTCGGCCGGCGGACCCGGCCCAGCGGGCTGTCCGCGCGCACGGCCGCCACCAGGTGGTCGTGGTAAAGCACCGCCGTCCGGATGTCGGGGGACGGGTGCCCGCCCACGCCGATGTCCAGGTCGACCGAGCCGTCACGCAGGGCCTCGGCGCTCTCGTCGCCTTCGGCCACGAACCGCAGCGTGACACCCGGCGCGGCCGACGCCACCGCGTCGGCCGCGGCCGTGGCGAGGGTCGCGGCCACGCCGTCGTTGATGCGGATCGTGAACGTGCGGTCCAGGGTGGCGAGCGAGAAGTCGGTGCTGACCAGCGACGCCGCTTCCTCCAGCAGCGAGCGCACCCGAGGCGCGGTGCGCAGCGCGAACGGCGTCGGCGCCAGCCCGCGGCCGGCCCGCACCAGGATCGGGTCGCCCATCGCCCGCCGCAGCCGGCCCAGCGCGCGGCTGGTCGCCGGGATGGACAGGTGGAGGCGCTCGGCCGCCGCCGTCACGCTGCCGTCCCGCAGGAGCGCGTCGAACACGCGCAGGAGGTTCAGGTCGAGCTGCTCGGGCATGGTTGCAGCGTACGCAAAACAGTCTTGTCGAAGTTGCGTCGCGCGCAGGGGTCCGTCGTTCCTACCGTCGGCCCCATGCACCTCAAGCAAAGAACGAGCCTGCTCCCGCTCATGTGCGCGTGCGTCGTGCTCGTCGTGGGCATGGTCGCGGCGGTCAACCTGGCCGTCCCGCTGCTCGCCGCGAGTCCGTTGCACCCGTCGGCGCCGGCGCTGGTCTGGATCGTCGACACCTACGTCATCGTGTTCGCCTGCCTGGTGATCCCCGGCGGGGCGGCAGGCGACCGGTTCGGCCGCAAGGGCGTCCTGCTGGGCGGGCTGGTGCTGTTCGCGGTGGGCGCGCTGCTGTCGGCGGTGGCGCCCGGCGTCGCCGTCCTGCTCGCCGGCCGGGCGCTCACCGGGGTCGGCGCGGCCGCGGTCCTGCCCAACTCGCTCGCCGTCCTGCTGCACGCCGTTCCCGCCGGACGCCGGCCGGCCACCATCGCGACCTGGGCGTCGATGACCGGTATCGGCGGGGTCGCCGGTAACGCCGGCGGGGGGCTGCTGCTGGCGGGCGGATCGTGGCGCTGGCTCTTCGCGGCCGCCGTGCCGGCCGCGCTCGCCGCGGCCGTCCTGGTCGCCCGCACGGCGCCGGTTTCGGCCCGCCACGATCGCCCGCTCGGCCCGGTGGCCGCGCTGTTGCTGGTCGGCGCGTCGGTCGCCCTGCTGGTCGGGATCGTCCAGGGCCCGGAGTCGGGCTGGGGCAGCACGCTCGTCGTGACCGGCTTCGCCGGTGCGGCCGTGCTGTTCGCGGCGTGGGTGGTCGTCGAACTGAGGTCGGAGCACCCGCTCCTGGACCCGCGGCTGTTCCGGATCGCCGGCCTGCGCAGCGCCTGCCTCGGCATGACCGCGATCTTCTTCGGGATGTTCGCGCTGTTCTACGTCAACGCGTCGTTCCTCCAGTACGCCAAGGGTTTCGGGGTACTGGCGACCGGGCTCGGGATCGTCCCGCTGACCGTGCCGATCGTCCTCGGCGGACGGCACGTGGGTCGCCTGTCCCGGCGCATCGGGGTCGACGGGACCGTCGCGCTCGCCTTCGCGTTCGTCGGAGCCGGCCTGCTCGGACTGTCCACGAGCGACGCGACCACCCCGTACGCCGGGTACGCGGCTTGGCTCGTCGTGACCGGGATCGGGGTGACGCTGGCGTTGCCGACGTTGTCGGGCGTGATCGCGGGCGCTCTCCCGGCGGCGCAGGCGGGGGTGGCCACCGGGCTGCAGGCCACGACCCGGGAGTTCGGCAGCGCGCTCGGCGTCGCCGTGGTCAGCACCGTCTCCACCGCGTGGTTCACGGCCGCGCTGCCGCCGGAGGGCCGTGGGGCGCACACGGTGGCCGAAGCCCTCGCCCGGACGCCCCGCGCGTCCGACGTGGTGGCCGCGTTCGTCTCGGGGACGGACGCCGGGCTGCGCGTCGCCGGGGTGGCGGTGCTCGTCCTCGGCGGTCTCGTCGCAGGGGAGTCGTGGTGGTCGCGGCGACGGCGGTGAAGACCGTCCCGGGAGTTCCCGTGCCCCCGGGACGGCCGTGCACCGGTGCTGCAAAGACCGTGGCGGTCCTTCCGGCGGCATACCCGTCCACCGGGACGACTTCCACGACCCGTGCGCCGAAGCGGAGTGACCCGCCGCGGCGCTCGACCCCGGGCCCCCGCCCGGTGCGCCGGAAGAAGGCCACCCCGGGGGCGTCGGGTTCCCTCGGGATGGCCCTCTCCTGGCCCGCCGGGCGCTCGGTTGTCCAACGCGAGGCGGGCAGGGGGACGCTGGGGCCGGCCACCACACCACCCAGCCGCGGAGGGAGTGTGGTGGCCGGCAAGGGACGGCGGCCGCCGCGCGCAGCCGGCGTCCCGGCTTTCTCTACCTCCCCATCGGGATGGCCATGGTCGGCAGCGCGGCGCCGGGCTGCGCGGCGAACGCCGTGGTCGGCGGGGCCGGCAGCGACTGCGCGGGGAACGCCGTCGTCGGGATGTCGTTGGCGAACTCGCTCTCGAACTCCCGCTCGAAGGCCTGGTGGTCGAAGCCGCTGTCGAACTCCGGCGGCACCTCGGCCGCCAGCGCGGCGAGCGCCGGTTCGACGGTCGGCACCTCGGGGACCTCCGCGACGGGAGCGGGCTCCGGCTCCGGCACGTAGTCGGGTGCCGGCAGCCGCCGGTCGAGCTCGGCCATCCAGTCGAGCATCGCCCGCGGCTTGTCCCAGCAGGAGATGCCGACGAGCCTGCCGTCGCGGACGAAGCCGGTGATGCCGTCGGCCAGCGACACGGTGTCCTCGGCCAGCGACGGCATCCCGCACATCTGCAGCCGGGTGTCGTACAGCGTCGACCAGGCGCGGGGGAGCGGGGTGAACGGCTTCGCGCTCGAGTGGCCCACCAGCAGGTTGTCCGCCGCGTGCCGGGCCGACTCGACGGCGTTGATCCAGTGCTCGACCCGCCGCGGGGTCTCGTCGAAGCGCAGGTTCGGCCAGCGCGCGATGTCGCCGGCGATGACGACGTCGGAGGCGCCCTCGGCGAACAGCTTCGAGTCGCAGAGGACGCCGTCGCTGATGTCGAGGCCGGAGCCGCGCATCCAGTCCACCGACGGGACACTGCCGATGGCCAGCACGACGACGCTGGCGACCAGCAGCTGGTTGTTCGTCAGGTGCAGCCCGACGGTGTCCTTCGTGCTGATCCAGTGCCGGACTTCGCTGCGCATCGCCAGGTTCGCGCGGTGCTCGTGGTGCGCCTCGACGATGCCGCTGGAGACGCGGTCGCCGAAGCGGTGCAGCGGGGCCTTCGCGTGCCCGATCAGGGTGACGTCCCGGCCGATGTGCCGCATGCTCGCGGCGAACTCGTTGCCGATCAGGCCGGCGCCGATCACCACGGCCGGCTTCTTGCTGGCGTTGAGGCAGCGCCGCACCGCCATCGAGTCCTCGACCGTGCGCAGGATCCGCACCCGCGGGTCGTGCCGCGGCGCGCCGGGCAGGTGCCGCGGGTAGACGCCGGTGGCGGCGATCAGGCCGTCGTACCAGAGGGACTCCCCGCCGGGCAGGTGCACGACCCGCTCGGTGGTGTCCAGGTGCGTGACCCGCGCGCCGAGGCGCCAGTGCACGTCGAGGTCCGGCAAGTAGTGCGAAAGGCCCACGTCGCTGGGCCGTTCGGTCCCCATCACCAGCGCCTTGGAGACCATCGGGCGGTGGTAGGGCCGCCGGGCCTCGTCGCCGATCAGGACGATCTCGCCGTCGAACTTCTGTTCCCGCAGTCGCTCCGCGGCGCGCAACCCTGCGACACCCGCGCCGACGATGACGATCCGGTCGCCGTCAGCCATCCAGGTCCCCTCTCATCACGACCGCCTGCATCGGGCAGCAACGGGCGGCCATCTTCGCCTGTTCAATGGTGGTTTCGTCCAGCAGCCGCGTGTGGAAGCGCAGGCGGCCGTCCTGGCCGAGGTCGAACACGTCCGGCGCCTCCATGGCGCAGATGCCGTAGAGCTCGCAGCGGTCGTTGTCGACGCTGATCCGGGGCCCGCCGCCGGGCAGACGGAACGGCATGTCAGGCCACCTGCTCTTCCACGAGGCCGATCCGCTCCAGCGTGCGGGCCGGCATGAACCGCAGCATCGACACCGTCACGGCCGGCACGAGCAGCGTGATGCCGCCCAGCCAGGTCACCGAGAGGTGGCCGTTGGCGATGGCGCCGAACCAGGAGTGGACCGCGATGAGCCCCACGGCCGGATACGCGCAGCGGTGCAGCCACAGCCAGCGCCGGTAGGAGGTGAAGCGCTGCAGGCCCGCGGTGAGGAAGATGGCGAACATGACCTCGAAGCCGACGATGCCGGCGATGTGGCGGGCTTCCTGGCCGGAGCCGAACGGGATGAACATGTAGGCGAAGCTGTACGGCTGGACGGTCAGGTAGGTGAAGCCCAGCGCGTGCACCGCGCCGAAGATGATCGTCGCGGTGGCCAGCACCATGTGCGTGCTGCGCAGGCCCTTCCGGCCGGTCACCGAGCGGATCCAGCCGGTCGCGGTGAGCACGCCCCAGGTGAGGGTCAGCATCGCCGCCCCGTAGGAGGTCCTGGCGGCGAACGCGGCCAGGCCGCGGGCGGCCGGGTCGGTCTTCGGCTGGAACTGCTGGGTGAGGAAGATCGTCGCGTCGTGCCAGGTCTCAACCATGGCTACCCCCGGTTCTCGCGGTGGCCGGCCGGGACGACGTCCTGCCGCGGCCACGGTTGCTCTTGACTTGGCGCAGCACGTAGAAGAGGCCGCCGCCGAGGAGCAGGAACAGGCCGCCGACCACGGCGATCTGCGACGGGTCGAGCCCGAGCTGGATGCCGGTGGGTGCCGAGGTGGTCGAGACCACCGGGGCCGGCAGCGCGGTGTAGTCGACCATCCCGGTGCTCTCGAGCATCGTCATGTGCCGCATCACGGCCTGGTTGCCGACGGTCGCGAAGGCCCGCACGTCGTCGTTGCGGGTGCCGGCGCGCAGCTGCGCCAGTACGGCGAAGACCTGCCCATGCGCCGCCCGCAGCCGGTTGGCGAAGACGCGGTCGAACTCCGGGCCGGGGGAGGCGGCCATCTCTTCGGCGAGCCAGCCGCGCTGTTCCTCGGAGGGCTGGTCGGGGACCGGCGAGTTCAGCTTCTGCGACAGCGCGCGGGTCGCCACGTCCAGGCGGCCGTGGTCCATCATGATCGCGAAGCCGACCTTCTGGACGATCGGGCTGCCCTTCTCCATGGCCATCATGCCGGAGGGCATTTCCCACAGACCCGCCTGGCGGACCTTGGTCAGCAGCACCGCGTCGGTGTCGGACACCGAGTTCACGGCGCCGGTCTGGGCGAGGGAGGCCGAGCCCGGCGCGAGCAGCGCCAGCACGAGCGCCACGACGAACAGGATCCGGACCAGCGGCCGGGAACGCTCGAGAACCGACGCGGGTTCGAAGTCGAACCCGGCGAGCTCAGACGCCGAACGCATTTTGCCTCCACTCGTCCTGGGTCAGGGTGATCTTCTTGCCGTCCGGCGCGATCGGGTACCACGCCTGGTCGGCGCCCTGGCCGGAGGTGTCGGCCGGTTCCTCGTCGCCGGTGAAGTGGTACAGCGGCCAGCCGGCGAGGGTCTGCTGCACGCTGCCGTCGTCGCGGGTGATCTGGCCGACCAGCGACCGGTCGACGTCGATCGGGGCCAGGGTGCCCGGCTTGACCGGGATCCACTTGGCCGCGCACGCGTCCGTGCAGTTCGACCGCGAGGGGTTGGGGGTGTCCCGGTCGTACCGGTAGATCGTGTACCCGGTCCCGTCGACGAGCAGGAGTCCGAGGTCGAACGTCTTCGCGGCCCTGAGCTGGCTCTTCGCCGGGTTGTTCGGGTCGGCGGTGATGCCCTGCGGCATCGGCAGGACGACCTGGCCCTGCTGCATGCCGGGCATCTGCATCCCGGCGCCGCCGGCGGCGTACCCGCCACCCGAGGTGGTGGCGGCGCCGGCGGTACAGGCAGTGAGCAAGGCGAGTGCAGAGAGGCACACGGCGGCGGGGACCACCGGGCGGGGAATGCGGATCACTGCTCCTCCGTGGGGCATGACTACGCGCTGTTGCCGGTAGTGCAACGGAAAAGGGCGCGAAAGATCCACAGTGGACATTCGGTCCGGAGTGGATGCGGAGCGTTGCGGGGGACAACGCCTGGTCGGGGTCTTCGGTAGGGGATACGGACACGGTCCGGAAACGGTTCAAAAAAGTTTTGCCACCGGTTTGCGGGCCCCGGGTACTGGACGCCGGGGCTCGCGCACACCAGGATGTCCCGCGTGGGACGGCACACCCGAGCGCTGAGATCCGTCGGTGATCAGGAAGCCGTCGTCGAGCCCGACGGCGGCCACGACGATCTGGCGAAGGCGCTCTACCAGGAGTTCGGCGGGTCCCTCATGGCGTTCGCGCTGCGGCTGACCGGCCACGACCGGCAGTGGGCCGAAGACGTCGTGCAGGAGACCCTGATCAAGGCGTGGCGGAACGCCGACAAGCTCGACCGCCAGCCCGAGATGCTGCGTGCCTGGTTGTTCACGGTGGCCCGGCGTATCGTCATCGACGGCTGGCGCAGCCGCAGTGCCCGCCCCCAGGAGATCGAGGAGATCGAATCCGACGCGATCGCGGTGTCCGACGAATCGGACCGGACGCTCGCCGCGATGATCGTTTACGAGGCGCTGCAGGGTCTCTCGCCCGAGCAGCGGGAGGCCATCCAGCAGACCTACCTGCGCGATCGGACCGTGAACGAGGTCGCGGCGACCCTCGGCGTGCCACCGGGCACCGTGAAGTCCCGCATCCACCACGCCGTCCGCGCGCTGCGCCGGGCCCTGCGCGAGCGGGGGTGAACTGAGCGTGGCCGGATCACCGCACACCGACGTCGCCGCCTACGTGCTGGGCGTCCTCAGCGAAGCCGAGAACTCCCAGTTCGAAGCCCACCTGATGAACTGCCCGCACTGCCAGCTCGACCTGATCGAGCTCTACCAGCTGCCGGACGTGCTCGACCTGGTGAAGCGCAGCTGGCCGGAGCCCCCGATGCCCGCGCCCGGCCCGCGCACGCTGTCCCCGGGCCCGCGGGTGCTGCGCGGCCTGATGGAAGAGGCCGCGGTCAAGCGCCGCCGCCGTCGCCGGATCGGCATCCTCGCCGGGGCCGCGGCCGCGGCGGCCGTGATCGCCGGCCCGCTGGTGACCCTCGCGGTCCGGCCGGCCGACGCAGTCCCGCCCGCCTCGCTCGCCGCCCCGAGCAACAAGCAGCCGCCGCCGGCGACGAGCGTCCCGGCGACGTCCACCGCGCCGCCCGGCGGTGCCCCCGGCCAGCCCGGCGGCGGCCAGACCTACGGCCGCGGCAGCGGCGGGTCGGCCGTCAGCGCCCTGGTCACCGTTTCGCCGGTGGAGTGGGGCAGCCGCGTCGAGCTCGAGCTGCGCGGGATCGTCGGGCCGGTGAAGTGCCAGCTGGTCGCCGTCCCGGCCACCGGGGCCGAGCGCGTCGTCTCCAGCTGGTCGGTGCCGCCCAAGGGGTTCGGCATCCCCGGCTCGCCCGAGCCGTTGCGGCTGCAGGGCTCGGTCTCCCTGGCGATGGACCAGATCAGCCGGTTCGAGGTGCGCGGCGAAGACGGCACGGTCCTCGTCGTCGTCCAGCGCTGAATCTCTTTCTTTTCGGTGAAACGTCGTGACCTGGGTTAATGCCGCCCGGTTGCGTTCTGGTTGATAACGAAAAGATAACGGACCGGTCGCTTTTGAACCTCGGGCCGCTCGGGTCCGTATCCCCCAATGCATCCCCCGATGCATCCCGACAGCCGGAACCGCAAGCATCCCCACTCGGGTTCCGTGCGATCTCGAGCTCAATAAACGGTAGTTCTTGCCCGGGCTGCCGCGCCGTTGGCGCGCGCCCGGAATAACGAACGAGGTGAACTAGTCTATGGCCCGGAATTCTCGGTCCCCCGTGACGGGCAAGCACCGCGTTGCCCGCCGAACCAAGATCGCGATGGGTGCGATCGGCCTGGCGATCGCCGTCGGCGCACTCGCCGTCGCGGTCACCGCGGGCCGCACGGGCGAAGCCAGCGCGGACCCGGCGGACCCGTCGTTCTACATCGACATCAACAAGGTTCCCGCCGGCAGCAACGTGAACGCGGCCCTGAAGGGGAAGGGCGCGAAGGGCTCCTTCACCGTCGACTGTGGAACGAACGCGGACGGCTCGCACCACAACCCGGACAACTTCATCGCGCAGCCCGGGATCAAGAACGGTGCCCAGCACCTGCACGACTACGTCGGCAACGTGACGACCGACGCCGACTCCAGCCTCAAGAGCCTTCTCGCCGGCGGCACCACCTGCAAGAACGGTGACAAGTCGGCGTACTTCTGGCCCGTCATCCGGATCGACCGCGAGGACAACGCGACCAACCAGAGCAAGAACCAGAAGGCCAAGCAGGAGCAGCAGGGCAAGACCGGCGACGTCCAGCAGGACAAGAGCCAGCAGGACGCCAAGGACGCGCAGGAGCAGCGTCAGGGCGGCGGCCAGGCCGGCCGGGGCGCCCGGCAGCAGGGCGACCAGAACGACGGTCAGCAGCAGGACCGGCAGCGCCGTCAGCAGAACAACCAGCAGCAGGACCAGAACCAGCAGGACCAGAACCAGCAGAACCAGCAGGACCAGAACCAGCAGCAGGACAAGAACCAGCAGGACCAGAACAAGAACCAGCAGAACCAGAACCAGGCGCAGCAGGAGGAGCTCGGCGGTCCGCAGGGCGCGAACGAAGAGGTCGGCGACAACGACGGCGAGATCATCGAGCCGGAGTCCGCGACGCTGAAGTTCATCGGCGGCGGCGCGCGGAACGTCGTCGCGATGCCGCTCGGCCTGAAGATCCTCTACGGTGACGCCAAGCAGAGCACCAACGGCCCGAAGAACGCCCGGCCCAGCTGGACCTGCACCGGGTTCGAGGACCGGCTCACCGACAAGTACCCGATTTGCCCGCAGGGCAGCAAGGTCGAGCGGATCCACGCCTTCCCGAACTGCTGGGACGGCAAGAACACCGACAGTGCGGACCACCGCAGCCACATCGTGTTCGCCGACCAGCAGGGCAAGTGCCCGCAGGGCTTCAAGAACGTGCCGCAGCTGCAGGTGACCCTGGTGTACAACGTCCCGCAGGACGTCCAGCAGAACAAGCAGTACAAAGTGGACGCTTTCGCGCAGGAAGAGCACAACCCGAAGTCCGACCACGACGACTTCGCGAACGTGATGAGCAAGCAGATCATGGGCCGCCTGGTCAACTGCATCAACTCCGGCAAGGTCTGCGCCGAATAACCCCTCTGCAAGCGGGAAGGAGAACCTCCGATGAACCGTGCTCGCCCGGCTGCCGCCGCATCGATCACCTTCGCCGGACTCGCGCTGGTCGCGGCCTGCGGGACCAACCCGTACGCCACGTCCGGGGCCGTCCAGCCGGTGGTGCTCGGGGCGCAGCAGCAGCCGGCGAGCGCGGTTCCGGCCGGTGCCACGGCGCAGCTGATGACGTCCACAGTGGACGCACTGGGCACGGTGCTGGCCGACGGCGAAGGGCACACGCTCTACCGGTACGCGAAGGACACGGCCGAGCCGTCGAGCGCGAACTGCGCCGGCCCGTGCGCGACGACGTGGCCGCCGCTGATCTCCGACGCCCCGGCGGTGGCCGCCGGGATCGACAGCGCGCTGGTCGGCCAGGTCACCCGGCCCGACGGCCGCAAGCAGGTCACGGTCGCCGGCTGGCCGGTCTACCGGTTCGCGAAGGACACCGGGCCGGGCCTCGCGCTCGGCCGCGGGGTCAGCGCGGACTGGGCCCCGATCACGCCGGCGGGGGAGAAGGCGGGCACCGAGCGGCCGACCCTCGGCACCACGCAGATCGACGGCCTCGGGCCCGTCCTCACGGACGCGGACGGCCGCGCGGTGTACCTGTTCACCAAGGACGGCCGCGGTGCCGGCAAGTCCACCTGCACCGGCGCGTGCGCGAAGAAGTGGCCGCCGCTGCTCGCGAACGGCCGCACCACGGTCCCCGACGGGATGGACGCGGGCCTGGTCGGCCGCATCCGCCGCGAGGACGGCACCACACAGGTGACGGTGGGCGGCTGGCCGGCGTACACGTACGCGGCGGACACCAAGCCCGGAGAGGCCACCGGCCACGGAACGGGCGGCACGTGGTTCGCGCTGGAGCCGAACGGCTGCAAGGCGGAGCCCACGCAGCGCCCACCGGTCCAGCAGGCCAGAGCGACGAACCCCGGCGGGTACTGACCCGCCCCACGATCCCCGGCCCGGCGGACACTTCCCTCCACCTCACCCCCCGAGTCCGCCGGGCCGGTTGCACCACCCCTCGACCGCGGGACTCCCTCCCGCACCACCTGCGGGCCCCCGCCCGCCCGACCCGCGAGACCCAGGTCCCCCACCCACAGCGGGATTCACTCCCGCACCCGAGCCCCGGCCCGGTGGACGCTTTCCCTCCACCTCACCCCCCCCTGTCCGCCGGGCCGGTTGTTTCACCGCAGGAAATCGCGGGGCTTCGGTCCCGCACCCCGAGCCCCGGTCCGGTGGACGCTTTCCCTCCACCTCACCCCCCCAGTCCGCCGGGCCGGGATACCTCACCACCGATCCGGTCAGCCGGATCAGCGAAGGAGGAGAAGGCGGGAGTCGCTCCCGCCCGAGAGTTCCGGCCCGGTGGACACTTCCCTCCACCTCACCCCGGTCCACCGCGCCGGAACCTCCCCAATCACGCGAGATCCCCCTCCAATCACGCGAGATACCCTCCTGATCACGCGAGATACCCGCCCAGTCACACGAGATACCTCCCCAGTCACGCGAGATACCCCTCCAGCGAACGAGATCCGGCCCCGATCACACGACTTCCATGGCTGATCACGCGACTTCCGCCCCGAAACACGCGAGACACGCCCCGAAGCCCCGGCCGGTGACCGCCCCTCGGTCACCGGGCCGGATCCGAGTCAGTCCGAAGTAGGCCCGGGCCAAACCCGAGCAGCGGCAAAAGCAAGGCCGAGCCGAGCGGGGCCGAACTCAACCGGCCCGCACAGAACCAAGCCAGACCGGAGCGAGCCGAACCGGCTGAAGCAAAACTGAACCGAGCCGGCCGGAACCAAGCCCGCTCCACCTGGGCCGACCGGCCCCCCAGAACCCCGGTCCCGGGGGATGCTTCCCTCCACCTCACCCCCCTCATTCCCCGGACCGGTGAACGCTGCGGTCCCCGTGCTCCGGCACGGGGACCGTGGCCCAGAAGTCCAGCGGCACCCGCCCGGCGCCCCGGCCCGCGGAGTCGAGCAACCGGCCCATCAGCTTGACAGTCCGCAGCGTCACCGCCCGGCCGGTGATCTCCAGCCACGGCAGCTTCGCCGCCAGCCGGGCCTCCACCGCCAGCACGTCGTGCGGGGATGGCAGCCACAGCACCAGCATCAGGTTCTCCGCCCCCGTCAGTGCCGCGCACATCCGGACCTCCGGCACCACCGCCAGCGACCGGGCCGTCGTCTCCAGCTTGTCCGGCGGTACCCGCAGCCACAGCGTCACCGTCACCGGGGCCGGGGATGCCGAGCGGGCGATCTCGCACCGCACGCGGATCGCGCCACGGCCGAGCAGCCCTTCCAGACGGCGGCGCACCGTCGTCGCGCCGAGGCCGAGCGACTCCGCCAACGCCGCCGCCGAGGCGCGGGCGTCCGCGCCCAGCGCCAGGATCAGGGCCCGGTCCGCCGCGTCGAACCGCAGCGGGGCACGACGGCGGGCCGGCTTGGCCGACAGCGCCTCCCGCTGGCCCGGCGAGATCGCCCGGACCCGCCAGCGGCTGCCCTCGGTGAACATCCGCGGGGACACCGTGGTCCGCACCCGCGTCACGCCCGGCACCGCCGCCACCCGGCCCGCCACGTGCGCCCCCAGCTCGCGCAACGACGGCGCGACGACGTGGGCGAGCAGGTCGCACGGCCCCGCCACCTGCTCGACCGTCGCCACGTGGACGTCGGAAGCCAGCGCGTCAGCCACCGAAAGCACCGCCCCCGGCTCGCAGTCGACCGCGACGAACGCGAGCACCAGCCGCGAGACCACCTCCCCGCCGGCGTACGCGGTGAGCCACGCGTCCCCGCGCTCCACCAGTGCGTCCCAGCGGCGGGCCACCGTCACCGCGCTCAGCCCCAGCGCGTCCCCGAGCGTCGACCACGACGCCCGCGGCGCCGCCTGGAGCGCGTCGGCCAGTTTGAGGTCCTGCTCGGCCAACATGGCGGATTCTTCGCTCATCAGCCCTCGAAACGGTGGTTCCGTCGATTTTCCCCGGCCATTGTGCTCGACTCTCCCATGATCGGCGAATGAGCCTGCGATCCGATGCCGCCGCCCTGCTCGACGACCTGGTCGGCCTGCGCCGCGACCTGCACCGCATCCCCGAGATCGGCCTCCACCTGCCGCGCACCCAGGAGCGCGTCCTCGCCGCCCTCGACGGCCTGCCGCTCGAAATCACCCTCGGCAAGAACCTGTCGTCGATCACCGCCGTCCTCCGCGGCGCCCGGCCCGGCGGCACCGTCCTCCTGCGCGGCGACATGGACGCGCTCCCGGTCACCGAGGCCAGCGACGAGGAGTTCTCTTCGACCCTCGACGGCGCCATGCACGCCTGCGGCCACGACCTCCACACGGCGGGCCTGGTCGGCGCGGCCCGCCTGCTCGCCGCCCGCCGGCAGGACCTCGCCGGCGACGTCGTCTTCATGTTCCAGCCCGGCGAAGAAGGCTGGAACGGCGCCGGCCACATGATCGACGAAGGCGTGCTGACGGCGTCCGGCAGGCAGGCCGACGCCGCGTACGGCTTGCACGTCTCCGCCGCGAGCTACGCCAAGGGCCACTTCGTCGCCCGCCCGGGCACGCTGATGGCGGCGTCGGGCGCGCTCGAAGTCCGGGTCAAGGGCGACGGCGGCCACGGCTCGTCCCCGCACGACGCCCGCGACCCGATCCCGGCGGCCTGCGAGATGGTCACCGCGCTGCAGACGATGGTCACCCGCACCTTCGACGTCTTCGACCCGGTCGTGGTCACCGTCGGCTCGTTCCACGCCGGCACCCGCCGCAACATCATCCCGGACGACGCGGTCTTCGAAGCCACGCTGCGGTCGTTCTCGCCGGAGGTCGCGGCCCGGGTCGGCGAGCGCGCGGTGCAGGTCTGCCGCGGCATCGCCCAGGCACACGGCCTCGACATCGACATCACCTACGAACCCGAGTACCCCGCGACGGTCAACGATGCCGGCGCCTACGACTTCGTCGCCGCCACCATCCGCGACGTCTTCGGCGAGGACCGCTTCACCGAGATGGCCGATCCGATCACCGGTTCGGAGGACTTCTCCCGTGTCCTGGACCGGGTTCCGGGCGCGTACCTGTTCCTCGGTGCCTGCCCGGGCGACCCGGCGACCGCCCCGGACAACCACTCGCCGCGGGCCCGGTTCGACGATCATGTGCTCGGCGACGGCGCCGCGCTGCTGGCCGAACTCGCCGTCCGCCGGCTCGCGCTCCTGGCCGGGTGATGCCCGTGCGCAGCTACCACTGGCCCCCGCTGCTGCCCGTGCTCGCCCTGGTCCTGATGCCGTTCCTGCCGTTCGTCAACACCACCGGGCTGTGGCTCGGCCTGCCGCGGATGATCGTGTGGGGCGCGTTCTGGTGCCTCATGTTCACCCCGGCGCTGCTGCTCTCGGAACGCCTGATGCGCGCGGGGGAGGGCGACGGATGATCCTCGCCTTCACCCTCGCGGGCATCGCGCTGATCGGCGTCCTCGGCTTCGTCGGCCGCCGCCGTCCGGCCGCGGACCTGGCCGAGTGGACCGTCGGCGGCCGCCGCTTCGGCGCCGTGACGATGTGGTTCCTGCAGGCGGGGGAGGTGTTCACCACCTTCACCTTCCTCGGCATGGCCGGCCTCGCCTTCTCCGGCGGCGTCGCCGCGATGTACGCGCTGCCGTACGTCCCGATCGCCTACGTCGTGCTGTTCTTCCTCGCGAAACGCCTGTGGACGCTGGGCAAGGAGCGCGGCTACCTCACCCAGGGCGACTTCCTCGAGGACCGCTACCGCAGCCGCACGCTCGGGACGCTGTCCGCCGTGCTCGGCGTGGTGTTCGTGCTGCCGTACCTGCAGCTGCAGATCACCGGGCTCGGGCTGATCGTCCGGCTGGTCACCGGCGACACCGCGTCCGGGACCTTGAGCATGGTGGCCGGCAGCGTGCTGGTGGTCGCGTTCGTGCTGTGGGCCGGCTTGCGCGGCGTGGCGGCGACGTCGTACTTCAAGGACGGCATCATGCTCGTCGCGCTGGTGGTGCTGATCATCGCCGTGCCGACGCACTTCGCCGGCGGCATTCCCGCGGTGTTCCGCAAGGTCGAGCAGCTGCACCCGGAGAAGTTGTTCCTCCACAGTGGACCGAACGACCACGTCTGGTTCGTGACCAGCATGCTGGTCAGCGCGATCGGCGTCGGGCTGATGACGCTGCCGCACTCGTGGCCGGCGCTGATGTCCGCGCGCGACCCGAAGGTGCTGCGCCGCAACTACGCCTGGATGCCGGTGTACGAGCTGTGCCTGCTGCTGCCGATGGTCATCGGGTTCGCGGCGATCCTCGTGGTACCCGAAGGGAGCGACCCGAATGGAGTATTGCTGACGCTCTCGAAGGACGCCTTGCCCGGGTGGGTGACGGGGATCGTGGTGGTCGCCGCGACGGCCACCGCGATGGTGCCGGCGGCGGGGATCCTGATCGGCATCTCCTCGCTGGTGGCCCGGAACATCGTGCGCGTCCGCAGCGGCCGCCGTCAGTTCTGGATCAACCACGGCACGGTTGTGGTCGCGAGTACGCTGGCCCTCGTGCTCGGCATCTTCCGGCCGGATCTGCTGGCCAACCTGCTGTTGCTGACCTATTCGGGCTCGGTCCAGCTGGCGCCGGCCAACCTGCTGGGGTTCCTGCGGCGCGTGCCGGTCGGCGCGGGCCCGGTGCTGGCCGGGCTGGTCGCCGGCGAGCTCGCGGTGCTCTGGCTGACCTTTGTGGACACTCAGCTGGTGGGCACGGTGAACGTCGGCCTGGTCGGGCTGGGCGTGAACGTCGTCGTGCTCGCTTCGGCCGCGGTGGTGGCGCCGCGGAAGACGGCTCTCGTGGAGGCGGCGTGACGCGCACGGTGTTCACCGGCGGCTCGGTTTTCGACGGCACCGGAGCGGACCCCGCCCCGGCCGACGTCGTCGTCGAGCACGGCCGGATCGTCGACGTCGGCACCGGCCTCGACGGCGACGAGGGCGTCGACTGCACGGGCACGGTGCTGCTGCCCGGGCTGTTCGACTGCCACGTGCACGTGACGGTTTCGGACATCGGCCTGCTGGCGCGGGTGCAGAAGCCGTTCTCCTACCAGTTCTACGAAGCCGCGCGGAACCTGTGGGCGACGCTGGGCCTGGGCATCACAACGGTCCGCGACGCGGCGGGTGCCGACCTCGGCATCAAGCAGGCGGTGGACGACGGCCTGATCCCGGGGCCGCGGCTGCAGATTTCGGTCGGGCTGATCAGCCCG
The DNA here is from genome assembly GCF_013364075.1 of Amycolatopsis sp. Hca4. Classification (GTDB taxonomy): domain Bacteria; phylum Actinomycetota; class Actinomycetes; order Mycobacteriales; family Pseudonocardiaceae; genus Amycolatopsis. The sequence continues at coordinate 8,919,494 of NZ_CP054925.1, forward strand.
ACCGGCGGCCACGGCGACGCGTGGCACCCGTCCGGGTTGTGCGTGCCGCTGATGGTCCCGCACCCGGGCCGGCCGGAGACCACGGTCGACGGCCCCGACGAGATGCGCCGGGTGGCCCGGACGCTGCTGCGCGCGGGCGCCGACGTGCTCAAGGTGTGCACGACCGGCGGCGTCCTGTCCCCGCGCGACGACCCCCGGCACTCCCAGTTCACGCCGGAGGAGCTGGACGTCCTGGTCACGGAGGCGGCGATGCAGGGCCGCCCGGTGATGGCGCACGCCCAGGGCGCGGCGGGCATCAAGAACGCGGTCCGCGCGGGCGCGCGCTCGATCGAGCACGGGATCTATTTGGACGACGAAGCGATCGAGCTGATGCTGGGCCACGGAACCTGGCTGGTCCCGACGCTGATCGCCCCGGTCAACGTGGTCCGCGCGGCGGACGCGGGCGTGGACCTCCCGGCGGCGGTGGTGGCGAAGGCCCGCGAAGTGGTGGAGGTCCACCGGGAGTCGGTCCGCCGCGCGTACGCGGCGGGGGTCCGCATCGCAATGGGCACGGACAGCGGCGTGGGCCCGCACGGGACGAACCTCGAGGAACTGGCCTTGATGGCGGCGTGCGGCATGCCACCGGGGGAGGTCTTGGAGGCAACGACGTCCTCGGCGGCCCGGTTGATGGGGTTGGACGGCGAACTGGGCCGGCTGGAGCCGGGGCTGCGGGCGGATGTTGTGGTGGTGGAGGGGGATCCTTACGACTTCCCGGCGCTGGCGTCGAACATTCGCGAGGTCTGGAAGGACGGCATCCGGGTGGTCTGACGCCGTGTCGTCCACCCCGGTACGCGTGTCGTCCGTCAGGATTCGGGGTTCAGCAGGTCCTTCAGCGCCGCAGCGAATTTCGCCGGGTTCCGCTGTGGTGCCAGGTGGGATCCCGGCATCTCGGTGAACGGCAACCCCAGCTCCAACGCCAGGATCTTCGCCGGCTGGTAGTGGTACCGGCCCCGGCTGCCCTCGCCGGCCACCGGGATGATCTCCGTGCTCGCCTTCCGCAGCGCCCGCAGGTCCGGCAGGTAGTCGAAGAACTCCGTCAGCTCGCGGTCGAACAACCGGATCCAGTCGGCCTCGTGCGGAAGGCGGAGGTTGGGCAGGTTCGGCAGGGCCGCTCCGGCGATGGCGTCCGCGAACCGGGTCACCGCCGTCATCAGCTCGCCCGCGCGGGCCAGCCGGACCTGTTCCGCGGCCGCCTCCAGCCAGCCTTCCGCGTCCGGCATCAGGTGGACCGCCGGGGGCTCGTGCGCCACCAGCGTCGTCACGTGGTCCGGGTGGCGGGCGACGAGGTCGAGGCCGATCAGGGCACCCGCGCTCGAGCCGAACACCTGGGCCGGGCCGCCGGCCGCGTGCTCGAGGACCGCCAGCGCGTCGTCCGCCTGCAGGGAAACCGGGACCGGGCCGGTCGTGGTGTCCGTGCTGCCGAAGTGCCCTCGGCGGTCGTAGGTGATCACGGTGTAGTCCGCGTACAGCTGCTTCGCCAGTGCGCGGTAGGCGTCGCCCGATCCGGTGCCGCCCGCGATCAGCAGCAGGGCCGGGCCCTCCCCGCCGCGGCGGACGAGGAGCTCGCCGTCCTCCACCGGGCAACGGCTTTCCGAGATCATGCATCGAAGTGAAGCACAAGGGCCGCAAGCTAATGTGCGCGGTATGACGGAACGGCGAGCGATCCTCAGCGGGTCCGTGTTCGAGGAACGGATCGGCTACGCCAGGGCCGTGGTGCACGGCGACCGGGTGTACGTCTCGGGCACCACCGGCTTCGACTACGCGACGATGACGATCGCCGAAGACGTCGTCGAGCAGGCGGCCCAGTGCCTGCGCAACATCGAGGCGGCGCTGGCGGAGGCGGGCTGCACGTTCGCGGACGTGGTCCGCGTCCGCTACCTGCTGCCCGCGCGCGCGGACTTCGAGCCGTGCTGGCCGGTGCTGCGCAAGGCGTTCGCCGAGGTCCGCCCGGCCGCGACGATGCTGGAGTGCGGCCTGGCGGACCCGCGCATGAAGATCGAGATCGAGGTGGACGCGGTCAGAGCCGCTCGATGATCGACGCGGTGGCCAGTGCTCCGCCCGCGCACATCGTCACCAGCGCCGTCGAGGCGTCCCGGCGCTCCAGCTCGTGCAACGCCGTCGTCAGCAGGCGGGCTCCCGTGCTGCCCACCGGGTGACCGAGGGCGATCGCGCCGCCGTTGACGTTCACCCGGGACGGGTCCGGCGCCACCACCTGCTGCCACGACAGCGCGACCGACGCGAACGCCTCGTTGACCTCGAACAGGTCCACGTCACCCACCGTCATCCCGGCACGGGACAGCACGCGTTCCGTCGCGCGGATCGGGCCGTCCAGGTGGTAGTACGGCTCCGCGCCGACCAGGGCCTGTGCCACGATCCGGGCGCGCGGACGCAGGCCCAGCTCCGCCGCGCGGTCCGCGTCCAGCAGGAGCAACGCCGCCGCGCCGTCGGAGATCTGGGACGACGTGCCCGCCGTGTGGATGCCGTCCTCGACCACCGGCTTCAGCCGCGCGAGCCCTTCGACCGTCGTCTCGCGCAGGCCTTGGTCGCGGGCGACCAGGCGGGTCTCCCCGGTCGGCGAGCCGTCGGAAGACAGCACCGGCGCCTTCACCGGCACGACTTCGCGGTTGAAATGTCCGGCTTCCCACGCCGCCGCGGCCTTCTGCTGCGACAAAGCGCCGAACGCGTCGACGTCGGACCGGGTCAACCCGCGGCGGACCGCGATCCGCTCGGCCGCGCCGTACTGGTTCGGCAGGTCGATCGACCACGACGACGGCCGCGGGGACGCGCCCGCGCGGTTCGTGCCCAGCGGCACCCGGCTCATCGCCTCGACCCCGCACGCGACGCCGGCCTCGATGGCGCCGGCCGCGATCAGGCCGGCGATCAGGTGGGTGGCCTGCTGCGCCGAGCCGCACTGCGCGTCGATCGTCGTTGCGCCCGCCGTCTCCGGCAGGCCCGCGTGCAGCCACGCCGTGCGCGTCACGTTGTTGGACTGCTCACCGGCCTGCGTGACGCAGCCGCCGATGAGCTGCTCGACCAGCGCGGGGTCGATCCCGGCGCGGTCCAGCAGGGCGAGCTGCGCGGCGCCCAGCAGCTCGGCCGCGTGCAGGCCGGCCAGCAGACCGTTCCGCTTGCCGATCGGGGTCCGCACGGCTTCGACGATGACCGGCACGCCCATGTCGTCCCTTTCGTCGGGAAACACTGTTCACTGCCCCAAAAACTAGAACAAGTTATCGTTCTGTGCAAGTCTGCCCAGCTTCGGCCCGTTCTTGATCTTCCCCAGGTGAGCGCGCGCTCACCTGGGCATCATCGGTTAAGTAAACGGGTATCACTTACGGTCTTCCGTTGGTAAACGCCGTATGCTTCAATCCAACCTAGAACGTGTTCCAAGCCGAACCGTGGGAGGCAACGTGGCCGCTCCGCTCATCCCCGCCGGGTTCGACTTCACCGATCCCGATCTCCTCGCAGAACGGCTCCCCGTCGCCGAGTTCGCGGAACTCCGGCGGACCGCTCCGGTGTGGTGGAACCCCCAGAAGCACAACACCGCGGGCTACCGCGACGACGGCTACTGGGTCGTCTCGCGCCACGCGGACGTCAAGGAGGTCTCCCGCGACAGCACGCTGTACTCGTCGCGGGAGAAGACCGCCATCATCCGCTTCGACGAGAACATGACCGAGGACAACCTCGAGGCGAACCGCCTGGTGCTGCTCAACATGGACGCCCCGCAGCACACCAAGCTGCGGCGGATCGTGTCGAAGGGCTTCACCCCGCGCTCCATCTCGAGGCTCGAGGACACCCTGCGCGACCGCGCCGAGCGGATCGTGCACGAGGCGCGCAAGAAGGGCTCGGGCGACTTCGTCACCGACGTCGCGTGCGAGCTGCCGCTGCAGGCCATCGCCGAGCTGATCGGCATCCCGCAGGACGACCGGCTCAAGATCTTCGACTGGTCCAACCAGATGGTCGCCTACGACGACCCCGAGTACGAGGTCGCCCCGCTGGAGGCCTCCGCCCAGCTGGTCGGGTACGCCTGGAACATGGCCGAGGACCGGCGCAAGTGCCCGATGGACGACATCGCCACCAAGCTCGTCCAGGCCGACGTCGACGGCGAATCGCTCGGCTCCGACGAGTTCGGCTTCTTCGTCATCCTGCTCGCGGTGGCCGGCAACGAGACCACGCGCAACGCCATCACCCACGGGATGAAGGCGTTCCTGGACCACCCGGACCAGTGGGCGCTGTACAAGGAGGAGCGGCCGAAGACCGCGCCGGACGAGATCGTCCGCTGGGCCAGCCCGATCGTGGCGTTCCAGCGCACGGCCACCCGCGACACCGAGCTCGGCGGTGCGCAGATCAAAAAGGGCGACCGGGTCGGCATGTTCTACAGCTCGGCCAACTTCGACCACGAGGTCTTCCAGGACCCGGAGAAGTTCGACGTCCTCCGCGAGGACAACCCGCACGTCGGCTTCGGCGGAACGGGCTCGCACTACTGCATCGGCGCCAACCTGGCCCGGCTGGAGATCGACCTGATCTTCAACGCGATCGCGGACGTGATGCCGGACATCACCGAGGCGGCACCCCCGGTGCGGCTGCGGTCGAGCTGGCTCAACGGGATCAAGCACTACCCGGTCGACTACGGCTGAGGAACTCCTCGACGCGGTCCCAGGTGAGCGCGGCCGCGGCCGCGTCGTACTCCGGGCCGTCCGCGTCGGTGTAGAAGTGGCCGAGGCCCGGGTAGGTGAACACCCGGGCTTCGGCGCCCACCCGTTCCGCGGCCGCGCGCCACGCGGCGACCTGCGCCGGGGGCGCGATCGGGTCGGGGTCGGCGACGTGCACCTGCACCGGCAGGCCCGCGCGGACCCCGGCCGGCAACGCCCCCACGGCGTGCACCAGGACCACGCCCGCGGTACCCGGCCGGTGCGGCAGCACGGTCCCGACGACGCCGGCGCCCATCGACACGCCGATGAGCACGGTCTCGGCGGGCAGGTCGCGCACCGCGTCCAGGGCCCGGCCGGTGATGGTTTCCCAGCCCACGGCGTCCTTCAGCGCGAAGCCCTCTTCGAGCGTCGGGGCCGTCCGGCCGGCGTAGAGGTCCGGGGTGGTGACGCGGTGCCCCGCCGCCCGCAGGCGGCCGGCGAGGCCGAGTTCGACGGGCCGCAGTCCCAGCACGGAGTGGAACACCACGATGTCGCTCACCCGGCAATCCTGCCAGGAGGTGACAGAATGGGCCGATGGCAGTGCGAGCGACCGTGGACGTCGAATTCGCCGTCCGCGTCACCAAGCCCGGGCCCGCCGCGATCTCCGTCTCCGCGGCGCACGCCGACACCGAAGAGCTGACCGTCTCCTGGCACGGCGAGAGCGAGCCGGTCGAGTTCGAGCACGGCACCCGCGCCGAGGTCTTCGACCTGCCCGAAGGTGAGCACCGCATCACCTACCACGCCGAGCGGGCGCTGACCGACCCCGAACCCGAGCCCGTCACCCTCAAGGACGTCGCCGTGTTCACCCGGCCGAGCCGGTACTGCCCGTCCGATCGCGTCGGCGGGCTGGTGCCGCCGGAGATCGTCGAGCTCGAAGACCGGCGGGAGCAGGTCGAAGCCATCGTCCGGCACGTCCACGCGCGACTGTCCTATGTGGTCGGTTCAAGCCGGCCCGCCGACGACGCGATCGACACCCTCCTGGCCGGCGAAGGCGTCTGCCGCGACTTCGCCCACGTCTGCATCACCCTCTGCCGGTTCCTCGACATCCCCGCCCGGTACACCGGCGTCTACGCGCCCGGGCTCGCGCCGATGGACTTCCACGCCGTCTTCGAAGCCGCCGTCGACGGGCACTGGTACGTCTTCGACGCCACCCGGCTCGCGCCGCGGCAGACCCTGCTGCGGATCTCCACCGGGCGAGACGCCGCCGACACGGCCTTCCTCGCCACGTTCGGGTGCGAGCTCGACTTCCTGGGCAGCACCGTCTTCGCCACCACCGACGCCGCGCTGCCCACCGACGACGGGTCCGGGCTGGTCGTTCTGGGTTGACCCGCGTGTTGCCTGCGCGAACTCGGCCGCGGCTGGGTAGACAGTCTTCGTGAAGAGTTCCCCGAAGGCGCCGAGCCCCTGGGCCCGGGCACGCGCCCGGTACCGGTGGCTGGACCACCTCGCCCGCGCGACCAACCGCTACATCGACTCCGGCGGGTACCACTACGTCGCCTCGATCACCTACTTCAGCCTGCTGTCGCTGGTGCCGCTGCTGATGGTCGCCTCGTCGGTCGCCGGGTTCGTGCTGGCCACCCAGCCGCACCTGCTCGACACGCTGGTGCACGCGATCGTGTCCACGCTGCCCGGGGCGCTCGGCGACAAGGCCACCGAACTGCTCACCGGCTTCGTCGAGCAGCGGACCAGCGTCGGGGTGCTCGGCCTGGCCATCGGGCTGTACTCGGGCTCGAACTGGATGAACGCCGTGCGGGACTCGCTGACCGCGCTCTGGGGGCAGAACCGGTCGGACCAGTCCCTGCTGCGGCTGATCCTCGTCGACCTGCTCGCGCTGCTCGGCCTGAGCGCGGCGCTGATCGTGTCGTTCACCCTCACCATCTCCGGCACCGCGCTCGGCGGCTGGCTGCTCCGGCTCGCCGGGCTCGACGATACGAGCTGGGGGCACCAGCTCGTGTCGGCCTCCTCGGTGCCGCTGTCGCTGGCCGCCGACTGGCTGGTGTTCCTCTGGGTGCTGACCCGGCTGCCGCGGCAGAAGGTCGGCGTGCGCAGCGCGGTCCGCGGCGCGGTCGCGATGGCCGTCGGGTTCGAGGTGCTGAAGCTGGCCGGCGGGTTCTACTTGCGGCTCATCGGCGACTCGCCGACCGGGATCGCGTTCGGTTCGGTGATCGGCCTGATCTTCTTCATCTCGCTGGTCGCCCGGCTGCTCGTCTTCGTCACGGCGTGGACGGCAACCGGCTCGGACGCACCGCCGCGGCCGGTCCAGCCGCCGGCCCCGGTGGTGCTGGAGCCGACGGTCGTGGTGGACCCGCCGATCGCCGTGCCCGCGACGGTCGGTGTGGTCACCGGGGTGCTCGGCACCCTGCTCGCGCTGCGGTGGCGGCGCTCCCGGCGGTGATCAGCCGAAGCTGGCCTCCGCCGGAAGATCCAGGTCCGCCAGAGCAAGGCGTTCGGGCCGGTGACCTCGCGGCGGTCCGGGCCGATGCTGCCTTCCCGCGTCGGCACGCTGCGAGGTACCGAGAACGCGCCGGTGGTGGTGCTGGAGCCGACGGTCGTGGTGGACCCGCCGATCGCCGTCCCCGCGACGGTCGGGGTGGTCACCGGGGTGCTCGGCACCCTGCTCGCGCTGCGGTGGCGGCGCTCCCGGCGGTGATCAGCTCGGCTTCTCCGAGCCGACCAGCCACATCGAGAAGTACTGGGACCCGCCGCCGTAGGCGTGGCCGAGCGCGCGGCGGGCGCCGTCGACCTGGTAGTCCCCGGCCCGGCCCATGACCTGCTTGGCCGCTTCGGAGAACCGGAGCATGCCGGACGCGCCGATCGGGTTGGAGGACAGCACGCCGCCCGAGGGGTTGCACGGCAGGCGGCCGCCGATCGCCGTCTCGCCCTTCTCGGTGACCTTCCAGCCCTCGCCCTCCGGGGCGAAACCCAGGTTCTCCAGCCACATCGGCTCGAACCACGAGAACGGCACGTAGATCTCCGCGACGTCCACTTCGGACATCGGGTCGGTGATGCCCGCCTCGGCCCACAGCGCGGCCGCGGCCTCGCGCCCGGCCCGCGGGTTCACCTGGTCGCGGCCGGCGAACGTGGTCGGCTCGGTGCGCATCGCCGTCGCGTGCACCCAGGCCGCGCCCCCTTCGACCGCGTCCCCGGCGACCTCGTCGCCGAGCACCATCGCGCACGCGCCGTCGGACGACGGGCACGTCTCGTCGTAGCGGATCGGGTCCCACAGCATCTGCGACGCCCGCACCGACTCCACCGTGATGTCCGGCTGCCGCAGGTGCGCAAAGGGATTCAGGGCGCCGTTGCGCCGGTCCTTCGCCGCGACGATCGCCCCGACGTGCTCGGGCGCCCCCGACCGGCGGATGTAGGAGCGCACGTGCGGCGCGAAGTAGCCGCCCGCACCGGCGCCGACCGGCATCTGGAACGGCGGCAGGATCGACAGGCCCCACATCGCGTTCGACTCGGACTGCTTTTCGTAGGCCACCGTGAGCACGCGCCGGTGCACGCCCGCCTGGATCAGCGACGTCGCCACCAGCGCCGTCGAGCCGCCCACCGAACCGGCGGTGTGCACGCGCAGCAGGGGTTTCCCGGTCGCGCCGAGCGAATCGGCGAGGAACAGCTCGGGCATCATCACGCCCTCGAACAGGTCCGGCGCCTTGCCGAGCACGACGGCGTCGATGTCCGCCCACTCCACCTGGGCGTCGAGCATGGCGCGGTCGATCGCCTCGCGCAGCAGGCCCGGCATGGAGACGTCCTGCCGCTTGGCGCGGTGGTGCGTCTGGCCGGTGCCGAGCACGGCGGTGAGCTGCTTGGTCATCGGGCCTCCAGCACGGTCACCAGGTTCTGTTGCAGGGCCGGCCCGCTCGTCGCGTGCGCCACGGCCTTGCGGGATTCGCCGCGGTGGATCCGCACCGCCGCTTCGCCGATCCGGGCGAGCCCGGCGGAGAACATCGGGTTCGCGGCCAGCGCGCCACCGGACGGGTTGATCTTCACGCCGTCGCCGAGCCCGAGCGCGCTGCGCAGGATGAGCTCCTGGTGCGTGAAGGGCGCGTGCAGCTCGGCGAGGTCGATGCCGTCGAGGTCCAGTGCCTTGGCCGCCGCCTCGGTGGACGGCGACCGCGTCAGGTCGCGGGCGCCGAGCACGGGGGAGTCGACGCGGTGCTCGATGCCGGTGAGCACCGCCGGACGCTCGACGATGTCCCGGGCGCGCTCCACAGTGGACAGGAAGACCACCGCGGCGCCGTCGGTGATCGGCGCGATGTCGTGCCGCCGCAACGGATCCGCGTAGTACGGCGTGTCGAGCAGCTCGGCGACGTCCTGACCGGTTCCGCGCGCGGCGACCTCGGCGAGGTCCTTTTCGGACCACAGCCCGGCCTCCAGGCCCAGCCGCGCCTGGATCCCGGCGATCGACACCGAGTCCGGCCACAGCGGCGTGACGACGTACGGGTCGAGCTGCAGGGCGAGCACCCGGCGCAGCCGGCCGGCGCTGGACTTGCCGAAGCCGTAGACGAGCGCGGTCTCGACCTCGCCCATCTTGATCTTCAACCAGGCCTCGTACAGCGCCCAGGCGGCGTCCATCTCGACGTGCGACTCGTGGATCGGCGGGAACGCCCCGATCGCGTCGACCGCGGCGATGAAGGAGAACGCGCGCCCGGCCAGGTAGTCCGACGAGCCGGAGCACCAGAACCCGATGTCCTTCTTGGACAGCCCGGTCTGCGCGAAGACCTCGGCGAAGATCGGGACGAGCATCTCGACGCCGTTGGTGGTGCCCGGCGTTTCGCGGACGTTGGGGGCCTTCGCGAAGCCCGCGATGGCGACGTCTGGCATCAGGACCTCACAGGTGGTGGGCGAAGGTTTCGTAGGCCGCGTCCGGCTCGCCGGTCGGCTCGAAGTGGCTGATGTTCTCCAGCGACGTCCACCACTCTTCGCGCGGCTTCCACGCGGCACGCACCCGCATGCCCATCTTGACGTCTTCGGCGGCGCAGCCGAGGACGAGGTGCAGGAAGGCGATGTCGGCGCCGTCGAGCAGGATGTACGCGGCGACGTACGGCGGCTTGATCCGCTGGCCGAGGAACGGGACGTTGACGATGCAGAACGTGGTGACGATGCCGGTGTCGGGCAGCTCGACCTCTTCGGTGGTCGGCACGCCGTCGGTCGGGCAGGCCCCGCGCGGCGGGATGTAGACCTTGCCGCAGGCGGGGCAGCGCTGGCCGATCATCTTGCCTTCGGCGAGCCCCCGCAGGTAGGTGCTCTCCTCGGGCGAGGCGGAGTGCATGTACTCGAGGTGCACGGGCGTGATGACGACGCTGATCGGGGCGCCTTCCTCGCGCTCGGCGACCGGGGGAGCGGGCTCGGTGGGCGTGGTGTCCTCGGCGTCCACCGGCAGGAAGTAGGCGATGTCGCGGATGTGCCCCACGGTCTCGTCGGCCCAGCGCACCCGCACCCGCTGTCCACTGTGGATATTCGACGGCGACCCGGCGTCGACGGCGTGCAGCATCGGGGTGTCGGCCCCGTCGAGCTGCACGAGCGCCCAGGCGAACGGCCGGCTCAGCGGCTGGCCGTCGAGCGGCTCCGGGCACCACGACCAGGAGACGACGGTGCCTTCCTCGGCGACGGGGACGAACTCGCCGAGCTGTTCGGCGGTCACCGGGTCGTACTCGACCGGCGGGACGTGCACCCGGCCGTCGCTGCCCCGGATGCCCTCGATGCGGTGGTCACGCAGCGCGGTGACGAACCGCCCGAGAACGGGCCCGGTCGAGCGCGTGTAGTCGAAGCCGACGTTCAGCGGTGCCGCAAGCGGTGTCTCGGTCACGTCCTTGAGTGAAACATGTTCTCGTTCCGGCGACAAGATTCCTCCGCGGACTCGTCGGGCTGGGAAGGAACGTGTTCTATGGGCTGACGTCGGGTTTGCGGTGACCTCGCGGAAGTCAGACCAAGTTCCGGTGCTTGACGAGCTGGGCGACGTAGACCGTCAGGAGACCCAGGTCGACGATCAGGATCGGAGTGGTCAAGGCGAGCGGCTTCGGGTTCGCCAAAGCGAGGGGCACGGCTACAGCCGCCGGAGCGACCGCAATCAAGATCAAGGGGAGGTGGTAGGAGAACAGCCGCTGTCGCAGGCGGTACCTGGGATCCCGTTTGGTGTGGTGCCACCCTTCGAATCCGGCGAACGTGGCGGAGAGTGGCGCCTCGATCGTCCTGCGGATGTGCTCGGAAGCCTCTCCGATCTGCGCGTTCTGGAAAACGATGAGGGTGCCGAGGAGGAGCGAGACGAGCGGTGAGACCAGAAGAAGGGGGCCGCTTGCCCGTTCGACTCCGAATCCGAGCGCTGCAGAGCTGACCGTTACGGAACACACCACCATCGATGTTCGGTGATCCATCTTCTTGAGGATCTCGTCGCGCAGCGTCTTGTACTCGGCCAGGAGCACCTCCGCGGCGAAGTGAGGTTCCCTGGTGATCGCCGAGATGTCGGCCGGATTCCCGGGTTTCTGTTCGCCGAGCGAGTCCACGCTGCCTCCAGCCAGGGTCGGCCAATCGCCTCTTCGGGAACTCGGGATCGGCCGCCGGTTCGTTACGCGGCGAAGTCGGCGTCAGCGGCCGTTGAAGTCGGGCTTTCGCTTCTCCGAGAAGGCTCGCGGCCCCTCTTTGGCGTCCTCCGACGCGAACACCTCGATCCCATACTGCGAGTCCAGCTTGAACGCCTCTTCCTCGTGCAGGCCCTCGGTGTCGCGGATCGTCCGCAGGATGGCCCGCACCGCCAGCGGCCCGTTCGCGTTGACCAATGCGGCCAGCTCCAGGGCCTTCGAGAGCGCGGTCCCGTCCGGCACCACGTGCCCGATCAGGCCGATCGCCAGCGCTTCGGCGGCGGACAGGTGCCGTCCGGTCAGCAGGATGTCCGCGGCCACCGTGTACGGGATCTGCCGCGGCAGCCGGACCGCCGAGCCGCCCATCGGGAACAGGCCCCAGCGGGCCTCCGACACCCCGAAGCGGGCCGACTCGCCGGCCACCCGGATGTCCGTTCCCTGGAGGATCTCCGTCCCGCCCGCGATCGCCGGCCCCTCGACCGCCGCGATCAGCGGTTTTGTCAGCCGACGGCCCTTCAGCAGGCCCGGGATGCGCGAAGGGTCGAACTTCCCCGAGGCGAACGACTCCGACGGCGAATTCTTCGACATCGACTTCAGGTCCGCGCCCGCGCAGAACGCGCCGCCCGCGCCGGTGAGGATGCAGCTGCGGATCGAGTCGTCCGAGTCGACGCGGTCCCAGGCGTCGACCATGATCGACATCATCTCGCCGGTGATCGCGTTGCGCGCCTCGGGCCGGTTCATCGTGACGACGAGGGTCTGCCCCTCCTGTGACACCAGCGCGTGCGGTTCACCCACGGAAGACCTCCTGAAGGAGCAGTGCCATTGCCCGGAACGATAACATGTTCTACTTTGAGGGCGTGGCACTCAACATCGCGGATCTTCTGGAGCACGCCGTCGACGCCGTGCCGGAGCGCGTCGCGGTCGTGTGCGGCGACCGGCGAGTCACCTTCGCCGAACTGGAGGCGCGGGCCAACCGGCTCGCCCACCACCTCGCCGCGCACGGCGTGGGACGCGGGTCCCACATCGGGGTCTATTCCCGCAACTCGATCGAGGCCCTGGAGGCGATGATCGCGGCGTACAAGCTGCGCGCGATCGCCGTCAACGTCAACTACCGGTACGTGCACGGCGAACTCGTCTACCTGTTCAACGACGCCGAGATCGTCGCGCTCGTCCACGAGCGCAGCTACGCCGACAAGGTGCGGGCCGCCCTGCCCGAGGCGCCGAAACTGAAACACGTTGTCGTGATCGACGACGGCAGTGACGGCGACTACGAGGGCTACGGCGGCGTCGACTACGAGGCCGCGCTCGCCGCGGAGAGCCCGGAGCGCGACTTCGGAGAACGCTCGGGCGACGACCTCTACATCCTCTACACCGGCGGCACCACGGGCTACCCCAAGGGCGTGCTCTGGCGGCAGGAGGACGTCTGGCGCGCGCTCGGCGGCGGGATCAACTTCGTCACCGGCGAATACATCCCGGACGAGTGGACGCTCGCCGAGCAGGGCAAGGCCGGGAGCCTGACCCGGCTGCCCGCCGCGCCGCTGATCCACGGCGCCGCGCAGTGGGCCGCGTTCGGTGCGCTGTTCACCGGCAGCCCGGTGGTCTTCGTGCCCCGCTTCGACGCCCACGAGATCTGGAAGGCCGTGCAGGAGCACAAGGTCCAGGTCCTCACCATCGTCGGCGACGCCATGGCGCGCCCGCTCATCGAGGCCTTCCGCGAGGGTGACTACGACGCTTCGTCGATCGTCGCGGTGTCGAGCCACGCCGCGCTGTTCTCGCAGTCGGTGAAGCAGGAGTTCGTCGAGCTCGTGCCCAACGCGGTGATCACCGACGCGATCGGCTCGTCCGAGAGCGGCTTCACCGGCATCGGCATGGTGGCCAAGGGCTCCGACCACAGCGCGGGCCCGCGGGTGAACTTCGGCCAGGACGCCATCCTGCTCGACGACGACGGCAACGTCGTCGAGAAGAAGCCCGGCGCGGTCGGGCTGATCGGCCGCCGCGGGCACGTCCCGCTCGGCTACTACGGCGATCCCGAGAAGAGCAAGAAGATCTTCGTCGAGGTCGGCGGCGTCCGGTACGTCGTCCCGGGCGACTACGCCCGCTACGAGGAGGACGGCACGGTCACGCTGCTCGGCCGCGGCTCGCAGTGCGTGAACACCGGCGGCGAGAAGGTCTACCCGGAGGAGGTCGAAGGGGCGCTCAAGTCGCACCCCGACGTCTTCGACGCGCTCGTCATCGGCGTCCCGGACGAGCGGCTCGGCCAGCGCGTCGCCGCCGTCGTCCAGCTGCGCGAGGGCGCTTCACCGGACCTCGCCGCCATCGAAGAACACGCCCGCGGGCAGATTGCCGGGTACAAGGTGCCGCGGACGGTCTGGCTGGCCGACGAGATCGGCCGCTCGCCGAGCGGCAAGCCGGACTACCCGTGGGCCCAGCGCTACGCCGCCGAGCACGAACCGGCCACGGCCCAGCCCGTCTGAGGAGGACGAACACGTGCGGACACCCCTGTGCGACCGGCTCGGCATCGACCTGCCGATCGTCGGGTTCACCCCGTCCGAGCACGTCGCCGCGGCGCTCAGCCGCGCCGGCGGGCTCGGCGTGCTCGGCTGCGTGCGGTTCAACGACGCCGCCGAGCTCGACCGGGTGCTCACCTGGATGGACGAGAACACCGGCGGGAAGCCGTACGGCGTCGACATCGTCATGCCGGCGAAGGTGCCGGCCGAGGGCACCCAGGTCGATCTGGCGAAGCTCATCCCGGACGGGCACCGCGCGTTCGTCGACCGCGTCCTGAAGGAGCTTTCGGTCCCGCCGCTGCCGGACGACACCGACGAGCGCGCGGGGGTGCTCGGCTGGCTGCACTCGGTCGCCCGCTCGCACGTCGAGGTCGCGCTGAACCACCCGATCAAGCTGATCGCCAACGCGCTCGGCTCGCCGCCGCCGGACGTCATCGGCCAGTGCCACGACCGGGGCGTCCCGGTGGCGGCATTGGCCGGGAAGGCCGAGCACGCGGTGCGGCACGTCGAAAACGGCGTCGACTTCGTGGTGGCGCAGGGCTACGAAGCCGGCGGCCACACCGGTGAAATCGCGTCCATGGTGCTGGTGCCGGAGATTGTCGACGCGGTCGACGTGCCGGTGCTCGCCGCGGGCGGGATCGGCACCGGGCGCCAGGTGGCCGCGGCGCTCGCGCTCGGCGCGTCCGGCGTCTGGATGGGCTCGACGTGGCTGACCACCGAGGAGTACCTGCAGACCATGGCGACGTCGGGGGCGATCCAGCAGGCGCTCGTCGCGGCGTCGTCGTCCGACACCGTGCGGACGCGGATCTACACCGGCAAGCCGGCCCGGCTGCTCAAGACCCGCTGGACCGAGGCGTGGGCCGCGGCCGACGCGCCCGAGCCGTTGCCGATGCCGCTGCAGAACCTGCTGGTTTCCCCGGCCCACAACCGGATCCACGCGACGAACGACCCCGGCCTGGTGTCGATGCCGGTCGGGCAGATCGTCGGCCGGATGAACGCGGTCCGCCCGGTCGCCGAGGTCGTCGCCGAACTCGTGTCCGGTTACGAAGAAGCACTGTCCCGATTGGACAAGACGCGCTGAAGGGGGCCCGCCGCGGCGGGCCCCCTTCGTGGAAGCGGTTACAGCGTGGCGGCGGCCGCGGCGATCTTCGACGCGAAGGTGCTCACCTCGGTGTAGACGCCGGGGGCGTGCGGACGGGCGCAGCCGTCACCCCAGCTGGTGATGCCGACCTGGATCCAGGCGTTGTTGGCGTCGCGGCGGAACATCGGGCCGCCGGAGTCGCCCTGGCAGGTGTCGACGCCGCCGGAGGTCAGGTTGCCCGCGCAGATCTCCGCGCTCGGGATGAGGTCGGGGTAGCTGCCGCCCTGCGCGGCGCAGGTGGAGTCGGCCACGAACGGGACCGACGCCTTGAGCAGGTACCGCTGCTGGGAGCCGCCCTCGGTCGCCGCGCCCCAGCCGGCCACCGTGAACGTGCCGGTGTTGTACGTCGACGTGGTCGCGATCGGCAGCGTCGAGAGCCCGCTCACCGGGCTGGCCAGCTTGATCAGCGCCCAGTCACCGCCGGTCGAGGTGCCGTAGGTGGGGGACTGGTAGACGTAGGTCGACTTGACCTTCTTGGCGCTCGTGCTCTGCAGGTCGACCACGCCCACCGTCGCGGTGATCGAGGTGTTCGAGCCCGTCCGGCTGACGCAGTGGGCGGCGGTCAGCACGATCTGGTTGGTGTAGAGGGCGCCGCCGCAGCCCATCGACAGCCGCACCATGAACGGGAACTCGCCCTGGGCGGCCCGGGTCCCGCCGACGACGTCGGTGGACGGCGGCTGGGCGGCGATCGCCGGGGTGGCGAACGACGCGGCCGCGGCGACCGCGGCCAGTGCGGTGGTGGCGTTTCTGAGCAGGGTGAACCAGCGCTTGGGAGCCAAGGGGATCAGTCCTTCCAGTGTCCACAGTGGAAGCCGGTGCCGACGGTGGCCCCACGACTACACCAGGTGCGCGCCGATCGGGACAACCGACTTTCTTCGGATGTTTCGGGCGGTTGGGTGATTTCTCACCGGCGGATCCGACGAACGCCGTAGGCCGAAGCGCCCAGCACCAGGACGCCGACCCCGGCGAGCACCGACGGCAGCGGCAGGCTGAAGGCGAGCACCACGCACCCGGCCAGGCCCAGCACGGCGACCGGCCGGGCCTTCCCGCTCAGCGTGAACGCCGCGGCGTTGGCGATCGCGTAGTAGGTCAGCACGGCGAAGGACGAGAAGCCGATCGCCGCGCGGAGATCGAGCGTCGCGGCGAGGACGGCGACGACGAGCCCGACGGCGAGCTCGGCCCGGTGCGGCACCCGGTAGCGCGGGTGCACCGCGGCGAGGAAGCGGGGGAGGTGGCCGTCGCGGCTCATCGCCAGCGTCGTGCGCGAGACGCCGAGGATGAGCGCGAGCAGCGAGCCGAGCGCGGCGATCGCCGCACCCACCCGCACGACCGGTGCCAGCCACCCCGGGACGGCCGCGGCGATCGGGTCCGGGCTCGCGGCGAGCGTGGCCGGGCCCAGCCGGACGAGCAGCAGCACCGCCAGTGCGGCGTAGACCACGAGGGTGATGCCGAGGGCGAGCGGGACGGCCCGGGGGATGGTGCGGGCCGGGTCGCGGACCTCTTCGCCGAGGGTGGCGAGCCGCGCGTACCCGGCGAAGGCGAAGAAGAGCAGCCCGGCCGCTTCGAGCACGCCGCCGCCACCCGGCCAGGCGACGAGCGGGCCGCCCGCGGACGGCCCGGCGGCCATCGCCACGGCCGAGACCAGGAGCACGAGCAGGGTGCACGACACGATCACCCGGGTGGCGAGCGCCGACCGGTGCACGCCGAAGTAGTTGACGCCGGTGAGCGCGGCGACCACCGCGACGGCGAGCAGGCTCCGCCACGGCTGCCCGAGGCCGGGTGCGGCGTAGGCGACGACGGTCAGCGTCATCGCGGCGCAGCTGGCCGTCTTCCCGGCGACGAATCCCCACCCGGCCAGGTAGCCCCAGAATTCACCGAGCCTTTCCCGGCCGTAAACGTAAGTTCCCCCGGATTCGGGGTGAATCGCGGCCAACCGCGCCGAGGACATCGCATTGCAGTAGGCGACGACGGCCGCAAGGACCAACGCGATGAGCAATCCGGCCCCCGCCGCGCGCGCCGCCGGGGCGAACGCGGCGAACACCCCGGCGCCGATCATCGAGCCCAGGCCCAGGAAAACGGCGTCGGCCAGGCCGAGCCTGCGGTCGAGGGAAGTCGGGGGCATCCGGGTGATCCTCCAAGTGGCGGCCGTGGTTCGTGCCACAGCGAACCACAGCGTGCCGGAAACCGAATAGGGTCGATTCCGTGCCCGCCCCTTCGCGCCATTCCCGCCTGTCCGCCGACGGTCCCGTCCTCGACGGGATTCCCGAACACGGCCGTGTCCCGCGTTACTACGCGGTCAAGGTCGAACTGCTGGCGGTGATCGCGGAACTCGGCGAAGGCGCGGTGCTGCCCACCGAACGGGAATTGTGCGAACGGTTCGAAGTGTCGAGGGCGACCGTACGGCAGGCGGTCGGGGAACTGGTGCTCGAGGGGCGGCTCAGCCGCCGCCAGGGGAGCGGCACCTACATCGCCGGTCCCAAGCTCGTCCAGCCGCTGGCCCTGGTGAGCTACACGGAGGGGCTGCGGCGCCAGGGCGTCCGGCCGGGCCGCACGGTGATCACCCTGGAGCGCCGCCCGGCGGGCAGCGCATTGGCCGCCGACCTGCAGGTGACCTCGGACGCCGAGGTGTTCCACCTCGAGCGGGTGCTGCTGGCGGAGGAGGAGCGCGTCGGGCTGGAGTCGACATATCTCCTGGCTGCCCGGTTCCCGGACCTCCTCGACGTCTTCGACCCGGAGCAGTCGCTGTACGCGTGCCTGACCGAGCAGCTCGGCGCGGTGTTCGACGGCGCGGAGGAGCGGGTCGAGACGGTGCTGGCCACCCCGCGCGAGGCGCTGCTGATCGGGACGAACCCGGCGCTGCCGATGCTGCTCACCCACCGCGTCTCGTGGGGTCCGGACGGGGTGCCGTTCCAGCGGGTGCGCTCGCTCTACCGGGGCGACCGGCTCAGCTTCACCACCCGCCTCGGCCGCGCCGCCCATCGGTGAGCCGATGCAACCCGGCGGGCGTTCACTCCGTCTGGGGAGTATGCGTACGACGGTGAAACTGCTGGGCGCGGGCTTGCTGCTGCTCACGGCGACGGCCTGCGCGGCGAATTCCGGCGCCGGCGCCCCGGCGGGGAGCGGTCCGGAGTCCGTTTCGTCCACGATGTCGGTGACATCGGCGACGGCGGTGCCGGGAACACCCACGCCCGGCCCGCCGCCGTCACAGACGGTCGGGCGGCCGACGCAGGGCATCGCGCCCGGGGACGACGTCATCGCCGAGACCCAGGTCGACGCCCGCGCGCTGCCCGAGGGCTACCCGCGCAGCCTGACCCGCAGCCTGGACGGCAAGACCCTGATCCTGCAGGCCGAGGAGGGTGGCTGCCGCCGCGTCTCGGCGCGGGTCGGTGAGCAGACGGCGCAGCACGTGGTCGTGCTGGTCGCCGTGGCCTCGGCGCCGAAGGGCCAGATGTGCCCGGACTACCTCAAGGAGATCACGGTCCCGTTGGCGCTCGCCGAGCCGCTCGGCAGCCGCACGGTCGTGCTCCGCCAGGGCTGAACCGCTGAAGACGCTGGGAGGGTCGGCCCGGGATGCCCGGGGCGGCCCTCCCAGACCATGTCCGGACCTGTTCGGGGCAGTGTCGGCCGGCTGCGTCGGGGACCACGTTCGAGCCCGGTCGGTGCAACCCCGCGCGCCCTTCGTTCCGTCTTCCGGGCATGAGGTACTCAGCGAAGGTGGTCGGGACAGGCGCGCTCCTGCTGATGGTGACGGCCTGCGCCGGCCCGAGCATGTCCGGCAGCCAGTCCGAGGCACCCGCCCGCACCGTGACGACACCGGCCGCGCCGAGCGGCTCGCCGAGTGAGTCCGTGCTGCCGGCGCCGGCCGAGCCCAATCCGCCCGGCAAGCCGCGGCTGACCGTTCCCGAGGGCAGCACCCAGGTCCCGGCGAAGCAGATCGACGCGACCGCGTTGCCCGCCGGCTTCCCGCGCGAGGTGTGGACCGCCAACGGCGGCACCGTGCTGAACATCCGCGCCCAGGAGGGCGGCTGCGGGCACGCGCTCGGCGAAGCGACCGAGCAGGCGGGCGACCACGTCGTGGTCAACCTGAGCGAGACGAAGGCCCAGACCAACCAGATGTGCACGATGGACATCCGGTACCCGGTCATCTCGGTCAGCCTGGCCGCGCCGCTCGACCAGCGCACGGTGGTGCTGAAGACCACGCCGCCCAAGTAACGGATCGCGGCCCCGGGAACGCCCCGGGGCCGCGTGCTGTCCGCAGTGGACGATCGTGGTCCGGACCAGTGGGCAGCCGTGGTCCGGTTCGTCGAAGATGTCGAAAATTGTCAGCCCTTCCGCTGAACCACCACCGCGCCCGGAGCCGTGTCCCGGGGTGAGGTGGCGATCAGAGAGGAGGGGCCCCATGCCCCGGTTGAGCAGTGGCCGGCACCGCAAGCAGGCGACCGTCGGATTGGCCGCGTTGCTGGGCGTCGCCGGTGTCACCGCGACCGCCATCGCGTTGAGCAGTCCCGCGGGCAACGCGGCCGAAGCGCCCAAGGAGAACTGCGGTGGCCTCGACACCGCCCTGCAGAACAACCTGAACTTCATCGCGGGCCAGCAGGCGAACCCCGACGCGCAGTCGGCCGCGCGGATCGCCAACCGGCAGGCGGTCGTGGACCTGATCCAGCAGCGGCGGCAAGTTGCGGGCTGCACGGCGAACGTCGCGCCGAACAACGGTCAAGCGGCTGCGGCGCCCGGGAATTCCGGCAACGCGCCGGGTAAGGCCCAGGCGCCCGGCCAGCAGAAGAAGCAGGAGCAACAACCGGCCGCCGGTGGCGCGGTGGGTCAGGTGGTCTGCCCGGGTTCGACCGTGACGCTCTCCGGCGAGGGCGGCGCACCGGCCGCGTCCAGCAACCAGTTCCCGGCCGGGACCAAGCTGAAGGTCACGAACCTGGACAACTCCAAGAGCACGACCGTCGAGGTGACGTCGGTGTCGGGCAGCTGCACGCTGCTCAACAACGCGGCCTTCGAACAGGTGCGGGAGCCCGGCAAGTTCCTCATCCGGCGCGCGCGGATCGAGCGCGTCGGCTGAGCGAAGGAAAAAGGGGGACACCGGCGGCGGGCCGGTGTCCCCCTTTTCCGTGCGCTAGCGGAAGCTGATCTGCAGCACCGGGTCGCCGGTGCTGGCGAAGAAGTCGTTGCCCTTGTCGTCGATGACGATGAACGCCGGGAAGTCCTCGACCTCGATCTTCCACACGGCTTCCATGCCCAGCTCGGCGTACTCGAGGACGTCGACCTTCTTGATGCAGTCCTGCGCGAGCCGCGCCGCCGGGCCGCCGATCGAGCCGAGGTAGAACCCGCCGTGCGCCTGGCAGGCGTTCGTCACCTGCTTCGACCGGTTCCCCTTGGCCAGCATGACGAGCGAGCCGCCGGCGGCCTGGAACTGCTCGACGTAGGAGTCCATCCGCCCGGCCGTGGTCGGGCCGAACGAGCCGGACGCGTAGCCCTCGGGCGTCTTCGCCGGGCCGGCGTAGTAGACCGGGTGGTTCTTCAGGTAGTCCGGCATCTCCTCGCCGGCGTCGAGCCGCTCGGCGATCTTCGCGTGCGCGATGTCCCGGGCGACGACCAGCGGCCCGGTGAGCGAAAGCCGCGTCTTGACCGGCAGCTGCGACAGCTGCGCGCGGATCTCGGCCATCGGCCGGTTGAGGTCGACGCTCACGACGTCGTCGGAGAGGTCTTCCTCGGTGACGTCGGGCAGGAAGCGGGCCGGGTCGCGCTCCAGCTGCTCGATGAACACGCCGTCGGCGGTGATCTTCGCCTTGGCCTGGCGGTCGGCGGAGCAGCTCACGGCCACGCCGACCGGGCAGCTCGCGCCGTGGCGGGGCAGCCGGATGACGCGGACGTCGTGGCAGAAGTACTTGCCGCCGAACTGGGCGCCGATGCCGAACTGGCGGGTCATCTCCAGCACCTGCTGCTCGAGATCCCGGTCCCGGAAGGCGTGGCCCAGCTCGGAGCCCTCGCCCGGGAGGTTGTCGAGGTAGCGCGCGGAGGCGAGCTTCGCGACCTTCAGGTTGAACTCCGCCGACATGCCGCCGACGACGATCGCCAGGTGGTACGGCGGGCAGGCCGCGGTGCCGAGGCTGCGCAGCTTCTCGTCGAGGAACCGCGCGAGCCGCTTCGGGTTCAGGACGGCCTTCGTTTCCTGGTAGAGGAACGTCTTGTTGGCGCTGCCGCCGCCCTTGGCCATGAAGAGGAATTCGTAGGCCGGGTCGTCTTGCCCGTCTTTGTGGTAGAGCTCGATCTGCGCCGGCAGGTTGGTGCCGGTGTTGCGCTCGTCCCAGAAGGTGACGGGCGCCATCTGCGAGTACCGCAGGTTCAGCTGCTGGTAGGCGTCGAAGATGCCCCGCGAGAGGGCACGCTCGTCGTCACCGCCGGTGAGGACGCCTTCGCCGCGCTTGCCGATGACGATCGCGGTCCCGGTGTCCTGGCACATGGGGAGCACACCGCCGGCCGAGATGGCCGCGTTGCGCAGCAGGTCCATGGCGACGAACCGGTCGTTCCCGGAGGCTTCGGGGTCGTCGACGATCGCCCGCAGCTGCTGCAGGTGTGACGTGCGCAACAAGTGCTGGATGTCGGTGATGGCGGTGCGCGCCAGGGTGGTGAGCGCTTCCGGGGCGATCTTCAGGAAGGTGCGCCCGGCGGCTTCGACGGTTTCGACGCCTTCGTCGGTGACCAACCGGTATTCGGTGGTGGTGTCCTTGCCCAGCGGGAGGACTTCGGTGTGCTGAAACGTGGTGGACGGCACTGCCAGGCTCCTTTGCCAGCTCCGGGATCGGTCCACCCTACGCAGGGTGGGCTTGTACCGGATATGAGCACCCGGTCACTGTGGGCCACCCCACGCGGTTGCTCGTTCCGCTGTGACTCTGTGCGGTTCCACAACCCCGAAGCCCGATTGTGACTACGGCCGGCAGTACCGCGTCAAGGCGGGAAAGATGCCTTGACCCGGCACCGCCGGCCGTGTTGTGGCTTCGGATCGGGGTTGGGGGAGGTCTGGCTTGTGGTTCCGTTCGGTCGTCCCTGCCGGTTCGGTCTTGGGAAACGCGCGTGCCCTGCGGGCACACGCGCGCCGACCCTTCGGTACGCGAGTCGTCCGTCTGGGTACGCGAGTCGTCCGTCCAGGTACGCCGGTCGTCCGTCTGGGTACGCGAGTCGTCCGTCTGGGTACGCGTGGCGATGGGCTGGGGCGGAAGCTGGTCGGGAGGCCGGGTCCACCCCGACGGACCCGACCTCCCGGGGAAAGCTCCCGGGTGCGTGCACACCCGGTTGCGAGGCCTGCGGGCCGAGCACGGTCGCTCCGTGGCCGCCTCTGACGAGGCTGGCGTGACGCAGGTCATAAGTCAACGCCGCCGAACGGGTGCTGGCGGAGGGTTGCTACCCGCGTTCGTGAACGGTGAAACGCGGTTTTCGTGGAAAATTTTCGCGCTCGGTTGCGTGGCTGGTCATCGGCTTGCGCGCACGAAAAAGGGCGGGTGCCCATGGCACCCGCCCGTTCCGGGAAGCGGTCAGCTGGCGTACGCGCGGAGCCGGTCGGCTCGCTCGCCCTGGCGGAGCTTCGACATGACCTCGCGCTCGATCTGGCGGACGCGCTCGCGGGACAGCCCGAAGTGCTTGCCGATCTGGTCGAGCGTGCGCGGCTGGCCGTCGTCGAGGCCGTAGCGCAGGCGGATCACGTGCTGCTCGCGGTCGTCCAGCGTCGCCAGCACGCGGCGCAGGTCGTCCTGCAGCAGGCCCGAGATCACGGCGCTCTCCGCGTCCGTCGCCTCGGAGTCCTCGATGAAGTCGCCCAGCGGGGCGTCCTCCTCGGTGCCGACCGGCATGTCCAGGCTTACCGGGTCACGCGAGTGGTCGAGCAGGTCCGAGATCTTGTGCGCCGGGATGCCCGACTCGGCCGCCAGCTCCTCGTGCGTGGCGTCGCGGCCCAGCTGCTGGTGCAGGTCCCGCTTGATGCGGGCCAGCTTGTTCACCTGTTCCACCAGGTGGACCGGGAGCCGGATGGTGCGGCCCTGGTCGGCCATGCCCCGGGTGATGGCCTGCCGGATCCACCAGGTGGCGTACGTCGAGAACTTGAACCCCTTGGAGTAGTCGAACTTCTCCACCGCGCGGATCAGACCCAGGTTCCCCTCCTGGATCAGGTCGAGCAGCGGCATCCCCCGGCCGGTGTAGCGCTTGGCCAGCGAGACGACCAGGCGGAGGTTCGCCTCCAGCAGGTGGTTCTTGGCCACGTGACCGTCGCGCACCAGGGCGGCCAGCTCGGTGCGGCGCTTGGCCGTGAGGTCCTCGGCGGTGTCCAGCATGTGCTGGGCGAACACGCCGGCCTCGATGCGCTTGGCCAGCTCGACCTCGTCGGCCGCGGACAGCAGGGCCGTCTTGCCGATGCCGTTGAGGTAGACGCGGACGAGGTCGGCGGCGGGGCTCTGGGCGTCGAGGTCGGCGTCGGTGAGCGCCCCCACGCCCAGCGACGGCTCCTCGGTCGTCTGAGCCGGGATGCGCTCGCGAATCCCGCGAGACTCGCGTTCGAGAGTCTGGACTGACATTCTGCCTCCCCGGTCACGGGCTGAACGTGCTGCTGCGGTCGTCCACCGGGTGCGTACCCGCGGACCGGGGCCTGTGGATCCCGGTTCGCCGGTCCGGCCGGCTTGGCTGGACATCTGACACAACGCTCCGGGTTCCCAAAACGTTCCCGGCTCGTCATAGGAGAAGACGGCTGCGGGAGCGATCCGGTTGCTGAATCAAGGCTGAGCTTTTCCTGAGAACGTTCCGTGACCGGCGAACCTGAGAATTCCATATGAATCCGGTGGGAAACCGAACCGGGACGGAGTGGTCTAGACCTCTACCAGAACCGTGAACGGACCGTCGTTGACGCTCGAGACCGCCATCATCGCCCCGAAACGCCCGGTCGCCACGGTGGCGCCGCGGCCGCGCAGCTCGGCAACGACGGACGCCACCAACGGCTCGGCGACCTCCGGCCGGGCCGCCTGCGTCCACGACGGCCGCCGCCCTTTCTTCGTGTCGCCGTAGAGGGTGAACTGGCTCACCACGAGCAGTGGCGCATTCGCCGTGGCGCATGATTCCTCGTCGCGCAGCACCCGCAGTTCGTGCAGTTTGCGGGCCATCGTGGCGGCTTTGGCGGCGTCGTCGCCGACGTGGATTCCCAGCAGCACAAGCAAACCCGGCTCGTCGATCGCGCCGACGACCTCGCCGTCGACCGTCACGTCCGCCCGCGTGACGCGGGCGACGACCGCCCTCACCGGTCCGCCGGGACGAGCATCCCGTGCCGCACGAGCTCCCGGACGACGGGCAGCGCCGCGGCCGCCAGCTCCTCCGAAGACAGGCCCTGCGCGGCCGCGAGGAGCTCGATCAGGTCCTCCAGCGGCAGCGCGCCGCGGCAGCCCGCGAGCAGCCGCATGGCCAGTTCGTCGACCTCGTGCTGCCAGCCTGGCCCGTCGGTGCGGTGCAACCGCCGGACGGTCGTCTCCCAGCCTTCGTCGCCGGGTTCGTCGACGCTTTCCAGCAAAACCGTTTCCGGCACCACAAAACGGACATCGAGCAAGGAATCACCCGACTCGCGCAGCCAGTCCACCCGGTCCAGCCACCCGGCCGCTTCCGGGCCCAGCGGGTCGTCGTAGGCCTGCCGCAGGTCCTCGCACACCACGGTCGGCGTCCGCCCGGCCGCCCGCCGCAGCGTGACGAAGCCGAAGCCGATGCCCCGGACGTCGTTCGCGGCGAACCAGTCGAGCCACGCCGCCGCCTTCGCCCGGCCCTCGGCCGACCGCGGGTCGAGGCCCGCGTCCCGCAGCCACGTCCCGACGTAGAGCGCCGGGTCGGCGACGTCCCGCTGCACGAACCAGGCGTCGGTCTCGGCGGGCAGCCAGCGGCTCACCCGGTCGGCCCAGTCTTCGCGGGAGGTGTGCAGCCAGGACGCGAGCAGGTGACCGGTGCCGCCGTCGTTCAGGAAGCCCGGCAGCTGCCGCACGACCAGCGCGCTCGCGTCGTCGCCGGCCAGCCCGGAGTCCCGGTAGGTGTAGTCCACGCGGGCCGGGCCGACCACGAACGGGGGATTGCAGACGACCTGGTCGAACTTCCGCCGCGCGACCGGCGCGAACCACTCGCCCCGCAGCAGTTCGACGTCCAGCTCGTTCAGCCGGAAGGTCGCGGCGGCCAGGGCCAGCGCCCGCTCCGAGACGTCGGTGGCGGTGACGCGCCCGGCGTGCCGGGTCGCGTGCAGCGCCTGCACGCCGTTGCCGGTGCCCAGGTCGAGCAGGGTGCCGACCGGGCGGCGGCTCGTCGCGCGGATCAGCGACAGCGACGCGTGGCCGACGCCGAGCACGTGGTCCTCGGGCACGGTGTGGCCGAGCAGGTCGGCGTCGAGGTCGGAGACGACCCACCAGGAGCCTTCCTCGTCGCCGTGCGGCCGGATGTCGAGCGCGGCGCGGTAGCCGTCCGCGGCCGGCGCCAGCACCCCCGCGGTGACGGCGTCCTCGGGGGCCAGCGGCGCGAGGGCGGCCTTGACGGCGGTCTCCGGCTCGGTGGCGCCCAGCAGGAACAGCCGGATCAGCGTGCCGAGGTCGCCGGCGTCCCGGCTCGCGCGTTCGGCCGGAACCGGCTCGCCGCGGCCCAGCGCCGCGTGCGCGGCCCCGCCGAGGGCCGCCACCACGCCGTCGGCGTCGTAGGAGGTGCGCCGGAAGGCCTCGCGCAGCCGCGCGCAGACGTCGTCGGACAGGTCGGGCAGTACGCTTCGCGTGCTCACGGTGGGTAATGCTGCCACGATGGCCCCCGTGACCCTTGAACGCGTCCTCGCCCCGCTCGACGCGGCGCTGCCCGAGCTCGAAGCGCTGTACATCGACTTCCACCGGCACCCGGAGCTGTCCTTCGCCGAGCACCGGACGGCGGCCGAGCTGGCCCGGCGGCTGGAGGACGACGGCTACGAAGTGCACACCGGCATCGCCGGCACCGGCGTGCTGGGCGTGCTGCGCAACGGCGACGGGCCGACGGTGCTGCTGCGGGCCGACATCGACGCGCTGCCGGTCGAGGAGAAGACCGGGCTGTCCTACGCCAGCACCGCCCGCGGCACCGACGAGCACGGCAAGGACGTCCCGGTCATGCACGCCTGCGGGCACGACATGCACGCCACCTGGCTCTCCGGCGCCGCCGCCCTGCTGGCCAAGGGCCGTGACACGTGGTCCGGCACGCTGCTGGTGGTGTTCCAGCCGGGGGAGGAGAGCGCGGGCGGCGCGTCGGCCATGGTCCGCGACGGCCTGTTCGACATCGCGGGCAAGCCCGACGTCGTGTTCGGGCAGCACCTGGTCCCCGGCCCGGCAGGCTGGGTGCTCACCCGGCCCGGCGTGATCATGGCCGCCACCGACACGCTGCGCGTCACCCTGCACGGCCGCGGCGGGCACGGCTCGCGCCCGGAGACCACCGTCGACCCGGCCGTGCTGGCCGCGTCCGTGGTGCTCAAGCTGCAGACGATCGTCTCGCGCGAGATCGCCGCCACCGACTCGGCCGTGGTCACCGTGGGGTCGCTGCACGTGGGCACGGCGAGCAACGTGATCGCCGACGACGCCGTGCTGGAGGTCAACGTCCGGTCCTTCGACCAGGCCGTCCGCGAGCGGGTGCTGGCCGCGGTCGAGCGGATCGTCAACGGCGAGGCCGCCACCGCCGGCGCGCCGAAGCCGCCGGACATCGAGCGGTCCGGTTCCTACCCGATCACCGAGAACGACGAAGCCGCCAACGAGGCGCTCACCGAGGTGTTCCGCGCGCGGTTCGGTGCCGACGTCGTGCTGCCTGCCCCGCTGGTCACCGGCAGTGAGGACTTCAGCGAGTTCGGCCGGGCGGCGGGCGTGCCGTCGGTGTTCTGGCTGGTCGGCGGCTACGACCCGCAGACGGTCATCACGGCGATGACCGAGGGCCGGTTCGAGCGCGACATCCCGTCCAACCACTCGCCGCGGTTCGCCCCGGTGCTGCACCCGACCCTGCGCACCGGCATCGAAACCCTCGTCGCCGCCGCGGTGAGCCGGTTGTCCCACCCAGGTGTCGGATGAACCGCGCAAGTGGGACGATGGACGGTGGAGGTGGTGCAGTGACCACGCCCGCCAAGGACTCGGACCCGGTGCTGATCACCGGGGCGGCCCCGTCGTACGAAGAGCAGTTCGCCGCCCGCAAGCGCAAGTACGTGATCATGATGGCCTGCCGGATCCCGTGCCTGATCCTCGCCGGGCTGACCTACCACACCTGGTGGCTGGCGCTGGGGTTCCTCGCGATCTCCGTGCCGTTGCCGTGGGTGGCGGTGCTGATCGCCAACGACCGCCCGCCCCGCAAGACCGAGAAGATCTCGCGGTACGAGCACGAGCCGAAGGCGATCGAGGGCACCACCCACCGCGTGATCGACGGCTGAGCATCAGACCGGCTGGGGGCCGACCTTCCCGACGGCCAGCGCGCCCAGCCGGGTCCCGTGTCGCAGGACGTCCACAGTGGACTCCCCGGCCAGCCACCCGGTGAGCACGCCCGCGTCGAACGCGTCGCCCGCGCCGGTGGAGTCGATGCACTCGGCTTCCACCGCGGGCACGCTGGTGACGCCGTCGGCGTCGACCCAGCTGGCGCCCGCCAGCCCGGCGGTGACGACCACCGCCCCGACCGTGCCGAGCAGTTCTTTCGCGCTCGCCGGATCCGCCGAGCCGGTCAGCGCGACCAGCTCCTCGGTGTTCGGCATCAGCAGGTCGACCCCGCGGACGTCGGCCAGGAACGCGGCCGGGTCGGTGATGTGCGCGGCCGCCTGCGGGTCGACCGACGTCGTCAGCCCCGCCTCCTTCGCCACGGCCAGTGCGGCCAGCCCGGCCGCGCGCGACGGCGGGTCCAGCAGCACGTACCCCGACAGGTGCAGGTGGCTCGCCCCCGCCAGGGCCTCGGGGGTGACGTCCTCGGGGGCGAACCGCTGGTTCGCCCCGCGGTCGGCCAGCATGCTGCGCTGCCCGGACCCGTCGACCATGACGACGACGCAGCAGGTCGGCGCCTCGGCGTCGACGGCGAACGCGCACCGCACGCCCGCCGCCTCCAGCTCGGCCCGGATGAGCCTGCCGCCCGGGTCGTCGCCGATCCGCGCGACCAGCGTCGTCTCGGCGCCGAGGTGCCGCAGCCACAGCGCCGTGTTGGCGCCCGCGCCGCCGCCGGTGAACCGGATCTTCGCGCGGGCGTCGCCACCGTGCGGCAACGGCTTGTCGTGCCGGGCGATCACGTCCAGCGCCGCGTCCCCGACCACCACGATCCCGCCGGTGCCGGATGATTCACTCGCGAGCTCGCTCATGCCAGCGCCACCGCGACCTCGGTCGCCAGCTTCGCGTTGTTGAGCACCAGCGCCTCGTTCGCGTCGATGCTCACCCCGCCGCTCGCGGTGTGGAAGTGCTCCAGCAGCACCGGCGTGACGTCGGCGCCGTGCACGCCCTGCGCCTCGACCAGCGCCAAGCCCTCGGCGAGCAGCCGGTCGTGCAGCTCCCGGTCCATTTCGGACGCTTCCGGGATCGGGTTCGCCAGCAGGACACCGGAATCCGCGTACGCGCGGTGCGCGTCGATCACGGCGGCGGCCTGCTTCGGGTCGTCGACCCGCCAGCCCACCCGGTGGCCGGACGAGCGCAGGTAGAACGCCGGGAAGTCGTCGGTGCGGTAGCCCAGCACCGGCACCGAGTTCGTCTCCAGCACCTCGAGGGTGGCCGGGATGTCGAGGACCGACTTCACGCCGGAGCAGACGACCACGGTCGGCACCTTCGCCAGCACGCCGAGGTCGGCCGAGACGTCCCAGCTCTGCGTCGCCCCGACGTGCACGCCGCCGAGCCCGCCGGTGGCGAACATGCCGATGCCGGCCGCGGCGGCCAGCGCCGAGGTGCTCGCCACGGTCGTCGCGCCCGAGCGGCCGAGGCCGATGGCCGGGCCGAGGTCGCGCAGCGAAAGCTTGTCCAGGCCGGCGTCCGGCGCGCAGACGCGCTCGAGCTCGGCGGGGGAGAGGCCGACGACGACCCGCCCGTCGAGCACCGCGATCGTGGCCGGGACGGCACCGCCGTCGCGGACCACGCCTTCGAGGCGGCGGGCGACGTCGAGGTTGCGGCCCGGCGGCAGGCCGTGGGACAGGATGGTGCTCTCCAGCGCGACGACGGGGTGCCCGTCACGCAGCGCCGAGGCGATCTCTTCGTGCAGGTGGAGTGGGGTGGTCACGAGGGACCATCATCGGTGATCGGTCCGCTCGCCGCGCCAGTGGGTCAGCTCGGTGGTCAGGTTCTTTTCGGCGGCGCTCGCCCAGCGTGTCCGCGCGATTTCGCTGCGGTAAAGCTCCCGCGCGAGCATGCGCTCGAGGACGGCGATGCGGCCCTCGCGCCAGACGTCGTCGGGGTACTTCGCGTACTCCTCACGCACTCCGCGGGCGTACGCCGCGTACTGCTCTTCGGGCGCCCCGAGGATGGCGAGGTCGGCGTCGAGGAGGGCGGTGGCCAGCCGGTCGTCGGCCGGGGCGTCGTGGCCGATCGTGGCGAGGATCAGGCCTTCGACGCGCTCGACGTGCGCTTCGGCCACCCCGGCCAGGGCTTCGCGGGCCCAGGCGGCGCTGGCCCGTTCGTCTTCGCCGGGCTTCGCGTCGTAGACGACGTCGTGCGTCCACGCGGCCACGGCGACGATCGCCCGGTCGGTCTCCCCGAGGTCCGCGGCCAGCCAGGCGGAGTCGCGCGCGACGGCGGCCGCGTGGGTGAGCGTGTGGTAGCGGCGGTGGGGCTCGGCGTACCGGGCTTCGAGCCGCGGCCAGGCCTCGGCCGTACCGCCGAGCACGGCGACCGCTGCCGGCCACTCCATCAGTCGAAGATCCCGCGCGGCCGCGCGACCTGGTCGAGCCAGCCTTCGAGCTGCTTCTCCCAGTCGACGTCCGGCTTCATGGTGAACATCCCGAGGAAGTCCTGGCCGCGGCCGCCGAACCCGCCGGTCTTGCTCACCCGCACCCGCTTGGTCACCTCCAGCACCACGTCGGTGCCTTCGGCCGAGGTCAGGAAGGTGACCGCGAGCTGGGTGAAGACGCCCGCGAAGCGCGGCGACGGCGTGAAGCGGATCTCCTGGAAGAACGGCAGCTGCTGGCGGGCGCCGTCGACCCGGCCCTGCTCGAGGATCGCCTCGCGGAAGGTGAAGCCGAGCCTGCTGAGCGCGTCGAGGATCCGTTTCTGTGCCGGCAGCGGTTCGACGGCGACGGCGTCGGCGTCGAACGGGTCGCTGACCGCGGCGGCCAGGTCGAGCTCGGCCCGGACGCCGACCGCCATGCCGGGAAGCGGCTTGGCGTAGACGCTGGTCACCGGCGTCTCCCAGGGCAGCGGCACCTCGAACGGCACCCGGACCTGCTGCCCGGCCCGGATGACCTCGCGGCCGACCAGCTGCCGGGTGCCGAAGGGGAGGTCTTCGGTCCGGTCGCCGGGAACCTGGACGCGGGCCAGCAGGGTCACCGCGAGGCCCTTGATCTCCTGGTCGACCTCGCCGCCGAGCAGCAGCACCTCGCCGTGCAGCGGGCGGCCGGGGGCGGCGGTGGAGTCGAGCAGGCGGGCGTCGATCCGCGCGCCGCCGGAGCCGAACGTCGCGAGCACCTTCTGGAACATGCCCGGGATCCTGCCAGGCGGAGGGGCCGATCGCGGAAGGTTCGGCGGGACTCGGGCACAATGGACGGGTGAGCACCGAGACGCTGACGAAGCCGGAAACCACGCCCGAGGGCACGGACACCACCGACGACGACTCGCCGAAGATGTTCCACTACGTGAAGAAGAACAAGATCGCCGAGAGCGCGGTCATGGGCACTCACGTGGTGGCGCTGTGCGGCGAGGTCTTCCCGGTGACGAAGTCGCCGAAGCCCGGGTCGCCGGTCTGCCCGGCCTGCAAGGAGATCTACGACAGCCTCCGCCCGGGCAACTGAGCCGGTCGTGAGGTCCCCGGCGGGTGTACCCGCCGGGGTTTTCTGCTGTCCGGAATCGGACAGATCGTCGAACAAACGTGAATAACCTTCATTCGGCGGGTGTGCCCGGTGCGGGGGTCCTGGTAAATCCAGCGGGCCAGGTTCCCTCACCCACCGGAGTCGCACATGCGCAGAACCGGGATCGTGCTCACCCTCGTCGCCCTGCTGGCCGTCGTGTCGCCCGCGCTGGCGCAGGCCGTCACCGGCTGGACGGAGGTCGGCTCCGACAACGCCCGCGCCCTCGACGAGAGCCAGGGCCTCGCGACGATCGTCCGCCCGTCGGGCACGACCATCCGCTACACCGGGATCGGCACGATCCCGGCCGACCTGAACGCCCAGGGCTGGAACCACGTCGGCGACCCTGGCTCGGCCCAGGGCTGGTACGTCGAGCCCTACCAGCGTGACGACCGCGGCGCGAAGCTGTTCCGCGTCCAGGCCCCGGATGGCTCTTGGGCCGACTACAAGCACGCCCTCGAGTCGTGGGAAGCGAACAACAACTCCTTCGCCGCGGTGTCGCCCGACGCGCGCTGGCTGGTGGCGGGGGAGTGGGGCACCATGGACCGGCTCCTGGTGCACCCGATGCCCGGCGTGGTGGCCAAGGACCCGGCGCAGAACCTGCCCTACGCGGCGGCCATCCGCCTCGACCACCCGGTCCGCGACGTCCAGGGCTGCGACTTCCAGACCGCGACCCGCCTGCTCTGCGCGTCCGACGACCCCGACGGCAGCCTCTTCGGCACCACCAAGCCCCTGCTCCAGGTCGACCTGGCTGCGGCGCTGAACGGCTCCGACGTCACCGCCCACGTCACCTCGCTCGGCCAGCTCCCGCTCCGCAGCGGCTGCTCGGGCTCGTTCGAGGTCGAAGGCATCGACTTCGACGAGCGCGACAACACCCTCCGCGTGGTGGTCATGGCCCCCAGCATCTGCATCCTCTGGGACAGCAAGACCTACCGCTTCAAGCAGTAACCCGTAGCTCGCGTGACCCGAGCCGTGACTCACGTGATTGGGGCCGTAACTCGCGAGTTACGGCCCCAATCACGCGACATCCGGCTCAGGTCACGCGAGTTCGGGGTTCAGGGACTCCGATTCGGGGGCCTGGGCGGGGGTGCGGCGGGCGGCGCGGCGGGCCTTGCGGCGTTCCTTGCGGGTCTCGACCATCGTGTAGAGGGTCGGGACCAGGACCAGGGTCAGCAGGGTGGAGCTGACCAGGCCGCCGATCACCACGATCGCCAGCGGCTGGCCGATGAACCCGCCCTGGCCGGTGATGCCCAGTGCCATCGGGACCAGCGCGAAGATGGTCGCCGCCGCGGTCATCAGGATCGGGCGCAGCCGGCGCCGTCCGCCTTCGGTGACGGCGTCGGTGACGCTCATCCCCTCCGCGCGGTACTGGTTGATCAGGTCGATCAGCACGATCGCGTTGGTCACCACGATGCCGACCAGCATCAGCATCCCGATCAGCGCCGGCAGGCCGAGCGCGGTGCCGGTGGCCAGCAGCAGCCCGATCGCGCCGGTGGCCGCGAACGGGATCGACACGAGCAGGATCAGCGGCTGGATCAGGCTCCGGAACGTCGCCACCATGATCAGGAACACGATCGCGATGGCCGCCAGCAGCGCCAGGAACAGGTTCGAGAACGCCTCCTGCTGGTCCTGGCTGACCCCGCCGAGCGAGTAGGCCGCACCGCCGGTGAACGTCAGTCCGTCCAGTTCGGACTTGATGTCCGCGGTCGTCTTGCTCAGGTCGTCACCGGTGTTCTTCGCGGTCACCGTGGTGCTCAGGTCGCCACCGGTGCGCCGCACCGACGCCGGGCCGTCCACAGTGGACACCTTCGCGACCTCGTCCAGCCGGACGACGCCTGCCGGGCCCGGGATCGGCAGCCCGCGAACCTGGTCGACCGTCACCGGGGCCGTGCCGGCGCGCAGCACGATGTCCGTGCGCTGGCCGCCGACCGGCAGCTGTGTCACCGTGCGGCCGGCGATCGCCTGGTTGGCGATCTGCCCGATGGTGCTCGCCGACAGCCCGCGCGCGGCGGCCGCGGCGTCGTCCACCTCGACCTGCACCCGCGGCGAGCCGACGCTCAGGTCGCTCGACACCTCGGTCAGCCCGGACACCCCGCGCAGCGCCTGCACGACCTGGTCGGACGCCGGCTTCAGCGCGGCCTCCGACGGCGCGGTCACCGTGACCGAGACCTGGTCGGAGTTGAACCCGGACGCGTCCGCGCCGATCTTGATCTCGCCCAGCTCCGGCCGGGACGTCAGCTTCGACCGCAGCCGGTCCGACAGCGCGTTCAGGTCGGTGTCCTTGGCGATGGTGACGGAGATGCTCGTGTTGGTCCCGCCGCCGAAGCCGAACGTCCCGCCGCCGCCGATGCTGACCTGGTAGGTCTGCACCGCGGGCTCGGCCGCGAGAGCCTGCTCGACGGCCGTGGCCGCCTGCTCCTTCGCCTCGACGCTGGTGCCGGCGGGCAGCTTCTGCGTCATGTTCAGCGTGGTGCCGCCGGACTGGTCGAGGAAGTTCGTGTTCAGCCGCGTCGCGAGCCCGACCGTGCCGGCGAAGATCAGCAGGGCCAGCAGGACGACGGTCAGCCGCCGCTTGGTCGCGAACCGGATCACCGGCAGGTAGGCGCGCTGCAGGACGCTGCGACGCTCCTTCTCGACGGCCGCCTCGCGCGCCCGCTCGGCCTCGACGGCGTCCGCCGGGACCTCGGGCCGCTTCAGGAACCAGTACGCCAGCACCGGGACCACGGTCAGCGACACGAGCAGCGACGCCAGCAGCGCCACCGTCACGGTGATCGCGAACGGCGAGAACAGCTCGCCGACGAACCCGCCGACGAACGCGATCGGCAGGAACACCGCGACGGTCGTCAACGTGGACGAAGTGACCGCGCCGGCCACCTCGCGGACGCCGTCGAGCACCGCGCGGTCCTTCTCCTCGCCGTAGGCCAGGTGCCGTTTGATGTTCTCCAGCACCACGATCGAGTCGTCGACCACCCGGCCGATCGCGATGGTCAGCGCGCCGAGGGTGAGCAGGTTGAGCGAGAGGTCCCCGGTCCACAGCGCCAGCAGCGCGACGACCACCGACAGCGGGATCGACACCGCGGTCACCAGCGTCGAGCGCACCGACAGCAGGAACAGCAGGATGACGACGACGGCGAACGCCAGGCCCAGCAGGCCTTCGACGGTCAGGCCGTGGATCGCGTCCTTCACCGGCGTGCCCTGGTCGAACACGACGTTCATGTCGGCGCCGGCCTTCTTCGCCAGGTCCGGCAGCTTGTCCCGCACCGCCTGGGAGATCGCGACCGCGTTCCCGTTCTCCACCATGGTGATCGACAGGCCGAGGCTGGGCTTGCCGTTGGTGCGCGTGATCGACGTCGGCGGCGCGAACCCGGCCTGGACGTCGGCGACGTCACCCAGCTTCACCGGACCCCGCGCCGGCGCGCCGGCCCGCGCGGCCGGCGTCAGGTAGAGGTTGCGCAGACTGTCCACAGTGGTCTGTCCGCCGCCGACCTGCACCGACAGCGTCTTGCCGTCCTGGGTGAGCGTCCCGGCGGGCACCGCGGCCCCCGCCGTCTGCAGCGTGGTGGCGATCGAGGCCGGGTCGACACCCGCGGCCGCGAGCTTGGCGTAGTCGAGCGTGATCGTGACGCGCGGGGTCTGCACGCCGGTGACGGTCACCGTGCGGACGCCCTCGATCTTCCGCAGCTCCGGCGCGACCTGGTCGGTCAGCGCGGGCGCGAGCGACTGCGGGTCCCCGGTGGTGCCCGCGGCGACCAGCACCACCGGCAGGTCGTCGGTGCTGCCCGCGGACACGGCGGGCTCGCTGTTCTGCGGCAGCCGCGGCCGGACCTGGTTGACCACCTGCTGGATCTGCGAGACGGCGGCGTCGATGTCCGTGCCGAACTCGAACTGCGCGACGACCCGCGAGACGCCGTCCGACGACGTCGACGTGATCTGCTCGAGGCCCTTCAGTCCCTGGAGGCCGCCTTCGAGCGGCTCGGAGACCTGCCGGTCGACCGCGTCCGGCGACGCGCCGGGATACGCGGTGACGATCTGGGCCTGCGGGAACTGCAGGGACGGGAAGAGCTGCTGTTTGAGCTGCGGCAGCGCGAAGGCGCCGAATCCGACGACCACCAGCGCGAGCAGGCCGATCAGGCTCCGGTTGCGCAGGCTCAGTCTGGCCAGCACGGACATGACGTGGAAAACCCCCTCGGGAACGACGCGGCGACCGACGCCTGCGTCAGTGACGGGGGAACTGTCCCATGTCCGACCTGAGGAGCGACTCAGTCTGGGGGTGGATTCCGGGTCCCCCGCGGGGAGGACCCGCGACCCTGAGCTGCGCTGGGTGCCGGCTCCGGCGCGCTCGGTGACGGCGTGTCCTCCGGCGACGGGTCCTCTTCGGACGGCTCGGGCGCGGCGCCGTTGGCCGCGGCCTCGCCTTCGGCCGGGCGCCGCAGCGGCGTGGTCGAGCGCTCCCACAGCTTGCGGCCCTCTTCCGAGCGCAGCCGCTCGGAGGCGCGTTCCATCTCCAGCCGCCGCCACTTGCGCCGCTGCCGCCGGGTCGCCTTCGCCGGCCACAGCTCCTGGATCGCGCTGTTGAAGTAGGCGCCGCCGACCACGGCCAGCCCGATGAAGAACATCAGCAGCAGGAACGCGATCGGCGCGGCCAGCGCGCCGTAGGTGTAGCCGGTCTTGGTGATCCAGTTCAGGTAGACGCGCAGGCCGACCGAGGACAGCAGGAACACGACCATGGCGAGCACCGCGCCGGGCAGCCCGCGGTGCCACGGCAGCTTCCGCGGCAGCGCGAGCTTGTACAGCGTGGTCAGCGCGAGGGTGATCATCGCGCCCAGTGCCGGGAAGTAGAGCGCGCTCACCCACGACGTCACGGTCGGGCGCCAGGCCAGCGGGAAGAACTCCGGCAGCAGGTCGGGGCCGATCGCCAGCAGCGGCAGCCCGACCACCAGGATGACCAGGCCGCACAGGTAGAGCAGGAGCGCGAAGATCCGCTGCCAGACGTCGTTGCGGACGCCGTACTGGTCGTGCGCGACGGTGATCGCGTCCACGAACGACGACATCGCCGACGAACCGGCCCACAGCGAGATGAGGAAGCCGACCGAGACGATCTCGCCCTTGCCGACGGTGAGGATGCTGTTCACGGTCGGTTCGATGATGTCCTGGACGGCGTTGGTGCTGAAGACGGTCCGGCAGAAGCCGATGATCCGGTCGTGCACCGCGCCGACGACCCCCTGGCCGAACCACTCGCCGACGAAGCCGAGCGAGCCGAGCAGTCCCAGCAGCAGCGGGGGCAGCGACAGCGTCTGCCAGAAGGCCGCCTCCGCGGCCTCGGAGAAGATGTTGCCTTCCCACGCCTTGGCGAACGTGCGCGTGACGAGCCGCCACGGCCCCTTGCGGGCCACCTTCGTCGCTGCGGACGGCTGCACCTCACCCATGACGTGTCCAGCATGGTCCATCCGTGCTGATTTGGCTCGTCACACCCCCTGCGGCCGGGCGTGTCGGGCGACATCACCCGTGCCGGTGCCCGGAACCGCCGGACCCGGCCGGTAGACTCGGTCCAGTGCCCTCACCGCAGTCGCCGGCCGCGCAACGCAGCAGAAGCCGGTACCACAGTGAGGGTTTTCGCACGTCACAGCACTTGAGGCAGTTGAGCGAGGGGGAGGACCGGCGATGACGGAGACGCAGCTCGGGGCGCCTCCCGCGGAGAAGGACTCGACCGCGCGCCCGCTGCGGGCGTGGCAGCGGCGGGCGCTCACCAAGTACCTGACGCAGAAGCCGAAGGACTTCCTCGCGGTGGCGACACCCGGCGCCGGCAAGACGGTGTTCGGCCTCCGGATCGCCGCGGAGCTGCTGAGCGACCGCACGGTCGAGGCGATCACCATCGTCACCCCGACCGAGCACCTCAAGCACCAGTGGGCGGCCTCGGCCGCGGCGGCCGGCATCGCCATCGACTCGAACTTCCGCAACGGCACCGGCGTCACTTCGTCGGACTACAACGGCGTCGCGCTGACGTACGCGCAGGTCGCGGCGCACCCGACGCTGCACCGGGTGCGCACCGAGAACCGCAAGACGCTGGTGATCCTCGACGAGATCCACCACGGCGGCGACGCGAAGAGCTGGGGCGACGCGATCCGCGAGGCGTTCACCCCGGCGGTGCGGCGCCTGTCGCTGACCGGGACGCCGTTCCGCTCGGACGACTCGGCCATCCCGTTCGTGACGTACGAGCCGGACGCGGGCGGCTTCCAGCGCAGCAAGGCCGACCACGCGTACGGCTACGCGGACGCGCTGGCCGACGGCGTGGTCCGGCCGGTCGTCTTCCTGGCGTACTCGGGCGAGGCGTCCTGGCGCACGAGCGCGGGCGAGGAGTTCACCGCCCGGCTCGGCGAGCCGCTGACGGCGGAGCAGAACGCCCGGGCGTGGCGCACGGCACTCGACCCGGCGGGCGAGTGGATCCCGGCGGTGCTGCAGGCGGCGGACACCCGGTTGTCGCAGGTCCGCCAGAGCGTGCCGGACGCGGGCGGCCTGGTGATCGCGACCGACCAGGAGTCGGCGCGGGCGTACGCGAAGATCCTCGAACGCCTCTCGGGCGAGACCCCGACGCTGGTGCTCTCGGACGACCCGAAGGCCTCCGGCCGGATCAAGGAGTTCTCCGAGACGAACGAGCGCTGGATCGTGGCGGTCCGGATGGTCTCCGAAGGCGTCGACGTCCCGCGCCTGGCCGTGGGCGTGTACGCCACGAGCGCGTCGACCCCGCTGTTCTTCGCCCAGGCGATCGGCCGGTACGTGCGAGCGCGCAAGAAGGGCGAGACGGCGAGCGTGTTCCTGCCGTCGGTGCCGGTGCTGCTGGAGCTGGCCAGTGAGCTGGAGGCCCAGCGCGACCACGTGCTGGGCAAGCCGCACCGCGAGAAGGAGGGCTGGGAGGACGAGCTCCTGGCCCAGGCCAACCGCACCGAGGACGAGCCGGGCGAGGAGGAGAAGGCGTTCACGTCCCTGGGCGCCTCGGCCGAGCTCGACCAGGTCATCTACGACGGCAACTCGTTCGGCACGGCGGTGTTCTCGGGCTCGGACGAGGAGCAGGAGTACCTCGGCCTGCCGGGCCTGCTGGAGCCGGACCAGGTCCGCGCGCTGCTGCGGAAGCGGCAGGAGGAGCAGATCGCGGACGAGAAGCGCCGCAAGCCGGCCAAGGAGGAGGCCCCGCCGCCTGCGGCCCGGCCGCAGTCGGTGAGCGAGCGGCTCGGCGCGTTGCGGAAAGAGCTGAACGCGCTGGTCGGGATGTACCACCACCGCACGAAGAAGCCGCACGGCGCGATCCACAACGAGCTGCGGCGGGTCTGCGGCGGCCCGGTGACGGCGATGGCGACCGTCGAACAGCTCGAGGAGCGGATCGTCACCCTGCGCTCCTGGTAGGGGCCTGCGGGCCGCAGCGGGCCCGCGCTGTCGCCCGGGAGGCTGAAGTTCCGGTGATCACGGTCCGTCTCCGCGGCGGCCGGATCACCGCACCGGCGGGCTTGTGACGCTGCGTACCACCTTGTCACCGCCGGGCTGCCCGTTCGTCCCCGGCTTTCGGGCCGATCGGGCCGTTCCGGCCCCGAAGTCCGCAAGTCGGCGCCCGATCCCGGGGCCAAGTCGTGGATTCACCACGGGGTAGCGCTCGGTGCACACGACCGGAGCAGTGTCACGGTCCGATGAAACATCGATGTAACTTACCGTGAGTGCTGGCGATCACATCGTCAGCGGATCTACTCTTTCCGGGCGAGGTTCAGCCCGTGTTGCCGAACCGTGTCCAATTGGTGTCATTTAATCGATCCAGCTATCTTCCCCGCAGCCGCTCAGCGGCATATGTTGTCGCCCACAACATATGCGCGACGGTGCGCCGGGCCTCCCGGATCGCCGCCTCGCTGGCCCGAAGCACACGCTGACGGCCGCTCGTCACCAATGCTTGGATCCGGAAGGAACGAGGATGCGCAGCAGAACCCTTACCCTCCTCGCCGCCACGGTGAGCGCCGGCCTGGTGCTCACCGCCTGCGGTACCAACAGTTCGAACAGCGGGGGCACGGGGAGCAACTCCGCTTCCTCCTCCGCCCCGGCCGCCGGCGGCGGCGCGGGCGGCAAGGTCGGCGTCATCCTGCCGGAGACCGCCAGCTCGGCCCGCTGGGAAGCCTTCGACAAGCCGATGCTCCAGGCCGCCCTCGCGGCGCAGGGCTTCGAGGCCGACGTCCAGAACGCCCAGGGTGACGCCCAGAAGTTCGCGTCGCTGGCCGACGGCTTCATCAGCTCCGGCGTCAAGGCCCTGATCATCGCCCCGGCCGACCCGGCCGTCGGTGCCGCCGTCGAGGCCAAGGCCAAGACCGCGGGCATCCCGGTCATCGACTACGACCGGCCGAGCCTCGGCGGGTCCGCCGAGTACTACGTCTCGTTCGACAACGAGAAGGTCGGCCAGCTGCAGGGCCAGGCCATGGCCGACGCGCTCAAGGACAAGCCGGGTGCCGGTGTCGTCCAGATCGAGGGCGCCCCGACCGACAACAACGCCACGCTGTTCACCAAGGGCCAGGACTCCGTCCTCGAGCCGCTGTTCTCGGCGGGCACCCTGAAGCGGATCCAGAAGCAGCCGATCAACGACTGGGACAACCAGCTCGGCGGCACGACGTTCGAGCAGATCTTCACCAACAACGGTGGCAAGGTCGACGGCGTCGTCGCGGCGAACGACGGCCTGGCCGGCGCGATCATCACCGTTCTCAAGAAGAACGGCCTGAACGGCAAGGTCCCGGTCACCGGCCAGGACGCCACCGCCGACGGCTTGAAGGCCGTCATGCGCGGCGACCAGTACATGACCGTCTTCAAGCCGATCAAGGAAGAGGCCGAGGCGACCGCGAAGCTGGCTGCCGCGCTGGCCAAGGGTGACAAGGCCGCCGCCGACGCCATCGCGACGGGCAAGCTGCACGACCCGAAGAACAACCGCGACATCAAGTCCGTGCTGCTGACCCCGACGACGATCCTGGCGAAGGACGTCAAGACCGTCGTGACCCAGGGCTATGTGAAGGCGACCGAGATCTGCGGTGGCGACCTCGCCGCCAAGTGCAGCTCGCTCGGCATCTCCTGAGCCCCCGCACCACCCCATGAACAGCCGGGCCGGGACGCGCACCCCGACGGCGCGTCCCGGCCCGGTCCCCACCAGGAGAAAGCCCATCCATGAGTGAGCCCATTCTCGAGATCAAGGGCCTGAACAAGAGCTTCGGGCCGGTCCACGTCCTCCACGACGTGGACTTCGACGTGCGTGCGGGCGAAGTGACCGCGCTGGTCGGCGACAACGGTGCCGGCAAGTCGACGCTCGTCAAGTGCATCGCCGGCATCCACCCGTACGACTCGGGGGCCGTGCGGTTCAACGGGCAGGACGCCCACATCCGCGGCCCGAAGGACGCGGCCGAGCTCGGCATCGAGGTCGTCTACCAGGACCTCGCGCTCGCCGACAACCTCGACATCGTCCAGAACATGTTCCTCGGCCGCGAGCGCGGCAGTTCCTGGAAGCTCGACGAAGCCAGCATGGAGAAGGCCGCCCGCGAAACGCTGGCCTCCCTGTCGGTCCGGACCGTCAAGTCGGTCCGCACGCCGGTCTCCTCGCTGTCCGGTGGCCAGCGGCAGACCGTCGCCATCGCGAAGTCGGTGCTGTGGAACAGCAAGGTCGTCGTGCTCGACGAGCCGACCGCCGCCCTCGGTGTCGCGCAGACCCGGCAGGTGCTGGACCTGGTCCGCCGGCTGGCCGAGCAGGGCCTGGGGGTCGTGCTCATCAGCCACAACATGGCCGACGTGTTCGAGGTCGCCGACCGCATCGCCGTGCTCTACCTCGGCCGGCTCGTCGCCGAGGTGCACACGAAGGACGTCACCCACGGCCAGGTCGTGGAACTGATCACCGCCGGTCGCTCCGGTGACCTCGGCCTGGCCCGGCCCGAAGCCGTGGTCCTGTGAGCGGGAAGAAAGAACCGGAAATGACTGAAACCCCTGCCAAGCACGAGGTCGGCACCCCCGCCGACGCGCTCGCGCAGACCCAGGCCCCCACCGGGGCGATCTCCGACTTCGGCATCGACACGACATCGATGTCAACGGGCGAAGCCGTCCGCGACTACTTCGCCCGCCTGCGAGCCGGCGAGCTCGGCGCGCTGCCGTCGCTGTTCGGCCTGCTCGTGCTGGTCATCCTGTTCAGCGCGCTGTCGGACAACTTCTTCACGCTGGCCAACATCGCCAACGTGTTCCCGCAGGGCGCCGGCGTCATCATCATCGCGATGGGCATCGTCTTCGTCCTGCTGCTCGGCGAGATCGACCTCGCCGCCGGTGTGGCCTCCGGTGTCGCCGCGTCCGTGATGGCCCTGCACTACGTGAACGCGGGGAACCTGCTGGGCTCCCTGGGCACCGGCGTGTTCGTCACGTTCATCGGGGTGCTGGCCGTGGCCCTGCTGCTGTCGGCCTACCAGCGGATCTGGGCCGGCTCCGCGCTCTCACTGGTCGGCCTGCTCATCGTCGCGATCGGCGTCCCGGCCAACCCGTGGGTGGAGATCCTGCTGGCCATCTGCGTCGGCACCGCCATCGGCTGCATCACCGGCTTCCTCGTGTCGAAGATCGGCATGCCGTCCTTCGTCGTGACGCTGGCGCTGTTCATCGTGTGGCAGGGCGTCCTGCTGCAGTTCATCGGTGAGGGCGGCACGATCGGCATCAGCAACTCGGACGTCCTGTACAAGATCGCCAACGGCAACCTGAACATCCTCGGCAGCTGGATCTTCTTCCTCGTCGCGGCCGGCGGGTTCGCCGTGATCGCGCTGACCAGCCACTTCAAGCGGCTCAAGCGCGGCCTGGTCGTCCAGCCGACCGCGCTGGTGATGATCAAGGTCGGCGCGCTCGTCGTGCTGTCGGCGCTGGGCACCTGGCTGCTGACGATCAACCGCTCGCCGAACAAGGCGGTCGTCACGATCGAGGGCGTCCCGTACGTCATCCCGATCATGCTCGTGCTGCTGGTGGCCGGGACCTACGTGCTCAACCGGACCAAGTACGGCCGGTACGTCTACGCGGTCGGCGGCAACAAGGAAGCCGCCCGCCGGGCCGGTATCGACGTGCCGAAGATCCGGGCGAGCGTGTTCGTCATCGGCTCGGCGATCGCGGCCATCGGCGGCATCGTCGCCGCGTCGAAGGTCGGCTCGGTCAGCCCGCAGTCCGGTGGCCTGAACACGCTGCTGTTCGCGGTCGGTTCGGCCGTCATCGGCGGCACGTCGCTCTTCGGCGGCAAGGGCCGGGTGTCCGACGCGGTGGTCGGCGGTCTCGTGATCGCCGTCGTCATCAACGGCCTCGGCCTGCTCAAGCAGCCGGCCGCGGTGGTCAACATCATCACCGGTCTGGTCCTGCTCCTCGCCGCCACGGTCGACGCGCTGTCCCGGCGCCGCGCGGCTGCGTCGACGCGCTGAACCAGCATGGGATGATAAAGCCCGTGACCAGCACGCCCGTTGCTCGACCGGACGAGGTGCGCCGGCACAACCGCACGACCCTGCTCCGCCTGCTGCACGTCGGCGGGCCGAGCACCCGGGCGACCCTGGCCGCGGAGCTGGGGCTCAACCGGAGCACGATCAAGACCCTCGTCGACGGGCTCGCCGAAGCCGGTGTCGTCGAGGAGAAGGTGCCGAGGCCGGGACGAGGGGCGGGCCGCCCCTCGCTCCTGGTCCTGCCCCAGCCGCACGCGGCGGTCGTGCTCGCGGTCGACCTGCAGGTCGAGCACGTCGCGATCGCCCTGGTCGGGCTCGGCGGGCAGATCCTGGGCCGCAACAGCTGGAACCTGCGCGGCCGGATGGGGCAGCCCGCCGAGGTCATCACCCACGTCATCGAG
The DNA here is from genome assembly GCF_013364075.1 of Amycolatopsis sp. Hca4. GTDB lineage: Bacteria > Actinomycetota > Actinomycetes > Mycobacteriales > Pseudonocardiaceae > Amycolatopsis. The sequence goes on from NZ_CP054925.1 coordinate 8,962,316, forward strand.
TCGACGGCCATCCTGGCCGGCGACCTCGGCGTGACCCCGGTGGCGGCCGGGGTGTCGGTGCCCGGCGTGGTCCGGCGGGCCGACGGGCACGTGCACGAGGCCCCGAACCTGCGCTGGACCGACGTCGCCCTCGGCGACCGGCTCGGCGGGGTGCTGCAGATCCCGATCCTGGTCGGCAACGACGCCGAGTTCGGCGCGGTCGCCGAGCACCTGCGCGGGGCGGCCCGCGGGGCGTCCGACGTGGTGTACATCTCGGCGGACGTGGGCGTCGGCGGCGGGGTGATCGCGGAGGGCTCGGCCCTGCGCGGCGGCTCGGGGTACGTCGGCGAGATCGGCCACATGGTCATCCGGCCGGACGGGCGGCCCTGCTACTGCGGCAGCAGCGGCTGCTGGGAGACCGAGGTCGGCGAGGCGGCGCTGTGCCGGGCCCTCGGGCTGGCCGAGGACACCCCGCGCGGCGCGATCCTGTTCGAGCTGCGCGAGCTGGGCCGCGATCCGGAGGCGGCGATGTCGCGGCTCGCGGAGTTCGCGGAGTGGCTGACGCTGGGGCTGATCAACGTCGTCAACCTGCTGGGCCCGCAGCTGGTGATCCTCGGCGACCTGCTGACGGTGCTGCCGGAGGCGGTGCTGCGGCACGTCGGCAACGAAGTCCGCCGGCGCAGCCTGGTGAGCCGGGCGGTCGGGGGCACACGGATCGTCAGCTCGGCACTGGGAGCGGATGGGAAGCTGGTGGGCGCCGCCGAAGTGGCGTTCGAAGTGGTCCTGGATTCTGTCTGATTTTCTGTCCGGTTTCGTGTCCGAAATCACCGTGGTCGGTAGCTGAACCGTGATATCGCACACGCACTCTGCAAGATGCAGAAAGGCGGCCGGCGCCTGTGCGCACCGGCCGCCTTTTGCGTCTGAGTTACCGCTGGATGTCGGCGGACAGTTCCTTGAGCTTGGCCTCGTGCTCGCGGGCGTGGTGCCCGCAGAAGAGCAGTTCGCCACCCGTGCTGAGGATGGCGCGTACCTGAGCTGCTGCTCCGCACCGGTCACAGCGGTCGGCGGCGGTCAGTTCGGGGCGGGTGAGCGTCGGCGATGTCATGGGGGTCTCCCTCCGTCCCGGCACCGGTCGCCCGGTGCCATCGATCCAGCTACGCCCACTTGGCACTGATGCCGGTGGCGGCGATCGCCTCCGGCTCCGCGTGTTCGTGCTTCCACTGTTCCAGACGTTTCGCGGCTCGCAAGTGTTCCCGCGCCGGTGGGACCTGAGTCACGTCGATTTACCCCGGATGCCGTAGTCAAGTCCCGCATTTCAGGAGACGTTTACCCGGAGAGTGACGTTTTCCGTGGTCAGGCACCATGGGGTCGTGAGTACGGCGACTTCCTCCCGACGGCTTTCGCGGGTGCCCGCCCCGCTCTTGTTCGTTCTCAGCGGAATTTCCATGTACGCCGGAGCGGCGGTGGCGGTCGACCTTTTCGGCCACGCCACCCCGGCGGGCGTGGCCTGGCTCCGCTGCCTGGGCGCGGCGGTGGTCCTGCTGGCCTGGCGCCGCCCACCCCGCCCGGCATGGCGTGGCCGCCGCCTGCTGCTGGCGATCGTGTTCGGCGTGGTGACGGCCGGGATGAACGTGCTGTTCTACGAGGCGATCGCCCGGTTGCCGCTGGGCACGGCGGTGGCGGTGGAGTTCGCGGGCCCGGTGGTGGTGGCGGCCCTCGGGTCCCGCACGCTGCGAGACGTGTTCGCCCTGGTCCTGGTGGCGGCGGGGGTGGTGGCGATCGCGGACGTCCGGCTCGGGGGCAGCTTCTGGGGCGTGGTGTTCGCCCTGGGGGCGGCGCTGGCCTGGGCGGGGTACATCCTCCTGGGCAAGAGGGTGGCGGTGGGCGGCGACGGCATCGACAGCCTGGCGATCGGCTTCTTCGCGGGGACCGTGGTGCTGTTCCCGCTGGCGCTCGGGACGGGGCCGGTGTGGTCTTCGCCACGGTTGCTGCTGCTGGGGGTCGGGGTGGGGGTGCTGTCGACGGTGGTGCCGTACGCGCTGGACCAGGTGGTGCTGCGCCGGGTGGGACAGGCGCGGTTCGCCACGCTGCTGGCGTTGCTGCCGGTGACGGCGGGGGTGATGGGATTCTTGCTGCTGGGGCAGGTGCCGTCGCTGCCGGAGGCGATCGGGACGCTGGCCGTGGTGGCCGGGGTGGGGTTGCGGAGCCGGGATGGGGCGGCGGAGCCGCCTGGGTGAGGTTCGTTCGGTGTTCTTCGCTTGGGGGAGCCTCGGGCTTCCACAAGCTGCGCGGGGTGTGGACAACCGGTCTTTGGCTGCCGGTTTGGGGCGGGTTTCGTCGGTGGTCGCCGATACGCTGGAACGGGGCGGATCCCCCAGGGAGGGCGGGTCCTGCGGGCGGCGGCTTCCGCAGGGCGGCGGTAGACAGGCACCCGGCTCCCCACCCGCAGCAGATCGCGATGGCCCCACCGCCCCCAGCCCGCGATACTTACCCCGGGCAGCAGAAAGCAGGGTGGCCATGACCAAAGCGGCATCGGCGGCAGCCAAGGACTTCGCCGCCGCCGGGGTGGGTGGGGTTCACCTGGCCTGGGCGGACAACAACGGCATCCCGCGCTCCCGCATCGTCCCCGTCGCCGGGCTGGCCGAGGCCGCCACGAAGGGCGTCGGGGCCACCTCGCTCTTCGCCGTCTTCGACACCCACGACGCCATCACCTACGCCCACGACCCCCTGTCCACCCCCTCCGGGGACATCCGGCTCGTCCCCGTCGTCGAGCGGCTTCGGCGGCTCGCCGGACAGCCCTCGCTCGCCTGGGCGCCCGTCCGGCAGCTCACCCGCGACGGTGACCCCTGGCCCTACTGCCAACGCACCGTCCTCGAAGCCCAGGTCGCGGAAGCCGCCCGGAGAGGGCTCGAGTTCCGGGCCGGCTACGAACTCGAGTTCGCCGTCGCCCCGGTCGGCAGTGCCGGTGTCGTCGCCAACCCCGGCCACCCCGGGCCCGCCTACAGCCCGCACGCCCTCCTGCCGCTCGACGGCTTCGTCGGGGCCCTCCTGCACGACTTCGCGGCCAACGGCCTGCGAATCGGCCAGCTCCACGCCGAGTACGGCGTCGCCCAGCTCGAACTCTCCCTCGCCGCCACCGATCCGGTGTCCGCCGCCGATGATCAGCTCCTGGCCCGGCAGACCATCCACGCCGCCGCGCGGGTGCACGGTCTCGCCGTCAGCTTCGCCCCGGTGATCAGCCTCGACGCGGCCGGCAACGGCTGGCACCTGCACACCTCCGTGCACCGCCAGGGCCGGAACCTCCTCGAAACCGGCGAAACCGGGCAGCCCGGAGGCGACGGCGCCGGCTACCTCGCCGGCCTGCTGCGCGACCTGCCCGCCCTGACCGCGATCACCGCCCCGAGCGTCCCCTCGACGCTGCGGCTGCGGCCCGGCTACTTCGCGGGCGCGTACGCCTTCTGGGGCGTCGAGAACCGCGAGGCGCCGCTGCGGTACGTACCCGGCTCGGCCCTGCTGGGCGCCGGCCACGCGAACGTCGAGCTCAAGACCTCCGACGCCTCGGCCAACCCGTACCTCGCGCTGGCCGCGGTGCTCGCCGCCGGGATGGCCGGCATCGAGGACGCTCCCGCGCTGCCCGCGCCGATCGGTGCGGACCCGGGCGGCTGGACGGACGCCGAACGCGAGGCGCGCGGGGTGCGCCCGCTGCCGGCGAACCCGGCCGAACAGGACGCCGCGCTCGTGGCGTCGCCGCGGATCGGGCGCGTGCTCGGGGACGAACTGCTGGGCGCCTTCCGCGCCGTGCGGGCCTCCGACGCCGCCTGGGCGGCCGACCGCACCGCCGACGAGATCGTCGCCGCGCACCTTTGGCGCTATTGAGAACCCTATGCTGGTCGAGACGGCCGGCGGCGGAACAAGGTCTGAGGGGACCGATGACTTCGGGGATCGACGGCGGACAGCTCGACCTGTCCGGGGTGCGGTGGCTGCCGGGCGGGGCCCGGCTGGCCGCGGTCGCCCAGGCGGAACTGCCCCAGAAGGACGGCCTGGCCGCGGCGTTCTGCGGGCTCGCCGCGCTGCGGGCGGCCGGGCTCGACGTGCCCGACCAGGACACGGTCGCGGCGGCCGCAGGCACGGTCCTGGGGCCCGCCGTGCACCCGCCGGGCGAGCCGGGACGCCGCGATTTCCGCCTGTCGCTGCCGGTCGTGGCCGATCCGGCGGCCGCGGGCACCCGGGTGTCCGGGCTCGCGGCGGCCGTCGAGTCGCTGTCGCGGGGTGCGCTCGCCGCGGTGCCGGTGACCGGGGAGTGGACCTCCGCGGCGCTGTTCGACCTGCTCGTCGGGCTGTGGGACGTCCCGCGGGTCGCCGTGGTCGCCCGGGTCGACGGCGCCGAGCTGGGCGCGCACGACACCCCGGAACGCGCGCTGCTCGACTACCTCGACACCGGCGTCCCCCCACTGTGGACGTCCCGCTGGCGGCCGCCCGGCGGGCACTTCGTGCTCCTGGCGGGCATCCGCATCGGCGCCGAGGGCACCCTGCTGTCCGTTGTGGACACTTACCCGTCGCTCGGCGACGACGGCCGCCACGACCAGCCGGTCGAATGGGTGACGGCGGCGCTGCGGGGCCTCGGCGTGCTGGTGGTGGTCGACGCCGGTCAGGCCGCCGTGGTGCGGGCGGCGGCCGGCGCCGCCGGGCTCACTCCGTCCTTTTGGGACTGACCGCGAACCGGGAGTGGCGGCGGCCGTAGGCGAAGTAGATCACCAGGCCGATCACCAGCCACGCGGCGAACCGGATCCACGTCAGCACGTTCAGGTTCAGCATCAGGTACAGGCACGCCAGCGCGGCGACGACCGGGACCACCGGGGAGAACGGCACCCGGAACGGCCGGTCGAGGTCGGGACGGCGGCGGCGCAGCACCGGGACCGCCACCGCCACGATGATCATCGCCGACAGCGCGCCGATGCTCACCATGTCGGCCAGCTCGGAAATCGGGATGAACGCGGCCAGCACGGCGATCAGGGCGGCGCCGCCGATGGTCATCCGGTGCGGGGTGCCCCACTTCGGGTGCGCGGTGCCGAGCGCCTTGGGCAGCAGGCCGTCGCGGCCCATCGCGAAGCCGATCCGGCCGATCGTGACCAGCTCGACCATCATCACCGACGTCAGCCCGGTGACCGCGCCGAGGGAGATCAGCGCGCCCACCCAGTGCTGGCCGACCCGGTCGAACGCGTCCGCCAGCGGCGCGCCGGTGTCGATGTCGGTGAACGGGATCATGCCGGTCAGCACGATCGAGACGCCGATGTAGAGCAGCGCGCACACGCCCAGCGCGCCGAGGATGCCGACGCGCAGGTCCTTGCGCGGGTTCAGCGTCTCCTCGCCGAGGTTCGCGAGCGCTTCGAAGCCGGTGTAGGCGAAGAAGACCACCGCGGCCGCGGTGATCATGCCCGCGATGCCGTAGACCGACTGCTCCAGGCCGAGCGCGGCCTGGACGATCGGCTGCTCGAGCACCGTCGTCCCCGCCGCCGGGGCCTGCGCCGGCGGGATGAACGGCGTCAGGTTCGCGCCCTTGACGAAGAACAGGCCGACCGCGAGCACCAGCACGCAGACCGCGACCTTCACGCACACCAGCAGGTTGGTCAGCCAGGCCGACTCCTTGATCCCCAGCACGGCGACCACGGTCAGCACGGCGATGATCAGCACCGCGCCGATGTTGACCTTCGCGTCTTCGCCGAACCACGCCGGCGACAGCCCGAGCAGGTTGGCCAGGTAGCCCGACCAGCCGCGCGAAACCACCGCCGCGCCGAGCGCGAACTCCAGCAGCAGGTCCCAGCCGATGATCCACGCGAACACCTCGCCGAGGGTGGCGAAGGCGTAGGTGTAAGCGCTTCCCGCCGTCGGGACGCTGGAGGCGAGCTCGGCGTAGCACAGCGCCGCGAGCCCGGCGACGACCGCGCCGAGCACGAACGACAGGGTCACGGCCGGCCCGGCGTGGGTCTTCGCCTCGACCCCCGCCAGGGTGAAGATGCCGGTGCCGATGATGATCCCGACGCCGAACCCGACCAGGTCACGGCCGCGCAGCCGCCGTTTGAGTTCCCCGGACTCCTGGCGGTCCAGGACCTCGTCCACGTTCAACGTTCTCCGCTCACCCATGAGGAGAAAGTTAGAAGGTCACGGGTCCTTCCGCAGATCGGCCGGGCTCAGGCCGGTCTCCTGGGCGAGGATCGCGGCCTGCACCCGCGAGCGCAGGCCGAGCTTGGCCAGCACGCGCGAGACGTGCGTCTTCACCGTCGCGTCGCCGATGTACAGGCGGGCGCCGATCTGGGCGTTGGACAGCCCCTCGCCCAGGCAGCCGAGCACCTCGCGCTCGCGGTCGGTCAGGTCGGCGAGACCGCGCGGCAGGGGTGCCGGGGCCGCCGCCGCGGCGAACGCGGTGATGAGCCGGCGCGTGACCTGCGGAGCGAGCACGCCGTCGCCGGCCGCGACGAGCTTCACGGCTTCGACCAGCCGGGGCGCTTCGACCGATTTGAGCAGGAATCCGGCGGCCCCGGCCCGCAACGCGCCGTGCACGTACTCGTCGAGGTCGAACGTGGTCAGCACGAGCACCTGCGTGAGCCCCGCGGCCACCAGTTCCCGGGTGGCGGCGATGCCGTCGGTGCCCGGCATCCGGACGTCCATCAGGGTGACGTCCGGTCGCAGCGCCCGCGCCTGCCGGACGGCGGTGGCGCCGTCGGCGGCCTCGCCGGCGACCTCGATGCCCTCGGCGTTGCCGAGGATGGTGGTGAGGCCGAACCGGACGGCGCTGTGGTCGTCGGCGACCAGCACGCGGATGGTCATCGGGCGAGGGGGAGTTCGGCGCGGACGAGCCAGCCGTCGCCGGCCGGGCCCGCGGTGAGCTCGCCGCCCACCGCGCCGGCGCGTTCGCGCATGTTCAGCAGGCCCGTCCCGTCGCCGGCCGCGGGGAGCGGGCGGCGGACGTCGTTGCGGACCTCCACCGCCAGCACGTCGCCGAGGCGGTGGACGGCGACGTCCACCCGCCCGCCCGGAGCGTGCTTCACGGCGTTGGTCAGCGCCTCCTGCGCGATCCGGTACGCCGTCAGGTCGACCGCCGCCGGCAGCGGCCGCCGGGAATCCACAGTGGACTCGACGTGCACCTCCAGGCCGCTGGCCCTCGCCGACTCCACCAGCTTGGCCAGGTCCGCCAGCCGGGCGGGCGCGGTCGTCTCCGCGGCCGCGCCCTCGGCCTTGAGCAGCCCGATCATCGCGCGCATCTCCTCCAGGGCGCTGACACTGTTCTCCCGCACCGACTCCAGCACCGCCCTCGCCAGCTTCGGGTCCGGCAGCGACAGCGCCGCCTCCGACTGGATCGCGATGGCCGAGAGGTGCCCGGCGATCACGTCGTGCAGGTCACGGGCCATCCGCCCGCGCTCGGCGGCCACCGCCGCCCGCCGGTCCAGTTCCGCGATCTTCGCCAGCTGACCGGCGTTGGCCCGCTCGGTCTCGGCGACGTCACGCTGCTGGCGCACGTTGGCCGCCCACCACACCGGCGTGATGACGAACGGCAGGACGCCGACTGCCGCCGGCACCGCCGTCCGCCACTCCCGCGCGAGGACGAGCACCGCGGCGAGCACGCCCACCACCGAGAACGCGGCGAGGCCGATCATCACCCGGCTGGTGCGGCGGGAGCCGTACAGCGTCGCCGCGTACAGGAAGTCGGTGTAGACGATCAGCACCGGCAGCGACGGCCCGAGCGCGATGTCCGCCGCGAGCACCGCCGTGGCGAGGAGCAGCGCGAGGGGCGCCCGGCGGCGGAGCAGCTCGAGCCCGCACAGCGCGGTCAGCTCCAGCAGCCGCACCCCCAGCGGGGCGTGGTCGTACGCCGTCACGAGCCGGTGGACGCCGGTCGCGTAGACGAGGAACCCGATCAGCCAGGTGGCCAGCGCGATCAGGCCGTCCTGCTGCCACACCGGGAGCGAGCGCAGGCGGGGGAGGGGCACCCGGTCATCCCAGCACACCGCGCGCCGGGCCCGCGTCCGACGAAGTGATGACGCCCGGTCCCCCCGATCGCCGACGCGGCCGGGCGCACCGGCGCGGGAGCGTGGCGGGGTGGCAGAGATCGGGAAGTTCTTCGCGGAGAACCCGATGGCGGCCGTCATCGCGGCGGGCGAGCTCGGGTTCTGGGTGGTCATCGCGGCCGGGCTGGCGGTGCGGTACGTGCTGCGCGCGCGGCGCGCGTCGGCGGTGCTGCTGGCCATGGTGCCGCTGATCGACGTCGTGGTGCTGGTGGCGACCGCGCTCGACCTGTCCGCCGGTGGCAAGCCCGGGTTCACGCACGGCCTCGCGGCGGTCTACCTCGGCTTCAGCGTGGTGTTCGGGCCGGGCCTCGTCCGGTGGGCGGACGGCTGGTTCGCGCACCGGTTCGCCCGCGCGCCCCGGCCGTCGAAGCCGCGGGGGAAGGAGAAGCTGCGCCACGAGTGGCGCGAGTGGGGCAAGTGCCTGCTGGCCTGCGGGCTCGCCGCGGTGGCCCTGCTGGCGGTGATCTTCGCGATCGGCGAGCCGGAGCGGGTCGCGCCGCTGTGGGGGTGGTTCCCGCGGCTGGGCACGGTGACGGTGATCTGGCTGTTCGCCGGCCCGGTGTGGGAGGAGCTGGCCGGCACGAAGGAGCGGGGAGGACGCCGCAGCGCGGGGTGATGTCGGCCGCGCGGATGGCGGGAACGGCCGGGCACCGGAATGCTGGTGCCGTGCCCGAACAGATCCCCGCCCTGCACGAGCTCGCCGACCACTACGGCGTCGCCACCCGGTACCAGAACGCCGACCGGGTCTGGGTCGACGTGGCCGACGACGTCGTGGTCGCCGTTCTCGGCCAGTTCGGCGTCGACGCGACCAGCGACCAGGCCATCGCCGCCGCATTGAGCGCCGCGCGCGAAGCGCCGGCCGCGCTGCCGCCGACCGTCGTGGTGCGGGAGGGCACCGGCCGCGCGCTCGGCGTCGACGCCGAGATCGTCCTCGAAGACGGGACGCGGCGGCGTGCCGACGGGGAGCTGCCCGCCGACCTGCCGCTCGGGTGGCACCGGATCGTCACCGCCGACCAGGACGTCGTGCTCGCCGTCGTCCCCGCGAAGCTGCCGCGGGTGCGGCCGGCCTGGGGGTGGATGCTGCAGCTCTACGCGCTGCACTCGGCCGGCTCCTGGGGCATCGGCGACTACGCCGACCTCGCCACCTTCGCCGCCCGGTCGGCCACCGAGCTCGACGCCGGCGTGCTGCTGGTGAACCCCGTCCAGGCCATCAGCCCCGCGCACCCGGTCGAGCGGTCGCCGTACTCGCCCGCGAGCCGCCGGTTCGCCAACCCCGTCTACCTGCGCGTCACCGCCACCGAGACGTTCGAGCAGGCCGACGCCGCCACCCGGGCGGCCGTCGAGTCGCTCGCCCCGGACCGCGAAGGCGAGCTGGTCGACTACGACGCCGTCTGGACCGCCAAGCGCGCCGCCCTCGAGCTGCTGTGGCCGCACCGCGTCGAAGCCGTCCCCGAAGACGGTGACCTGGCCGATTTCGCCCTCTACTGCGCCCTCGCCGAGCGGCACGGCGGCGACTGGCGGGACTGGCCGGAAGACCTGCGCGACCCCGCCGGGCCGGCCACCGCGCAGGCGCGTGCGGAACTGCAGGAGCGCGTCGCCTTCCACTCGTGGCTCCAGCACCTGTGCCGGGTGCAGCTGGAAACCGCGCGCACGGCCGCCCGCGAGGCCGGGATGACCGTCGGGATCGTGCACGACCTGCCGGTCGGGGTGCACCCCGGCGGGGCCGACACCTGGGCGCTCAAGGACGTCTTCGCCGCCGACGTGCGGGTGGGCGCGCCGCCGGACGCCTTCAACCAGCAGGGCCAGGACTGGAACCTGCCGCCGTGGCGGCCGGACAAGCTGGCCGAAGCCGGGTACGCGCCGCTGCGGGACGTCATCCGCGGCGTCCTGCGCTTCGCCGACGGCATCCGCGTCGACCACATCGCCGGCCTGTGGCGGCTGTGGTGGATCCCGCCGGGCGAGCCCGCGCACCGCGGCACGTACGTCCACTACGACGCCGAAGCGATGGTCGGCGTGCTCGCCCTCGAGGCGCACCGGGCCGGCGCCGTCGTCGTGGGGGAGGACCTCGGCACCGTCGAGGAGATCGTCACCGAAACCTTGCACGAACGGGGGATGCTGACCTCGGCCGTGCTGTGGTTCGAACGCGACTGGGACGCCCCCGGCCAGCCGTTCACACCGCCGGAGAGCTGGGACCCCGACGCCATGGCCAGCATCTCCACCCACGACCTGCCGACCGTCGAAGGCTGGCTGAAGGGCGAGCACGTCCGGGTCCGGGCCGAGCTCGGGCTGCTCGACCGCGGGGTGGCCGCGGAGGAGGAAGCGGCCGCCGGGGAGCGCACGGCGCTGTTCGAACTCGTTGCGCGGGAAGGGATCGCGGACGACGACCCGGTCGTCGCGCTGCACACCCTGCTCGCCAGGGCCGCGTCACGGCTGGTGCTGACCTCGCCGGCCGACGTGGCGGGCCAGGTGCGGCAGCCGAATCTGCCCGGAACGGTCGACCAGTACCCTAACTGGCGGATTCGCCTGCCCGTCAGCGTGGACGGCTTCTTCACCGCGAAGGGGGTCCGCGCCGCGGTCGCACCGCTGGCGGCGGCCCGGCCGCTGTCCCGGTAACGACCATCCCGTGGCACGCGACCCCCGGGTGACACGCGGACGCCACCGGCACGACCCAAGCTCGAGGAGAACCCTGTGCGGCCCTGGCCCGGAACGCCCTACCCGCTCGGCGCCACCTACGACGGAGTGGGGACGAACTTCGCCCTGTTCTCCGAGGTGGCCGAGCGCGTCGAACTGTGCCTGTTCGACGCCGAGGGCAAGGAGGAGCGGTACGCGCTCGAAGAGGTGGACGGCTTCGTCCACCACGGCTACCTGCTGAACGTCGGCCCGGGACAGCGCTACGGGTTCCGCGTGCACGGCCCGTACGACCCGAAGCGCGGGCTGCGCTGCAACCCGAACAAGCTGCTCATCGACCCGTACGCGAAGGCCGTCTCGCACGGCGTGAAGTGGGACGAGTCCCTGTTCGGCTACAAGTTCGACAACCCGGCCGAGCGCAACGACGACGACTCCGCGGGCCACGTGCCGTATTCGCTGGTGGCGAACCCGTTCTTCGACTGGGGCAACGACCGCCAGCCGAAGCGGCCGTACAACGAGACGGTCATCTACGAAGCCCACGTCAAGGGCATGACCGTGCATCACCCGTTCGTGCCCGAAGCGCTGCGGGGCACCTACGCCGGGCTCGCGCACCCCGCCGTCGTCGAGCACCTGCAGAAGCTCGGCGTGACGGCGGTGGAGCTGCTGCCCGTGCACCAGTTCGTCACCGACCACGGCCTCGCCGAAAAGGGCCTGACGAACTACTGGGGCTACAACACGATCGGGTACTTCGCGCCGCACGACGCCTACGCGGCGATGCCCGGCGAGGGCGGCCAGGTCCAGGAGTTCAAGGGCATGGTCAAGGCCCTCCACGAAGCGGGGATGGAAGTGATCCTCGACGTGGTTTACAACCACACCGCCGAGGGCAACCACCTCGGGCCGACCCTGTCGATGCGCGGCATCGACAACGAGGCCTACTACCGCCTGGTCGAGGGGGAGCCCGAGTACTACATGGACTACACCGGCACCGGGAACTCGCTCAACGTGCGCAACCCGCACACCCTGCAGCTGATCATGGATTCGCTGCGCTACTGGGTGACGGAGATGCACGTCGACGGCTTCCGGTTCGACCTCGCCTCGGCGCTGGCGCGCGAGTTCTACGACGTCGACCGGCTGTCGACGTTCTTCGACCTCGTCCAGCAGGACCCGATCGTCAGCCAGGTGAAGCTGATCGCCGAGCCGTGGGACGTCGGTCCCGGTGGCTACCAGGTCGGCAACTTCCCGCCGCTGTGGACGGAGTGGAACGGGCAGTTCCGCGACACCGTCCGCGACTTCTGGCGCGGCGAGCCCTCGACGCTGGGGGAGTTCGCGAGCCGGATCACCGGCTCGTCGGACCTCTACCAGGACGACGGCCGCCGCCCGTTCGCGTCGATCAACTTCGTCACCGCGCACGACGGCTTCACGCTGCGGGACCTGGTGTCCTACAACGAAAAGCACAACGAAGCCAACGGCGAGGACGGCCGTGACGGCGCCGACGACAACCGGTCGTGGAACTGCGGGGTCGAGGGCGAGACCGACGACCCGCAGGTCAACGAGCTGCGCGTGCGGCAGCAGCGGAACATGCTGGCCACCCTGATGCTGTCACAGGGCGTGCCGATGATCCTGCACGGCGACGAGTTCGGCCGCACCCAGCAGGGCAACAACAACGTCTACTGCCAGGACTCCGAACTGTCCTGGATGGACTGGGAGCTGGCCAAGCAGAACGCGGACCTGGTCAAGTTCACCGCCGGGCTGGGCGCGTTCCGGCGCCGGCACCCGGTGTTCCGCCGCCGCCGCTTCTTCCAGGGCGGCCCGGTCGGCAAGGGCGAAAAGCTCGGCGACATCGCCTGGTTCACCCCGGCCGGCGAGGAGATGACCGAGCAGAACTGGGACGACGGCTTCGGCAAGGCGGTCGTCGTCTTCCTCAACGGCAAGGCGATCCCCGACCTCGACCCGCGCGGGATGCACGTCGAGGACAACTCGTTCCTGCTCGCCTTCAACGCCCACTACGAGGACATCGACACCACGCTCCCGGGCAACGGCTACGGGGAGAGCTGGACCGTCGTGGTCGACACCGCGACCGGGGAGGTCGAACCCGCCGACGCCAAGCCGATCGAAGGCGGCGGCAGGCTCACCCTCCCCGCCCGGTCCCTGATCGTGCTGCAACGGACGGAGACGGAAGCCGAATGACGGTGCCGGAGTCGACCTACCGGGTACAGCTGCGCCCGGAGTTCACCTTCGCCGACGCGGCCGGCATCGCCGGCTACCTGCGCGACCTCGGCATCGGGGCGCTGTACGCGTCGCCGGTGCTGGACGCGGCCCCCGGCTCGACGCACGGCTACGACGTCGTCGACCCGACGCGCGCGCGGCCCGCGCTCGGCGGCGAGGCGGCCCGGCAGGAGCTGTCGGCGCTGCTGAAGGAGCTCGGGCTGGGCCTGGTGGTCGACATCGTGCCGAACCACATGTCGGTCGAGGTGCCGAAGGCGAACCGCTGGTGGTGGGACGTCCTGAAGCACGGCCGAGACTCGGAGTACGCGTCCTTTTTCGACATCGACTGGGACCGCGGCCCGATCCTCCTGCCCGTGCTCGGCGACGACGACGCCGTCGCCGAGCTGACCGTCGAAGGCGACGAGCTGGTCTACTACGACCACCGCTTCCCGCTCGCCCCCGGCACGGGAACCGGGACGCCGCAGGAGGTCCACGAGCGCCAGCACTACCGCCTGATCGGCTGGCGCCGCGGCAACGCCGAGCTGACCTACCGCCGGTTCTTCGACATCACGAACCTGGCCGCGGTCCGCGTCGAAGACCCGACGGTGTTCGCCGCGACGCACGGCGAGGTGCTGCGCTGGGTCGCCGACGGCGACGTCACCGGCCTCCGCGTCGACCACCCCGACGGCCTCGCGGACCCGGGCGGCTACTTCCGGCGGCTGCGGGAGAACGCGCCGGACGCGTGGATCGTGGCGGAGAAGATCCTGCACCCCGGCGAGCCGCTGCCGCAGTCCTGGCCGGTCGACGGCACCACCGGCTACGACGCCCTGCGCGAGATCGCCGGCGTCTTCATCGACCCGGCGGGCGAGCCCGACTTCACCGCGCTGGCGAACGAACTGGGCGTGAAGACCGGCTACCACCGCGTCGAGGCCGAGGCCCGGCGCCTGGTCACCGACCGCATCCTGGTCGCCGAGGTCCGGCGGATCGCCGCGCAGCTGCGGTACGCCGACCCGGAACAGGCCCGGCAGGCGGTGGCCGAGACCATGATCGCCTTCCCCGTCTACCGCTCCTACCTCCCCGAAGGCGCGGACCACTGGGCGGCGGCGATCGACGGTGCCCGCCACGCCCGCCCCGATCTCACCGAGACGCTGGCGATCCTCGACGCCACCGTGCGCAAGAACCCGGAAAGCGAGCTGGCCACCCGCCTGCAGCAGACCTCCGGCATGGTCGTGGCCAAGGGCACCGAGGACACGACGTTCTACCGCTACACGCGCTTCGCCGCGCTGAACGAGGTCGGCGGCAACCCGGACCGCTTCGGCCTCGGCGTCGAGGAGTTCCACCGGCTGGCCGCCGAGCGCGAGGCGGGCTACCCGGCGGCGATGACGACGCTGACCACGCACGACACCAAACGCTCGGAGGACACCCGCGCCCGGATGGCCGTGCTGGCCGAGGTGCCCGGCGAGTTCGCCCGAGCCGTCCGGCGGTGGACCGAGCGGCGGGGGATCGACGAGCCGTCGCTGAACCTGCTGGCCTGGCAGACGCTGGTGTCGACCTGGCCGATCGAGCCCGCCCGGCTGCGGGACTACCTCGACAAGGCGGCCAAGGAGGCCAAGCTCCGGACCAGCTGGACCGACCACGACGAGGCGTTCGAAGCCGACGTAGCCGCTTGGCCCGAAGACGTCATGAACGACGCCGAGCTGGCCGGGGACGTCGACGGGTTCGTCCGGCGCATCGAGGGACCCGGCTACGTGAACTCGCTCGGGCAGAAGCTCGTCCAGCTGACCGCGCCCGGCGTCCCGGACGTCTACCAGGGCACCGAGCTGTGGGACTTCTCCCTGGTCGACCCGGACAACCGCCGCCCGGTCGACTACGTCGCCCGCCGCGAGATCCTGGACCGGGTCCTCGACGGGGAGCAGCCGGAGATCGACGCGTCCGGCGCGGCGAAGCTGCTGGTCGTGCACAACGCGCTGCGGCTGCGCCGCGAACACCCGGCGCTGTTCCGCGGCTACCGGCCCCTGCGCGCCGAGGGTGCCGCGAGCAAGCACGTGCTGGCCTACACGCGCAGCCCCGATCTCGCCGTCGCGGTGACCCGGCTCCCGGTCGGGCTGGAAGCCGACGGCGGCTGGCGCGACACGGTCCTGCCGCTGCCGCCCGGCGTCTGGACCGACGTCCTGACCGGCCGGGAGGTCACCGGCGAGCTGGCCGCCCTGTTCGACCCCTATCCCGTCGCGTTGCTGGTGCGAGGAGACGCATGAAGTTCAGCGTGTGGGCCCCGGCGGCCCGCCGGGTCCGGGTGAGCGTCGACGCAGGCGTGCACGAAATGACCGAGGGCGACGGCGGCTGGTGGCACGCCGACGCCGAGGGCGTCAACTACGCCTTCCTCCTCGACGACGACGAGAAACCGCTGCCCGACCCGCGGTCGCGGTGGCAGCCGCACGGCGTCCACGCGGAGTCGCGCGTGTACGACCACGGCGAGTTCGCCTGGACCGACGACGCCTGGCACGGCCGCCAGCTGCCCGGCGCCGTCCTCTACGAGCTCCACGTCGGCACGTTCACCGAGGGCGGCACCTTCGACGCGGCCGTCGACCGGCTCGACCACCTCGTCGACCTCGGCATCACGCACGTCGAGCTGCTGCCGGTCAACGCCTTCGACGGCACCGCGGGCTGGGGTTACGACGGCGTCCTCTGGGGCGCGGTCCACGAACCCTACGGCGGCCCGGACGGGCTCAAGCGGTTCGTCGACGCGGCCCACGCGCGCGGCCTGGCCGTCGTGCTCGACGTCGTCTACAACCACCTCGGGCCCTCGGGCGCCTACCTCGACAAGTTCGGGCCGTACTTCGCCGGGCAGAACGACTGGGGGCCCGGCCTCAACCTCGACGGCGCCGGCTCCGACGAGGTCCGCCGGTATGTGGCCGACAACGCGCTGAGCTGGTTCCGGGACTTCCACCTCGACGCGCTGCGCCTGGACGCCGTGCACGCCCTGCTCGACCGGCGCGCGGTCCACCTGCTCGAGCAGCTCGCCACCGAGGTCGACGCGCTGTCCGCGGCGCTCAACCGGCCGCTGACCCTGATCGCCGAGTCCGACCTCAACGACCCGCGGCTGGTCACGCCGCGCGAGCGCGGCGGCCTGGGCCTGCACGCGCAGTGGTCGGACGACTTCCACCACGCCCTGCACGTCAAGCTCACCGGCGAGACGAGCGGGTACTACGCGGACTTCGCCGCGCCGGACGCCCTCGAGCGGGTCCTGCGGGAGGCCTTCTTCCACGCGGGCACCTGGTCGTCCTTCCGGGAGCGGACCCACGGCCGCCCGGTCGACACGCGGACCGTGCCCGGCCACCGCTTCCTCGCGTACCTGCAGAACCACGACCAGATCGGCAACCGCGCGACCGGCGACCGGCTCTCGGCGACGGTCTCGCGCGACCGGCTGGCCTGCGGCGCGGCCATCCTGTTCTGCTCGCCGTACACGCCGATGGTGTTCATGGGGGAGGAGTGGGCGGCGAGCACGCCGTGGCAGTTCTTCGCGTCCTTCCCGGACCCGGAGCTGGCCGAGGCCGTCCGCACCGGCCGCCGTCGCGAGTTCTCCCGGCACGGCTGGGGCGAGTCGGACGTGCCGGACCCGATGGACCCGGCCACCGTGGAGCGCTCCCGGCTCGACTGGGCCGAGGTGGAGCAGCCCGGTCACCGGGAGGTGCTGGAGCTGTACCGCGCGTTGATCCGGCTGCGCCGCGAACGGCCCGAGCTGGCCGACCCGTGGCTGCCGGACCTGCGTGTCGACTCCGCGCCGGACGGGTCGTGGGTCGTGCTGCACCGTGGCACGCTGCGGCTGGCCGTCAACTTCGGCCCCGGCCCGGTGACCCTGCCCCTCGGGGCGACGAACGCGCTGCTCACGTGGGGTGCGGCGACCGTGGACAGGGGTGCCGCGCACCTGCCGCCGGACACCTTCGTGCTGGCCGGAACGCCGGTTTCCGCCGGGTAACTCCTCGGTAATGGCGCGCAGGAACCACCACCGATCTGGGACGATTCAGGAATGGCCACACGACCCTCCGCCGATCACGTCCTCGCCGGCCGCCCCTTCCCGCTCGGAGCCCACCCCGAGGCCGGCGGGGTGCGGTTCGCGATCACGTCCGCCGTGGCGGACGCGGTCGACCTGTGCCTGATCGACGCCGACGGGTCGGAACGCCGGATCGCGCTGACCGAGCGCACCTTCGGCGTGTGGCACGGGCTGGTGCCCGGGGTGACGCCGGGGCAGCGGTACGGCTACCGGATCCACGGCCCGTACGACCCGGCCCGCGGCCTGCGGTGCAACCCGCACAAGCTGCTGGTCGACCCGTACGCCCGGCAGATCACCGGCGGGCTCACCGACCTGGCCGCGGCCCAGGGCTTCACCGGCGACCCCGAGCGCGGCCCGATGTCCACTGTGGACTCCCTGGGCAGCGTGCCGCTGTCGGTGGTCACCTCGCCCGGCGGGCCGGACACCGGGATCAAGCCGGAGGTGCCCTTCGAGGAGGCGGTGGTCTACGAGCTGCACGTCAAGGGCTTCACCCGGCAGCACCCGTTCATCCCGGAGGCGCTGCGCGGCACCTACCTCGGCCTGGCCCACCCGGTGGCGATCGAGTACCTGACCCGCCTCGGCGTCACCTCGGTCGAGCTGCTGCCGGTGCACGCGTTCCTCGACGAGCCGTCGCTGATCCGGGCCGGGCGGCACAACTACTGGGGCTACTCGCCGCTCGGCTTCTTCGCCCCGCACGCCGCCTACGCCAGCGAGCCCGGCCACGAGGTCGAGGAGTTCCGGCTGATGGTGGCCGCCCTGCACGCGGCCGGCATCGAAGTGATCCTCGACGTCGTGTTCAACCACACCTGCGAGGGCGGGCCGGACGGGCCGACGCTGAGCTTCCGCGGGCTGAACGCGCCAGTGTACTACCTGCACACCGAGCGTGGGCACATGGCCGACATCACCGGCTGCGGCAACACCCTGGAGGCCGGCTCGCCGACCGTGGTCCGGCTGGTCACCGACTCGCTGCGGTACTGGACGCAGGAGATGGGTGTCGACGGCTTCCGGTTCGACCTGGCCAGCACCCTCGGGCGGCCGCGCGGCGGCGCGTTCGACCCGGCCTCGACGCTGCTCACCGCGATCACCACCGACCCGGTGCTCTCGCGGTGCAAGCTGATCGCCGAGCCGTGGGACGCGACCGGCGAGGGCTACCGCGTCGGCGGCTTCGGCGCCCAGTGGGCGGAGTGGAACGGCCGCTACCGCGACACCGTGCGTGACTTCTGGCGCGGCGCGACCGGCGTCCGCGACCTCGCCTACCGGCTGTCCGGTTCGTCGGACCTCTACGACCACAACCTCCGGCGGCCGTGGCAGTCGATCAACTTCGTCACCGCGCACGACGGCTTCACGCTGCGGGACCTGGTGTCCTACAACGAAAAGCACAACGAGGGCAACGGCGAGGACAACCGCGACGGCACCAACGACAACCGCTCGTGGAACCACGGCGCCGAAGGCGGCACGGCCGACCCGGCGATCCGGGCCCTGCGCGCCCGGCAGGCCCGGAACCTGTTCGCGACGCTGCTGCTGTCGACCGGCACCCCGATGCTCACCGCGGGTGACGAGTTCTGGCGGACCCAGGGCGGCAACAACAACGCCTACTGCCTCGACGACGAGACGTCGTGGTTCGACTGGACCCCGGACGACCCCGAGGCCGAGGCCATGCTCGCGTTCGCCCGCCGGGTGGTGCGGCTGCGCGCGAACAGCCCGGCGCTGCGGCAGCCGGAGTTCTTCGAAGGCCGGACCACCCCGACCGGCAAGCCCGACCTCGTCTGGTTCCGCCCGGACGGCGACGAGTTCGGCGAGACCGACTGGTTCGAGGACCGGCACACGCTCGGCATGTGGATCGACGGCTCGAACAGCCAGGCCCGCAACCGCGACGGCGAGCTGGTGTCCGACCACTCGTGGCTGCTGTGGCTGCACGCCGGCGACGCCCCGGCCGAGGTGATCCTCCCGGGCCGCGAGTACGGCGAGACGTTCAAGCCGACGCTGGACACGAGCACCGCCGACGGCAGCCCGGCCAACCCGGGTGTCTTGGAGGCCAAGAGCCGCGTGACCCTCCAGTCCCGCTCCCTGCTCCTGCTGCGCGCCCCCCGCCTGGCCGCCGAACCCCAGCCCGAACCCTACTGACCCGTACCCCGACGGTCGGCCCGCGTACCCCGGGAGTCGGACCGCGTACCTGGAGGGTCGGCTCACCAACCGACCCTCCAGGTACGCAAGCCGACCGTCCAGGTACGCCGGCCGACCGTCCGGGTGCGCGAATCGTCCATTCGGGTACGGGTGTTGGCCGTTCGGGTTCGCGTGTCGTTCGCGCGCCGGCTTAACCTGCCGGACATCCGCTGGAAATTCGTTGCGGCGAAAGCGTTTCAGCAGGCGCGCACTGGGTACAAGCCTTAAGAACCCTGCCTCGTGGGCGCTTGATCGAGTCAGGCAGACTGTCGCCGTCTGCGTCCAACCGACATATCGAAGGGCGTTGCCCATGACCGGCCGGCTCGGCATCGACGACGTCTCCCCCAGCGTGAGCTGTGGCCGTTATCCGGCCAAAGCCGTTGTGGGGGAACACATCCCGGTCTTCGCGACCGTCTGGCGCGAGGGTCACGACGCCGTCGCGGCCACCGTCGCGTGGCGCGGTCCGGAAGACCGGCTGACCCGCCAGACGCGGATGGTGCCGCGCGGTCCCGACCACCCGGACGAGTTCGCCGCGGTGATCGCCCCGGACACCACCGGGCTGTGGACCTTCCGGATCGACGCGTGGAGCGACCCGTGGGCGACGTGGGAGCACGCCGTCGAGGTGAAGGTCGCCGCCGGGCAGGGACCCGAAGACCTCGCGAACGACCTCGAAAACGGCGCCCGGCTGATCGAGCGCGTCTCCCGCCGTCCCGACCGCCGGGGTGAGAAAGCGCTCTTGACCGGCGCGGTGAAGGCCCTGCGCGACGAAGAGCGCAGCCTCGCCGAGCGCGTCGGGCCCGCGCTCTCGCCCGAGGTCCGCCAGGTCATGCACGAGTTCCCGGTGCGGGAGCTGATCACCAAGGGCAAGCCGCTCAAGATCTGGGCGGACCGCCGCCGCGCCGCGTACGGCTCCTGGTACGAGCTGTTCCCCCGCTCGACCGGCGGTCTCGACGCCGAGGGCAAGCCGGTGCACGGCACCTTCGCCACCGCCGCGACCGCGCTGGACCGGGTCGCGAAAATGGGCTTCGACGTCGTCTACCTCCCGCCCATTCACCCGATCGGGCGAGTGAACCGCAAGGGGCCGAACAACACCCTCGACGCCAAGCCGGAGGACGTCGGCTCGCCGTGGGCGATCGGCGCCGACGAGGGCGGCCACGACGCCATCCACCCCGAGCTGGGCACCTTCGAGGACTTCGACGCCTTCGTGGTCCGCGCGGAGGAGCTCGGCATGGAGGTTGCGCTCGACTTCGCGCTGCAGGCCGCGCCCGACCACCCGTGGGTCCTCAAGCACCCCGAGTTCTTCACCACCCGCCCGGACGGCTCGATCGCCTACGCGGAGAACCCGCCGAAGAAGTACCAGGACATCTACCCGATCAACTTCGACAACGACCCCAAGGCCGTCTACGAAGAGATGCTGCGGGTGATCACCGTCTGGATCGACCACGGGGTCAAGATCTTCCGGGTCGACAACCCGCACACCAAGCCGCCGGACTTCTGGGCCTGGCTGATCCAGTCGGTCAAGGACGCCCACCCGGACGTGCTGTTCCTGGCCGAGGCGTTCACCCGCCCGGCGCGCCTGTGGGGCCTGGCCCGGCTCGGCTTCACCCAGAGCTACACCTACTTCACCTGGCGCACCGGCAAGCAGGAGCTGATCGACTTCGCCATCGACCTGCGGGAACACTGGAACGAGGGCCGGCCGAACCTGTTCGTCAACACCCCGGACATCCTCCACGAGTCGCTGCAGCGCGGCGGCCCGGGCATGTTCGCGCTGCGGGCGGCGCTCGCGGCGACGATCTCGCCGACGTGGGGCGTCTACTCCGGCTACGAGCTGTTCGAGCACGTCCCGGTCCGCGAGGGCAGCGAGGAGTACCTCGACTCCGAGAAGTACCAGCTGCGCCCGCGCGACTTCGAACGCGCGCTCGCCGAAGGGCGTTCGCTGGAGCCGTGGCTGGCGAAGCTGAACGCCGTCCGCAAGGCGCACCCCGCGCTGCAGCAGATGCGCACCCTGCACTTCCACCACGTCGACAACGACGCGCTGCTGGCCTACTCCAAACAGGACCCGGCCACCGGCGACACCGTGGTCACGGTCGTCACCCTCGACCCGTACGGGCCCCAGGAGGGCACGCTCTGGCTCGACACCGGCGCGCTCGGCTTCGAAGCGCACGAACGGCTGATCGCGCACGACGAGGTCACCGGCGACACGTGGGACTGGGGTCCGGCGAACTTCGTCCGGCTCGAACCGTGGCGGGCCGTGGCGCACGTCGTGTCGGTCAGGCGACGGCTGGCCGGCTGAGAGAACGGAAGGACAGGAATCCGAGGGACTGAGGTGGAACAGATGGCGGATGAGGCCCGGCCTGACGCGGTGTTGGGGCTCGAGGGCGTGCCGCACACCGGCGAAGCGGTGACCGCCGACGGCATGCTCGTGGAACCGCAGGCCGGGGACTTCCGGTCGGCGCAGCAGGCGCCGAGCAACCCGGAGTGGTTCAAGGGCGCGGTGTTCTACGAAGTGCTGGTGCGCGCGTTCGCCGACTCCAACGGCGACGGCACCGGCGACCTGCGCGGCCTGGCCGGGAGACTCGACTACCTGGCCTGGCTGGGCATCGACTGCCTGTGGCTGCCGCCGTTCTACGCCTCGCCGCTGCGCGACGGCGGGTACGACATCAGCGACTTCCGCGCGGTGCTGCCGGAGTTCGGCAGCGTCGAGGACTTCGTCTTCCTGCTGAACGAGGCCCACCGGCGCGGCATCCGGGTGATCACCGACCTGGTGCTCAACCACACCTCGGACGCGCACCCGTGGTTCCAGCAGTCGCGCAGCGAGCCCGACGGCCCGTACGGCGACTACTACGTGTGGAGCGACGACGACTCCCGCTACGCCGACGCGCGGATCATCTTCGTCGACACCGAGACGTCGAACTGGACCTACGACCCGGTCCGCGGCCAGTTCTACTGGCACCGGTTCTTCTCCCACCAGCCCGACCTGAACTACGAGAACGTCGACGTCCAGAACGCGATGATCGACGTCCTGCGGTTTTGGCTCGACCTGGGCATCGACGGGTTCCGGCTGGACGCCGTGCCGTACCTGTTCGAGCAGGAGGGCACCAACTGCGAGAACCTGCCGCGCACGCACGAGTTCCTCAAGCGCTGCCGCAAGGTCGTCGACGACGAGTACCCGGGCCGGATCCTGCTGGCCGAGGCGAACCAGTGGCCGTCGGACGTCGTCGAGTACTTCGGCGACCCGGCCGTCGGCGGCGACGAGTGCCACATGGCGTTCCACTTCCCGCTGATGCCGCGGATCTTCATGGCCGTGCGGCGCGAGTCGCGCTTCCCGATCTCGGAGATCCTCACCCAGACCCCGGAAATCCCCAGCGGCACCCAGTGGGGCATCTTCCTGCGCAACCACGACGAGCTGACCCTCGAGATGGTCACCGACGAAGAGCGCGATTACATGTACGCGGAGTACGCCAAGGACCCGCGCATGAAGGCCAACATCGGCATCCGCCGAAGGCTGGCGCCGCTGCTGGACAACGACCGCAACCAGCAGGAGCTCTTCACCGCGATGCTGCTGTCCCTGCCGGGTTCACCCGTTCTGTACTACGGTGACGAGATCGGCATGGGAGACAACATCTGGCTCGGCGACCGCGACGCGGTGCGCACCCCCATGCAGTGGACCCCGGACCGCAACGCCGGGTTCTCCTCCTGCGACCCGGGCCGCATCTACCTGCCGGTGATCATGGACCCGGTGTACGGCTACCAGGGCCTGAACGTCGAGGCGCAGTCGAACAACGCGTCGTCGCTGCTCAACTGGACCCGCCGGATGATCGAGGTGCGCAAGCAGCACCACGCGTTCGCCGAAGGCGAGTTCGTCGACCTCGGCGGGTCCAACCCGAGCGTGCTGGCCTACAAGCGCCAGTGGCGGCGCCCGGACGGCGGCGAGGACGTCGTGCTCTGCGTGAACAACCTGTCCCGGTTCCCGCAGCCGGTGGAGCTGGACCTGTCCGCGCACCGCGGGTGCACGCCGGTGGAGCTCACCGGTGGCGTGCGGTTCCCCAGCATCGGGGACCTGTCGTACCTGCTGACGCTGCCCGGGCACGGCTTCTACTGGTTCCAGCTGACGAGCCCGGGAGACGAAGGCGAAACGAGGTGAGTTCCTTGTCCGACCCGCGCGAGCTGGTCGACGACCTGACCGAGGACCTGAAGCGCTGGCTGCCGGAGCAGCGCTGGTTCGCCGGCAAGGACCGGCCGGTCACCGACGTCCGGACGCTCGGTGTGACCGAGCTGGTCTCGGGTGATCCGCAGCTGCTGCACGTGGTCGTGGAGGTCGCCCAGGACGACCGGCGCGAGCCGTACCAGCTGCTGGTGGGCCGGCGGACGCACCCGCCGGAGATCGCCTCGACCAGCTGGATCGGCGCCGTCGGGGACCTCAACGCCTACGAGGCGTCCGGGGACCTCGACGTCACCGGCGTGCTGCTGGACCTGATGGCCCGCGAGGAGACCGTCGGGTCGCTGACCTTCGAGCACGAGCCCGGCGTGGAGCTGGAGACCGGGCTGCGGGCGCGGCCGATCACGTCGGAGCAGAGCAACACGTCCCTGGTCTACGCCGGGCAGTACATCCTCAAGCTGTTCCGGAAGCTGTCGCCGGGCAAGAACAAGGACCTGCTGCTGCACCGCGCGCTGCAGGGCGTGGGCAGCAAGCACATCGCGGCGCCGCTCGGCTCGATCACCGGCGACCTGGACGGCGAGCCGACCACGGTCGGCATGCTCCAGCAGTTCGTCTCCGACGCGGTCGACGGCTGGGCGATGGCCACCACCAGCGTCCGCGACCTGATGGCCGCGCCGGACCTGCACGCCGGTGAGGTCGGCGGCGACTTCGCCGGCGAGGCCGAGCGGCTCGGGCGGGCCGTCGCCGAGGTGCACGCGGACCTGGCCGAGGCGCTCGGCACCGAGCCCGTGGACGCCGACGAGCTGGAACGCTCGGCGAAGGCGATGCTCGACCGGCTCGACACGATCGCCGGGCGCGTGCCCGAGCTGGCCGCGCACGCCCCGGCTCTGCGGGCGGCGTTCGAGAGGGTGCGCACCCTCCCGCTGGACTCGGTGACCATGCAGTACATCCACGGCGACCTGCACCTCGGCCAGGTGCTGCGGACCGTCGGCGGCTGGCTGCTGATCGACTTCGAGGGCGAGCCGGCGGCCCCGGTGGAAGAGAGGCACGCGCTCCGCTCGCCGTTGCGCGATGTCGCGGGCATGCTGAGGTCGTTCGACTACGCGGCCCAGCAGATGCTGGTCGGCCAGCCGGACGACCCGGCGCTGGCCGAGCGCGCCCACGAATGGTCGGAGCGCAACCGGGCGGCGTTCTGCGAGGGGTACGCCGCGGTCGCGGCGGACCCGCGCGAGCAGGGCGAGCTGCTGCGCGCCTTCGAACTGGACAAGGCGGTCTACGAGGTGGGCTACGAGCACGCGAACCGGCCGGACTGGCTCGGCGTGCCGCTCGCCTCGATCGCCCGGATCACTAGCGGAGGGACGACACCGTGAACGCGGTTCCCGAAGGCCTCCCGGCCGCGGCCCCGCCGGCCGCGGACATCGACCGGCTGCTCGCCGGGTCCCACCACGACCCGCACTCGGTGCTGGGCGTGCACGCGGTGGGCAAGGGCTTCGCGGCCCGGGCGCTGCTGCCCGGCGCGAAGGCCGTCACGCTCTGCGCGGGCGGCCAGAAGTACCCGATGGACCCGGTGATCGACGCGCTGTTCGCCGTCGCCGTGCCCGAGCACCCCGGCGACTACCGGTTCGAGGTCGAGTACGACGGGCACACCGCCGTCGCCGACGACCCGTACCGCTGGCTGCCCACGGTCGGCGAGCTGGACCTGCACCTGATCGGCGAGGGACGGCACGAGCGGCTCTGGGAAGCGCTCGGCGCGCACGTCCGCTCCTACGAGACGCCCAACGGCGTCGTCGAGGGGACGTCGTTCGCGGTCTGGGCGCCGAACGCCCGCGGCATCCGCGTGATCGGCGACTTCAACGGCTGGGACGGGCGCGGGCACCCGATGCGCTCGCTCGGCTCGTCCGGCGTCTGGGAGCTGTTCGTGCCCGGCGTCGGCGCGGGCACCTGCTACAAGTTCCGGATCCTCGGCGCCGACGGCAACTGGCACGAGAAGGCCGACCCGCTGGCGTTCGCCACCGAGCAGCCGCCCGCGACGGCGTCGGTCGTCACGCGTTCGGCGCACCTGTGGGAAGACGACGAGTGGGTCGCCCAGCGCGAAGCCACCCAGTGGGCCGCGGCGCCGATGAGCATCTACGAGGTCCACCTGGGTTCGTGGCGGCCCGGGCTCGACTACCGCGAGCTGGCCGACCAGCTGGGCGACTACCTGGTCGAAACCGGTTTCACGCACGTGGAGCTGCTGCCGGTGTCGGAGCACCCGTTCGGCGGGTCGTGGGGCTACCAGGTGACGTCGTACTACGCGCCGACGTCCCGCTTCGGCTCGCCGGACGACTTCCGCTACTTCGTCGACCGCCTGCACCAGCGGGGGATCGGCGTGCTGGTGGACTGGGTGCCCGCCCACTTCCCGCGCGACAGCTGGGCGCTGGCCCGCTTCGACGGGACACCGCTGTACGAGCACGCGGACCCGCGCCGCGGCGAGCAGCCCGACTGGGGCACGCTCGTGTTCGACTTCGGCCGCAACGAGGTCCGCAACTTCCTGGTCGCCAACGCCCTGTTCTGGCTCGACGAGTTCCACCTCGACGGCCTGCGCGTGGACGCCGTCGCGTCGATGCTGTACCTCGACTACTCCCGCAAGGACGGGGAGTGGCTGCCCAACCAGTACGGCGGCCGGGAAAACCTGGACGCGGTGCGGTTCCTGCAGGAGCTGAACGCGACCGTCTACAAGCGACACCCGGGTGTGGTGATGGTCGCCGAGGAGTCGACGGCCTGGCCGGGCGTCACCCGGCCCACCCACCTCGGCGGCCTCGGGTTCGGTTTCAAGTGGAACATGGGCTGGATGCACGACACGCTCCGGTACCTGTCCCACGAGCCGATCCACCGCGCGTACCACCACAACGAGATGACGTTCTCGCTCGTGTACGCGTGGAGCGAGAACTTCGTGCTGCCGCTGTCGCACGACGAAGTGGTGCACGGCAAGGGATCCCTGTGGGGCCGGATGCCGGGCGACGCGTGGAACAAGGCGGCCGGGCTGCGCTCGCTGCTGGCGTTCATGTGGGCCCACCCGGGCAAGCAGCTGCTGTTCATGGGCGGCGAGTTCGGCCAGCCGGGGGAGTGGTCGGAGTCGCGGTCGCTGGACTGGCACCTCATGGAGGAGCCGCTGCACCTCGGCGTGTGGGAGCTGCTGCGGTCGCTGAACACGATCTACCGCTCGTCCCCGGCGTTGTACAGCCAGGACACCTCGCCGGAAGGCTTCGCCTGGATCGACGCGAACGACTCCAGCGGCAACGTGCTGAGCTTCCTCCGCATCGGCGCCGACGGCTCGCGCCTGGCCTGCGTCGCCAACTTCGCCGGGGTCCCGCACCACGACTACCGGGTCGGGTTGCCGTCGGCGGGCCGCTGGCTGGAGGTGGTCAACACCGACGCCGAGGCGTACGGCGGCTCCGGCGTCGGCAACATGGGCGCGGTGGAGGCCACGGAGGAGCCGTGGCACGGCCAGCCGGCCTCCGCGGTCCTCCAGCTGCCGCCCGCCGGGGTCCTCTGGCTGGTCGAGGAAACCCCGGAGACCCCCGAACTCCCGTAACTGAAGGGTCAGCACGCGTGATCAGGAGGTCGACACGCGTGATTGAGAGGACGACACGGCGACGGACTTCGTGTCGACCCTCCAATCACGCGAGTCGACTCTCCAATCACGCGTGCTGACCCATCAATCACGCGAAAAGCCTTCCGCGGGCCGGGCCCGGCGGGCTTACCATCGGGGCATGGACGGCTCCGGTGGTGTCGTCGCGAACCTGATCCTCTTCGCCGTGGTCTGCGTCGCTCCCACGGTGGTGTTCTGGTGCGCGCTGCGCGTGCCGAAGCTGATCGACCGGATCCGTTCGAGGCGAGCGGGGCCGCAGCCGGAAGGTCCGCCGATCGAACGCGTCGCCGCGGACCTGCGGCGGGTGCACCGCCTGCTCGCCGGCTACCCGTCCGGCACACCCGCCGCCCGCCGGATCGGCACCCGGCAGGCGTACGACGAACTCCTCACCGTGGCCTGCCGCCAGGTCGGCGTCCCGCACCGGCTCGGGGAGCTGCCCGAGGGGATGGACCGGGAGATCGAACGCCTGCGCGTCGAACAGTCACTCCGGGAGCGCGGCCTGGCGGTGCCCTGAAACGCGGAAACCCCGCCACCGAGGTGACGGGGTTTCCGTTGTGCCGGAAGGACAATCAGTCCAGGTAGTCCCGCAGGACCTGCGACCGCGACGGGTGGCGCAGCTTGGACATCGTCTTCGACTCGATCTGCCGGATGCGCTCGCGGGTCACCCCGTACACCTGGCCGATCTCGTCGAGCGTGCGCGGCTGGCCGTCGGTGAGGCCGAAGCGCAGCCGGACCACGCCCGCCTCGCGCTCGGACAGCGTCTGCAGCACCGACTGGAGCTGGTCCTGCAGCAGCGTGAACGACACCGCGTCCACCGCGACAACCGCCTCGGAGTCCTCGATGAAGTCACCGAGCTGCGAGTCGCCCTCGTCGCCGATCGTCTGGTCCAGCGAGATCGGTTCGCGCGCGTACTGCTGGATCTCCAGGACCTTCTCCGGGGAGATGTCCATCTCCTTCGCGAGCTCTTCCGGGGTCGGCTCGCGGCCGAGGTCCTGGAGCAGCTCGCGCTGGATGCGGCCCAGCTTGTTGATGACCTCGACCATGTGCACCGGGATGCGGATGGTGCGGGCCTGGTCGGCCATCGCGCGGGTGATCGCCTGGCGGATCCACCACGTGGCGTACGTCGAGAACTTGTAGCCCTTGGTGTAGTCGAACTTCTCCACCGCGCGGATCAGGCCGAGGTTGCCCTCCTGGATCAGGTCCAGGAACGCCATGCCGCGGCCGGTGTAGCGCTTGGCCAGCGAGACCACGAGCCGGAGGTTCGCCTCGAGCAGGTGGTTCTTGGCGCGCTCGCCGTCACGCACGATCCACTTGAGATCGCGGCGCATCTGGGTGACGAGCTTCTCGCCCTCCTCCTCGGCGGTGCGCACGCGCTCGGCGGCGTAGAGCCCGGCCTCGATCCGCTTGGCCAGCTCCACCTCCTCCTCCGCGTTCAGCAGCGCGACCTTGCCGATCTGCTTGAGGTAGGCACGCACGGAGTCGGCCGACGCGGTGAGCTCGGCGTCCTTGCGCGCCTGGCGCAGGGCCTCCGACTCTTCCTCGTCCCAGACGAAGTCCGGGTTGTCGGAGCCCTTCGCCGCCTTGTCGGCCGCGGCGCCACGGCGGCGCGCCGCCGGGGTCTCCTCGTCGGCTTCCTCTTCGTCGTCATCGTCGTCGTCGGCCGAGTCGGTGTCCGGCTCGTCGCTGACCGTCTCGTCGACGACGTCGACCTCGACCTCTTCCAGGTCCGACAGGTCGGGCGAACCGAGATCGTCGTCCTCGAGCTCGCCGGGACCGTCCGGCTCGCCGTCCTCGGTCTTCGGGCCCTTGGTCACGGCCTTCTTCGCGGGCGCCTTCTTGGCCGGCGCCTTCTTGGTGGTGGTGGTCTTGCGGGCCGCCGGCTTCGCCGTCCCGGTGGCTGCCTCTTCGGCCGGCTCGCCGGCTGCGGTCGCTGTCTTCGTCCCGCCTCGGGTTGCGGTTCTTGCGGCTGCCACTTACGCCCTTTCGCAGCGGTCGATCACGACGAGCAACGGCCTGGGGCCACTGCTGCCTCACATTCGGGGATCACGCCTCGGCCTGCGGTTTTGCCCTCCGCAGCCGTGGGCCGTGTTCCATTGTAACGACGGTACGCGCATGCGGTGCGAAGCGATCACCCCCAACGCCGTTTCAGTGCTGGATGCCCTCCGCCGCGGCGGCCGCCGCGCCGACGATGCCGGCGTTGTTCTGCAGGCTCGCGACCAGCACCGGAGTGCGGATGTTCAGCAGCGGCACCCATTTCTCGGCCTTCTTGCTGACCCCGCCGCCGACGATGAACAGATCGGGCCAGATCAGGTTCTCCAGCACGGTCAGATAACGGTGCACGCGCTTGGCCCATTCGGGGTAGGAGAGCCCCTCGTTGTCCTTCACCGACGCCGCCGCGCGCTTCTCGGCGTCGTGGCCGTCGATCTCGAGGTGGCCGAATTCGGTGTTGGGGACGAGCTTGCCGTCCTGGAACACCGCGCTGCCGATGCCGGTGCCGAAGGTGAGCAGGGCGGTCACGCCGGTACGCGCGACCGGGTCGCCGAAGCGGATCTCCGCCATGCCGGCGGCGTCGGCGTCGTTGAGCATCGCCACCTGGTCGACATCGACGCCGAGCCGCTTGGCGAACAGCGCGTCGGCGTCGGTGCCGATCCACTGCTTGTCGATGTTGGCCGCGGTGTGCGCGACGCCCTTCTTGACGACCGCGGGCAGCGTCACGCCGACCGGGCCGTCCCAGCCCGCCTGCGTGACGATGTCGTGCACGACGTCCGCCACCGCCGACGGCGTGGACGGCTTCGGCGTCTCGATCCGGATCCGCTCGCCGATGAGCTGCCCCTTGTCCAGGTCGACCAGGGCACCCTTGATCCCGCTGCCGCCGATGTCGATGCCGAAACCTCGGCGGGTCGCCTCCACCACGGACGTGGTCCCTTCTCGCACGATTCAGAAGCCTGCCTCGGAGACTTTAACCGGATGTGGTGACATGTCGGACGTGGGAGTTGACGAGTCGTTGCTGAAAAGCGTCGCGGTGCAGGTCGCGACGGAAGCCGCCACCCTGGTCCGCGAGGCGTGGGAGGGCATGGCTTCCGGTCGCGCGGTCGCCGTCGGGACCAAGTCCGGGGCGACCGACGTGGTGACCGCGGTCGACCACGAGTCCGAGCGCCTGGTGCGTTCCCGGCTGGCTGCTCTGCGGCCCGGGGAGCCGGTGCTGGGCGAGGAGGGCGGTGGTGCCGCGGGCGACGGCGTGACGTGGGTGGTCGACCCGATCGACGGGACGGTCAACTTCCTCTACGGGCTGCCGTGGTTCGCGGTCTCGGTGGCCGCCCAGATCGGCGGCGAGTCGGTGGCGGGCGCGGTGGTCGAGCCGGCGAGCGGCCGCGTGTGGTCGGCGGCCCGCGGCCAGGGCGCGTACCTGGACGGACGGCGGCTGGCGGTCTCGGCGCCGTCGGCCTTGGAAGTGACGTTGGTCGGAACCGGTTTCGCGTACTCGCCGGCACGGCGGACGCGCCAGGCGCGGTTCGCGGCCTCGCTGCTGGGGCACGTGCGCGACATCCGCCGCAACGGGGCGGCCTCGCTGGACCTGTGCGCGGTGGCGGCGGGCTGGCTGGACGCGTACGTGGAGCACGGCCTCAACCGCTGGGACTGGGCGGCGGGCGCGCTGATCGCGGCGGAGGCGGGCGCGCGGGTGGCGCTGCCGGGGACGGCACCGGAGCTGGGTGCGGACGCGACGTACGCGGCGGCACCGTCGATCGCGGACCCGCTGCGGAAGATCCTCGCGGACTGCGGCGCGGCGGAGGTCTGAGCGGATCCCGGTGACCGGGACGGTCGGCCCGCGTGCCTGGAGGGTCGGCTCGGCAGCCGACCCTTCGGGTACGCAGACCGACCCTTCGGGTACGCAGACCGACCCTCCGAGTACGTGAACCGCCCCTTTCGACCGAGGCCCGCGACATGCGGGACCGCCGGTCCCGGCGGCGAGGATCTGCCTCGGGCGGCCAAAACTGTCGGTGGTTGCCGGTAACGTAAGAACCGGGGGTCCCCCTACGCGCGGGGGTTGTGGCGCTTCGCGAACACGCGCCGAGGGCGGCGGGAAGAGCCGATCATGGCTGTGCCGGCGAGGCGGCAGCGTCCGGGCGGCCGAAACTGTCGGTGCTCTCCGGTAGCGTGGAAAACGGGGGGCGCCCCCGCGGCCGGGGTGCGAAACAGCGGGCCGGGTCAGCAGGCTACGTCGCGGGCGGAGGCCAGCAGGGTCTGGTCCACCACCGGTGCCTTCGCGCCCGCCGACTGCTCGTTCCCGCCGCCGCCCTGGTGGGTCTTCGACCAGTCCGCCAGCTGCGTGATGATCTGCCGGGCCTCCGCGCGGGGCCGGAGGTCGCCGAAGAGCGTGCCCGTCACCACGTCCACGCTCGCGTCCTTGCGGTTGTCCTGGACCAGCTCCGCGCACGGCACCACGAGGCTGAGCGTCCGGGCCGCGGTGACGCCGTTCTCGCCGAAGCGGATCTGGCCGCGGCACTTGGCTTCGCGGTTCTCGTACGCCGGGTCGTTGGCCGGGTCGGCCGCGCTGGTGAAGCCGAGTTCGCGCAGCGCCGTCGTGGTGATGCCGCCCTGGCCGCGGCTGCCCGAGGCGTTGAGGACCCGGTAGGCGACCTTGTCCGGCGGGATCGGCGCGCGGTCGTCGAGCGCGTTGTGGGGCAGGCTGCTGAACGTCACGCCCGGCGGCGGGCTCGCGGGCGGGTCGCACTTGACCGCCTCGTCGATGTCGCCCTTGCCGACGGCGGCGTTCACCCAGACGACGATCGCGCCGATGGCGAGCACCCCGATGACGATCAGCGCCGGGAGCGGCTTGTGCTTGCGATACGGCCGCGCCCCACGGTCCCCGATGCCGTTCCCCGACGCCACCTGCCCGTCCCTTCCCGAACACCGAACCCGGCCGGTGCGGACCCGAGCACCGTCGTGGCCGCTCAGCCTAGGCGCTGCAGCCGGCGCGCGTCGTCCAGGGTCACCCGGCCGGTTCCCCGTGCTCAACCAGTGGTCCGCGGGCCCCGCCCGGGACCGATCCCCGTGGCAGCGATCGCACCACGCGGGGGCCGGCCGGGGCAAGCGGACACGGGTCGCGCGTGAGGTTCTCCACCCGCGGGCAACCCGAACGGACGACAACGCGTCTTACCTGCGGGTTCCCCCTGTCGGGTGACGATTCCCCGGCAATGTCTGACTCGTTGCAGAACCCGGACAGCGGTGAGCTACCCTTCCCGGGCTCCGGCCGCAGGAAGAGGCCCATAAAGAAGAGACCTCGGTCACTTCGGCCGTCGGGCACAAACAGGGGCCCTGGAACGTTGACCAGCGGCACGGCGGACTCACGGGCGTATCCGGGAGTCCGGGAAAACGACTACACAAGTTGATCGCAGGGGTGAGGGACAACATGGCTACCGACTACGACGCTCCGCGCCGCAGCGAAGCCGACGAGCTGGCCGAAGACTCGTTGGAGGAGCTCAAGGCCCGGCGGAACGAGAACCAGTCCGGCGTCGTCGACGTCGACGAGGACGCGACCGCCGAGAACTTCGAGCTGCCGGGTGCCGACCTTTCCGGGCTTTCCGGTGAGGACATGACCGTGAAGGTGGTGCCGAAGCAGGCGGACGAGTTCACCTGCTCCGTGTGCTTCCTGGTGCACCACCGCAGCCGGCTGGCCGAGGACAACGGCGGACGCCTGATCTGCCGCGACTGCGCCTGACAAGCGCGGAGGGGTTCTCGGACAGGGGACGAACAGACGCGACGGAGAGCCTCG
Organism: Amycolatopsis sp. Hca4; assembly: GCF_013364075.1. Classification (GTDB taxonomy): domain Bacteria; phylum Actinomycetota; class Actinomycetes; order Mycobacteriales; family Pseudonocardiaceae; genus Amycolatopsis. Next base: position 8,994,968 of record NZ_CP054925.1, read on the forward strand.
AGGGCGACGACGGGGAGGCTCGAAGCGCGCTGGGGACAAGGGGGCCGGCCGGCAGGCCGGCCCCCTTCCACATGTCCGGGGTTCAGGCGCCCTTGAGCAGCTCGGCGACCTTTTCCGGGTGCCGGGTGCTGAACAGCCAGTACGGCGTCGGGTCGTCCGCGTCCGTGAGGTGCACCTTCACGACCGGGCCGACCCAGCCGCGGTGCAGCACGTAGGCGGCGGGGTCGCCGTCGCGGCCCAGCGCCTTGCGCTTGGCCTCCTTGTCGAAGACCTCCACCTCGCCGGCGAACCGCAGCGGCAGGTGGGCGTCGCCGACCCACAGCTCCGGCTCGTCGCCGCCGGTGATCCGGACCTTCGACCGGCCCAGCGACAGCAGCAGCGCCGCGACGACCGGCAGCGCGATCACGTACGGCAGCCACGCCCGGACCCCCGGGTACCCGAGGTCGATCTCGGCCGCCAGCAGGACCGCTCCCAGCACCGGCAGCAGCCAGCCCCACCACGGGACGTACAGCCGTTCGGAGTGCCGGACCGCGGCGTTCGCGGCCGTCTTCGCTGATTCACCCACGGGTAGAGAGTAATCTCGCCGCCCGTGTCCAGCGTTCAGGTACTCCTCTCCCGGCTCGATCCGGATGTCCCGCTGCCCGCCTACGCCCGACCGGGCGACGCGGGGGCCGATCTCGTCACCACCTCGGATATCGTCCTCGGACCCGGGGAACGCGGCGTCGTCGGCACCGGCGTCGCGATCGCGCTCCCGCCCGGGTACGCGGGGTTCGTCCACCCGCGGTCGGGTCTGGCCGCCCGGGCCGGCCTCTCGGTGGTGAACACCCCGGGCACGATCGACTCGGGCTACCGCGGCGAGATCAAGGTCTGCCTGATCAACCACGATCCGGTGCACCCGCTGGAACTGACGCGCGGCGACCGCATCGCCCAGCTGGTCGTCCAGCGGGTCGAGCACGCGGAGTTCGTCGAGGTCGCTCGGCTGGACGCGACCGAGCGGGGCGACGGAGGCTACGGCTCCACGGGTGGACACGCCACACTGGGAGCACCGGCGCTCGCCGCGAGCGCCGCCACGGGGGAAGGAACGGAGAAGTAGTGGGGATTTTCGGACGCAAGCGGCGGACCGAGGGCGGGTCCGCCGGACGGCACGCCGCGCCCGAGGCCGAAGACACTTTCGAGGACGACGCGTACGACGAGGAATCGGAGCTTTCGGACGTCTCCGACGGCCCGTTCGACGTCGCGGACTTCGAAGACGACGGCATCCCGCGGATCGACCTCGGCTCGGTGAAGGTGCCGGTGCCCGACGGGTCCCAGGTCCAGGTCGAGATGGACCCGGAGGCCGGTGGCGTGCGCGCCGTGCACGTCGTCACCGAGCAGGGCCAGATCACGGTCAGCGCGTACGCCGCGCCGCGATCGGGCGGCCTGTGGCGGGAGGTCAGCTCCGAGCTGGCCGACCAGCTGCGCTCCGACGGCGCCAAGGTCACCATCGGCCGCGGTGTGTGGGGCCTGGAGATCTCGGCGATCATCGGCGACGTCGCCCTGCGCTTCGTCGGCGTCGACCGGCCCCGCTGGATGCTGCGCGGCGTCATCGCCGGCCCCCAGTCGGAGGCCGCGGCGGCGGTCGAGGTGCTGCGCGAGATCGTCCGGCGGACCATCGTCGACCGCGGCGACGCGCCGATGCCGGTCCGGACCCCGCTGACCATCACGCTGCCCGAGGCGGTCGCCGAGCACATCGCGGCCCAGCAGCAACAGGGCTGACCCGCCCGCCGAAGGCCGCCACCGGCACCCGGTGGCGGCCTTCAGCGCGTCCGGAGGGCCTTGAGGAAGGCGAGGACGGTCGCCCGGCCGAGTGATTCGCGGTCGGTGCCCAGCGCCGTGAGCGTCGTCTCGCCGAGGGCCGCGCGGGGGAGTGCGCCCGCCCACTCCGCTGCGACTTTCGTCGGGTGTACCGGATCGTCGGTGCACGTGCCGACCCCGGCCGGGACGGCCAGTCCCGCGAGTTCGGCGAGGGTGGGTGACGGCCGCCCCGCCGCGACGCGCAGGCCGTCCGCCAGCCCGCCGCCGTGGCGGCGCCACGCCCGGTCCAGTTCGGCCCGCAGCCAGTCCGGGCTGCCCGCGGTCTGCGCCAGCGCGGCGTCGACGCCGGAACGGGCCACCAGATCCGCTGTCAGCGTCGCGGCGAGCGCGGCGGGTGCCGGGCCCGGGTCGCCGTTCCAGGCCGGGAGGGCGGCCAGCAGGCCCCCGCAACGGGCCGGGTGGCGGACCGCCCACTCCGCGGCGAGGTGGGCGCCGAAGGAGATGCCGCCGACGAGGAGGGTGCCGTGCTCGTCCGCGAGCGTGTCCAGGGCCGCCAGGTAGCCGTCCGCGAGCGCCCCGCCCGGGGGCGGCGGTGGCGCGATGAGCGGGACGCCGATGGCGCGCAGGGGGCCTTCGAAGACGGACCGGACGAACACCTCGTCCGAGCCGGTACCGGGCAGCAGGACCGCGGCGGGAACTCTGATTGCGGACGTCACGTTGCGATCTTTGCGCAAAGGCGTTTCCCTGGCGGGGACCGCAGCTACGCTGGAAATCGCACGGGCCGCATGCACAGTCGGGGGCCCCGGAGCACAGGAGCACCTATGTCCGCCAAAGACGGCGGCTACTTCAGCCGGTTGGTTCGCAAGCTGACCAGCGACGTCGAGGACCTCGACGCCGACGAGATGTCGATGAGGTCGGGCGCCGAGGGGGCGCAGCGGGCCTGTGACTGCCGATCCGGCGAAGAGGTCACCGTGATGGGGCGGCTCCGCAGCGTCGAGCTCTGCCCGACCAACGAGGCCGCCACGCTGGAGGCCGAGCTGTTCGACGGAACACAGGGCGTGACGCTAATCTGGCTCGGCCGCCGCCGGATCCCGGGCATCGAGCCTGGCCGGACGATCAAGGTGCGCGGCCGGATGGCCGAGCGTGACGGCCAGAAGGTGCTGTACAACCCCTATTACGAGCTCCAGAGCCCAGTGAGTTGATCACCCATCGTGACTGAACCCGCCCCGAGCGAGAAGAAGACCGACGGCGAAGAGCCGCAGCCGACCCTGCTCGAGCAGATGGGCGGGGTGTCCGGCCTGATCTACTCGTCGGTCCCGGTGATCGTGTTCGTACTGGCGAACTCGTTCTTCGGCCTGACCGCGGCCATCTGGACCTCGATCGGCAGCGCGGTGGCCATCACCGTGCTGCGCCTGGTCCGCAAGGAGCCCCTGCAGCCGGCGATCTCGGGGTTCTTCGGCGTCGCGATCGCGGCGTTCATCGCCTACCGCACGGGGTCGGCGAAGGGGTTCTTCCTGTTCGGGATCTACGCGAGCCTGATCTACTGCGGCATCTTCGTGCTGTCGGTGGTGGTCCGCTGGCCGATCGCGGGCGTGGTCTGGAACATGCTCAACGGCACCGGCCAGGCGTGGCGGCGCGACAAGCCCTCCCGCTACGGCTACGACATCGCCACGCTGGCGATGGCGGCGATCTTCGCGGCGCGGTTCGTGGTGCAGCGCTGGCTGTACCAGGAGGACTACACGGGCTGGCTGGCCTTCGCGAAGATCGCGATGGGGTACCCGCTGTACGCGCTGGGCCTGCTGGTGGTCGTGTGGGCGGTGCGGCGGTCGGACAAGCGCCTGAAGGCGATGGCCGAGGCCGAGCCGGCCCCGGAGACCGACGCGGAGGTCGAGGCCCGGCTGCGCGAGAAGTACGCGGCCCCGGAAGCCTGACAACCCGCGCGCGTGGGGGCGCCCCCGTTTTCGACTCTACCGGCAGGCACCGACAGTTTCGCCACACCGGCGCTCGGGACACCGTGATGCCCCCACAGTCACGCGAGATGCCCCGCCGGTCACGGGTGATGCCCGCCCAGTCACGGGTGATGCCCCACCGGTCACGCGAGATGCCTTTCCCGTCACGTGAGATCCGGTTCTGACGACGCGAGTTCCGGGCTGAATCACGCGAGGTACGTGCTCGATCACGCGAGCCGCGCCCCTGAGCGCATGGGGCCCGCGCTGGATCAGCGCCGTTGCCGCCCGGGGCGCGCGAAATCCCCGCTGCCTTCGGGCGCAGAGGGATTCCGCGGGCGCAGGCATGCCGGCTGCGAAGCGACACAACCCGCGCGCGAAGGGGACCCCCCGGTTTTTACGCTACCGGCCACCACCGACAATTTCGGCCACCGCAAGCCGCAAAAAGGGCATCCGAGCCCGCGAAAGTCCCAAAATCTCGCCACGGAAAAGGCCCCCGGCACACGCCAGGGGCCCATCCGGGCTCAGTAACCCAAAGCCGTCCGGATCTCCGGTTCCACGTCCGCCGTAGCCACGAACAGCAGCTCGTCCCCGGGCTCCAGCGGGTCCTCCGGCTGCGGCACGATCACCCGGTCACCCCGCAGGATCGTCACCAGCGCCGCATCCCGCGGCAGCGTCAGCTCGCTCACCGGCTTCCCGGCCAGCGGGGTCTCCGCCGGCAGTGTCAGCTCGACCAGGTTCGCGTTGCTCTGCCGGAACGTCATCAGCCGCACCAGGTCGCCGACGCTCACCGCTTCCTCGACCATCGCCGCCAGCATGCGGGGGTCGAGACCGCCACGTCGACGCCCCACGCGTCGGTGAACAGCCACTCGTTGGCCGGGTTGTTCACCCGGGCCACCACGCGCCGGACCGCGAACTCCGTCTTGGCCAGCAGCGAAACCACCAGGTTCGCCTTGTCGTCGCCGGTGGCGGCGATGACGACGTCGCACTGCTCGATCCCGGACTCCTCCAGGATCGACACCTCGCAGGCGTCGCCGAGCACCCAGTCGGCCTGCTCGACCGTGTGCGGGTCGAACTGGTCGGCCTCGCGCTCGATCAGCATCACCTGGTGCCTGCCGTCGATCAGCTCGGCGGCGATGGAACGGCCGACCGCCCCGGCGCCCGCAATCGCGACCCTCATGCCTCGTCCTCCGGTTCGCGGTGGGCCACACTGGTGACGTCGGTGACGGTGCCCGAGCGCGCGGCCACCCACACGACGTCGTCGGCCTGCAGCACCGTCTTCGTGTCGGGCAGCACGCCGGTGCCGAAGCGCATGATGAACGCCACCCGCGCGCCGGTCGCCTCCTGCAGCGACTTCACCGAGTGCCCGACCCAGCCCTCGTGCAGCGGCAGCTGCAGCAGCGCCACGTTGCCCGACGGGTCCCGCCACGCCGACGCCACGCCGTCCGGCAGCAGGGTGCGCAGGAACCGGTCGGTCGTCCACGGCACGGTCGCCACCGTCGGGATGCCCAGCCGCTCGTACACCGCCGCGCGCTTGTGGTCGTAAATGCGCGCGACGACGTGCTCGACGCCGAAGTTCTCGCGCGCGACCCGGGCCGAGATGATGTTCGAGTTGTCGCCGCTGGACACCGCCGCGAACGCGCCCGCCCGCTCGATGCCGGCCTCGACCAGCACCCGGCGGTCGAAGCCGACGCCGACGACCTGCTGGCCGTGGAAGTCGCTGCCGAGCCGGCGGAACGCCTGCTGGTTCTTGTCGATGACGGCCACCTCGTGGCCGAGCCGCTCCAGCGCAGCGGCCAGGGACGCGCCGACCCGGCCGCATCCCATGATCACCACGTGCACGCCCTGCCTCCTCCTCGGCGGTTCACCCGTCCGTCTTACCCCCGACATACCAGCGCCGAACCTACCGTGCGCCCCGACCGTTACGCTTCCGTGGTGTCGAAGTTCCCGACCGTGCTGAAACGCCTGGTCCTCGGACGTCCGTTCCGCAGTGACCGGCTCTCTCACACGCTCCTGCCCAAGCGCATCGCGCTGCCGATCTTCGCGTCCGACGCGCTCTCGAGCGTGGCGTACGCACCCGAAGAGATCTTCCTGACACTGAGCGTGGCGGGCCTCTCGGCCTACGCGCTCGCGCCGTGGATCGGCGTCATGGTCGCCCTGGTCATGCTGGTCGTGGTCGCGTCCTACCGGCAGAACGTGCACGCCTACCCGAGCGGCGGCGGCGACTACGAGGTCGCCAACACGAACCTCGGCGGCAAGTTCGGCCTGACCGTCGCCAGCGCCCTGCTCGTCGACTACGTCCTGACCGTCGCGGTGTCCACTTCGTCCGGTGTGGCCAACATCGGCTCGGCCGTCCCGTGGGTGGCGCAACACAAAGTGCTCGCGTCGATCGTCATCGTGGTCGTGCTGACGTCGCTGAACCTGCGCGGCATCCGCGAGTCCGGCAAGGCCTTCGCGATCCCGACGTACGGGTTCATCCTGGGCATTCTGGTCATGGTCGCCTGGGGCCTGGTGCAGGCGGCCACCGGCACCGAGATGAAGGCCGAAAGCGCCGGCTTCACGCTGACCGCCGAAGGCACCTTCGCCGGTGTCGGGTACGCGTTCCTGGTGCTGCGGGCGTTCTCCTCCGGCGCGGCGGCGCTGACCGGGGTCGAGGCGATCAGCAACGGCGTCCCGGCGTTCCAGAAGCCGAAGTCGAAGAACGCGGCCACCACGCTGCTGATGATGGGCCTGCTCGCGGTCACCATGCTGGTCGGCATCATCACGCTGGCCACCATCACCGACGTCAAGTTCGCCGAGGACCCGGCGCGGCAGCTCGAAGGCGCGCCCGCCGGCTACGAGCAGAAGACGATCGTCGCGCAGATCGCGCACGCGGTGTTCGCCGACTTCCCGCCGGCGTTCTACTACATCTCCTTCTCCACCGGCATCATCCTGCTGCTGGCCGCGAACACCGCGTTCAACGGCTTCCCGGTGCTGGGCTCGATCCTGGCGCAGGACCGCTACCTGCCGCGCCAGCTGCACACCCGCGGCGACCGGCTGGCGTTCTCCAACGGCATCCTGTTCCTGGCCGCGTTCGCGCTGGTCCTGATCATCGCCTTCGACGCCGAGGTCACCCGGCTCATCCAGCTCTACATCGTGGGCGTGTTCGTTTCGTTCACGGTGAGCCAGGCGGGCATGATCCGGCACTGGAACCGGTTGCTGGCCAGGGAAACCGACCCGGGCGCGCGGCGGCGGATGCGGCGGTCCCAGACAGTCAACGCCATCGGCCTGACCATGACCGCGACCGTCCTGGTGATCGTGCTCATCACCAAGTTCCTGCTCGGCGCGTGGATCGCGATCGCCGCGATGGTGGCCATCTTCGCGCTGATGACGGCGATCCGGCGGCACTACGACCGCGTCGCCGACGAGCTGAAGGAGCTCGGCGACACCCCGACCGTGCTGCCGTCGCGCAACCACGCGATCGTGCTCGTGTCCAAACTGCACCGTCCGACGCTGCGCGCGCTGGCCTACGCCAAGGCGATGCGCCCGGACGTCCTCGAGGCCGTGACGGTCAATGTGGACGATGCCGACACGCGGAGGCTCACCGCCGAGTGGGACGCGCACAACTTCAAGGTGCCGCTCAAGGTCGTCGAGTCCCCCTACCGCGAAATCACGAAGCCCGTGCTCGACTACGTGAAGCGCGTGCGCGGTGACAACCCGCGCAACGTGGTCACCGTGTTCATCCCGGAGTACGTGGTCGGCCACTGGTGGGAGCAGGTGCTGCACAACCAGAGCGCGCTGCGGCTCAAGGGCAGGCTGCTGTTCCAGTCCGGGGTGATCGTGGCGAGCGTGCCGTGGCAGCTGCAGTCGTCGGCCAAGGCGGCCGCGCGGGTCCGCAACGAGCGCCCCGCCGCCGGCGACGTCCGCCGCGGGTTCTCGCCCAACGGACAGCCGGTCGCGGCGCCGAAGCCCAAGGAGCCTGCCGAATGACCAGCTGGCTGGGCCGTGTTCTCGAAGTCGAGGTCGGGGCGGTGGCGCACGGCGGCCACTGCGTCGCCCGCGCGGAGGGCCGGGTCGTGTTCGTCCGGCACGCACTGCCGGGTGAGCAGGTCCGGGTCGAGGTCACCGAGGACAGCGGCGGCTCGTTCTGCCGCGGGGACGCCGTCGAGGTGCTGTCGCCGTCCCCGCACCGGGTGGAGCCGCCGTGCCCGCTGGCGGTCCCGGGAGGCTGCGGCGGCTGCGACTGGCAGCACGCCTCGCCGGACTACCAGCGCTCGCTGAAGGCGTCGGTCGTGGCGGAGCAGCTGCAGCGGCTGGCCGGCATCGAGCGGGACGTCGTCGTGGAGGCGCTGGACGGCGGGCCGCTGGACTGGCGCAGCCGCGTCCGGCTGGTCGCCGGGCGCGACGGGCGTGCCGGGCTGCGTGCCCACCACAGCCACCGGGTGGTGGCACTGGACGACTGCCCGATCGCGGTGCCCGGCGAGCTCGACGATGTCCTGGCGCGGCGCTGGCGGCCGGGCAGCGAGCTGGAGGTGACGACCGACGGCGACGGCGACGTGCACGTCCGCGAGCTGTCGACGGTGCGCGGCAAGGTCCGCGCCCGGCAGCTGACGGGCGGCGTCGCGGTCCAGCACGCGGCGGGCCGCGACTGGCGCCTCGACGCGCACGGGTTCTGGCAGGTCCACCCGGCGGCGGCGTCGACGTTCGCGGCGGTCGTGGGGGAGTGGGCGGAAGCGCCGTCCGGCGGCACGGCCTGGGACCTCTACGCGGGGGTCGGGCTGTTCGCGTCGGTGCTGGCCGCGCAGGTGGGGCCTTCGGGGCACGTGCTGGCGGTCGAATCCGGCCGCCGCGCGGTCGCCGACGGCGAGCGCAACCTCGCGGACCTGCCGCAGGTCTCGTGGCACGCGGGAAGGGTGGAGCACGTGCTGGCGTCGGCGGCCAAGCCGGTCGACGTGGTGGTGCTGGACCCGCCCCGCAAGGGTGCAGGCAAGGCGGTCGTGGAGTCGATCGTGGCGGGTGCGCCGGACCGGATCGTGTACGTGGCCTGCGACCCGGCGGCACTGGCGCGGGACCTGGCGACCTTCGCCTCCCACGGGTACTCGCTCACGGACCTGCGGGCGTTCGACGCGTTCCCGATGACCCACCACGTGGAGTGCGTGGCGCTGCTGTCGTGAGTTTTTGTCGGTGGTGGTCGGCACACTGTGCCCATGACTGCTCTCGACGACTTCGACCTCGCAGCTTCGACGGTGACCGGCCTGGTCACCGCGGTCCGTGCGGACCAGTGGGCGCTCCCGACGGCGTGCACGGAGTGGGACGTGCGCGCGGTGGTGAACCACTTGGCGCACGGCAACGCGAAAGTGGCCTTCTGGGCGGGAACGGGCCCACCGGCCCCGGACGGTGACTACCTGGGTGACTCGCCGGCCGAGGCGTTCGTGGCATCGGTGGCGGCGGCCCGGGAGGTGCTGGCCGAGCCGGGGTTGTTCACGCGGCAGGTGACGACACCGCTCGGCGAGGTGCCGGGGGTGTTCTTGGTGCACATGAGGGTGAACGAGTACCTGGCCCACGGCTGGGACATCGCGGACGCGACCGGGCAGCCGAGGGATCTGGCGCCGGAGCTGGCCGCGCGGGCGCTGGAGCAGTGGCGGTCCCGGTTCGGGACGGCGCCGAGGCAGGCGGGCGGGCCGTTCGGGCCGGAGGTGGAGCCGGAAGGGGAGGCAACGGCGGCTGATCGGCTGGCGGCGTTCCTCGGCCGGAAGGCGGTGAGGGGATAGAGGGTGTCATGGCGGCCGGGCGGCTCGCGGGCGCGGGTGACTCAGCGGCGGCGGCCGGTTCGGCGGTTGGCGGCCCATGGGGTGCTCGGCGACCCGTGCTGCGCGGCGGCCGGTGAGCAGTGGGCCGTGTGGAGGGTGACCCACTGGGGTGAGGCAGCGGTCGGCGCGTTCGGCGGTCGCTGGGTGACTGTGGGCGCGGTCTGCTCAGCCGCCATCGGCGGCTGAGCGGCTGACCGCTGCGTAGCTGCATGGCTGCCGCGGAGCGGCGGCGGCTCACCGCGGCGGCATACCGCGTTGCTCAGCCTGCTCGGCGTACCGCGAACGCCGCCGCGAGGCCGGTTGCCGTCATCGCGACCCCCGACACCAGCAGCACCCAGGCCCCGGAACCCGGGACCACCCGGGCCGCCGGCTGGATGCGGGTCACCCCCGGCAACGTCACCACCAGGTGCCGCAACACCACCCCCGTCACCACCAGCCCCGGCAAGCTCGCCATGGCCAGGGGCTCGTCCTGGTGGCGGGCGAACGTCAGGTACGCCAGCGTCACCGCGATCAGCACCGCCGCCGCGCACACCAGGCGCAAGCCCAGGTCCAGCTCCGGGTCCGGCGTCCCCGGCGGGAGCACCCCCGGGTACTCCGCCGTGCGCAGGGTCAGGCCGGCCAGGACACCCAGGGCCGCCACCCCCACCAGTACGGCCCGCGGGCCGCGGAGCCGCTTCCGTGGTCGCTGTTCGTCCACTCCGGCCTCCCCTGCTTCGCCCGTGGACGCAGCATAAGGCGGCTTTCAGCCCGAGAACCAGCGTTGCGGCGCCGGCCGGAGGTTCTGGTAGATGTGCTTGACCTCGGTGTACTCCGCCAGCCCCGTCGGGCCCAGCTCGCGGCCGAACCCCGACTGCTTGTAGCCGCCCCACTCGGCCTGGGGCAGGTACGGGTGGTAGTCGTTGATCCACACCGTCCCGTGGCGCAGCCGGCCCGCCACGCGCTGCGCCCGCCCCGCGTCCTGGGTGAACACCGCGCCCGCCAGGCCGTAGTGGGTGTCGTTGGCGATGCGGACCGCGTCGTCCTCGTCGGTGAACGTTTCCACGGTCAGCACCGGGCCGAACGACTCCTCGCGCACCGCCGACGAGCCCTGCCGCACCTGGTCGAGGATGGTCGGCAGGTAGTAGAAGCCGTCGGCGAGCGCCGGGTCGTCCGGGCGGCGGCCGCCCGTGCGGAGCACCGCTCCCTCGGCCAGCGCGGCCGCCACGTACGCCTCCACCTTCGCCCGGTGGGCCTCCGAGATCAGCGGGCCCGTCTCCGCCCGCGGGTCGAACGGGCCGCCCAGGCGGATCCGCTCCGCCCGGCGCACCAGCTCGGCCACGAACTCCTCGTGCCACTCCCGCTGCACGATCAGCCGCGCACCCGCCGAGCACACCTGGCCGGAGTGCAGGAACACCGCCGTCAGCGCGTAGTCGACCGCCGTCTCGAAGTCGGCGTCGGCGAATACCACGTTCGGGTTCTTTCCGCCGAGCTCCAGCGCCACCTTCTTGACCGTGCCCGCGGCCGCCGCGGCGATCACCCTGCCGGTCGCCAGGCCGCCGGTGAACGACACCAGGTCGACGTCCGGGTGCGACGCCAGCGGCGCACCCACCTCGGCGCCCGCGCCGAGCACCAGGTTGGCCACGCCCGGCGGCAGCCCGGCCTCGGTGAGCAGCTGCAGGAACCGGATCGCCGTGTGCGGGGTCAGCTCGCTGGGCTTGAGCACGAACGTGTTGCCCGCGGCCAGCGCCGGCGCGATCTTCCACACCGTCTGCAGCAGCGGGTAGTTCCACGGCGTGATCAGCCCGCAGACGCCGACCGGCTCGTGCACGATCCGGCTGATCGCGTCCGGGTTGCCGGTGTCGACCACGCGCCCGGCGTCCTGCGCCGCCAGCTTGCCGAAGTAGCGCAGGCAGGCCGCGATGTCGGCCATGTCGTACCGGCTCTCCACCAGGCGCTTGCCGGTGTCGAGCGACTCGGCGCGGGCGAACGCCTCCGCGTCGCGGTCCAGCAGGTCCGCGGCGCGCAGCAGCAGGTCACCGCGCAGGTGGGCGGGGGTGCCGGGCCACGGGCCGGTGTCGAACGCCCGGCGCGCCGCCGCGATGGCCGCCTCGGTGTCCTTGGCCGTGCCCTCGGCGACCGTCGCGACCAGGGAGCCGTCGGCCGGGCAGCGGATCTCCCGCCGGCCGCCGTCCACCGCGTCCACCCAGTCACCACCGATGAGGAAGTCCGCCATGCGGCCCATTCTCGTGGCCACGCCGCGTGACCGCCACAGCGCCGCGGCGGGCCCCGGTTCACCCCGGCTGCTGACCTGCGGTCGCGCTCCGGTTGTGACGCCGGACGCGGCCTGCGGTGATGCTCTAGCAGGTCTCCGTAGACTGGCCGGAACCGAGCGAGTGAGGTGGAGACGAGTGACGATGCTGGAGTCCGTTGGCGGACCGGCGGACCTGAAGCGCATGAGTGTCGAGGACCTCGGCGAACTGGCCGCGGAGATCCGGGACTTCCTCGTCGACAAGGTGCGCCGGGCGGGTGGCCACCTGGGGCCGAACCTCGGCGTCGTCGAGCTGACCCTGGCGCTGCACCGCGTGTTCGACTCGCCGCGCGACGCGATCGTGTGGGACGTCGGTCACCAGGCGTACGTGCACAAGCTCGTCACCGGCCGCGCGGCCGGGTTCGACCTGCTCCGCCAGACCGGCGGGGTCACCGGTTACCCCTCGCGCGCGGAGAGTGAGCACGACTGGGTGGAGAGCAGCCACGCGTCCTCCGGTCTGTCCTATGTGGACGGCCTGGCGAAGGCGTTCGAGCTGGCCGGCGGCGGGCGGCACGCGATCGCGGTCGTCGGCGACGGCGCGCTCACCGGCGGCATGTGCTGGGAGGCGCTCAACAACATCGCCGCCCACCGCGAGCGCCCGGTCGTCATCGTGATCAACGACAACGGCCGCTCGTACTCGCCGACCATCGGCGGCCTGGCCGACCACCTCGCGGCGCTGCGCCTGCAGCCCGGCTACGAGCGGCTCCTCGACGGCGGCCGCGAGATCCTCAAGCACACCCCGGTCGTAGGCAAGCCGATCTACGCCGCCCTGCACGCGGCGAAGGCCGGGCTGAAGGACGCGCTCAGCCCGCAGGCGATGTTCTCCGACCTGGGCCTGAAGTACCTCGGTCCGGTCGACGGCCACGACCAGGTGGCCCTGGAGAAGGCGCTGCACAGCGCGAAGGCCTTCGGCGGTGCCGTCATCGTGCACGTGGTCACCGAGAAGGGGCACGGCTACGCGCCCGCGGTGAACAACCAGCACGACCAGATGCACCAGACCGATCCGATCGACCCGGAGACCGGGCTGCCGCCGGTCAAGGGGCCGAGCTGGACGGGCGTGTTCGGCTCCGAGCTGGCGGCCATCGGCGTCGAGCGCGAGGACGTCGTCGCGATCACCGCGGCGATGCTGCGGTCGACCGGGCTGGACAAGTTCGCCGAGGCGTTCCCGGACCGGTGGTACGACGTCGGGATCGCCGAGCAGCACGCGGTCACTTCGGCGGCCGGGCTGGCCATGGGCGGGTTGCACCCGGTCGTGGCGATCTACTCGACGTTCCTCAACCGGGCGTTCGACCAGGTCCTGATGGATGTGGCCCTGCACCGGCTGCCGGTGACGCTGGTGCTCGACCGGGCCGGGATCACCGGGCCTGATGGGCCTTCTCACCACGGTATGTGGGACCTGTCCCTGCTCGGGATGGTTCCCGGGATGCGGGTGGCTGCTCCTCGGGATCCGGCGACTCTGCGTGAAGAGCTTCGTGAGGCTGTGGCCGTTTCCGATGGGCCTACTGCTCTGCGGTTCTCCAAGGGGAAGGTCGGGACCGATGTTGCCGCCGTCGAGCGGGTCGGGACCGTTGATGTGCTCCGGCGGCCGGCCGAGGGGGCCGATGTTCTGCTGGTGACCGTCGGTGCTTTCGCGACGCTGGGGCTTGCCGCCGCTGATCGGCTTGCCGATCAGGGGATCGGGGTTACCGTGGTGGATCCGCGGTGGGTTCTTCCGGTTCCTGCCGAGCTTGTTGCGCTGGCCTCTCAGCACAAGTTGGTGGTCACTGTCGAGGATAGCGGTCGTCACGGTGGGTTCGGGTCTGCCTTGGCCGGCCTGTTCCGGGATGCCGAGTGTGATGTTCCGTTGCGGGATCTGGCTGTTCCTCAGGCTTTCCATGATCATGGGAGCCGGGATGAGGTTCTGGGGCGGATCGGGTTGACTGCTCAGGATGTTGCTCGGCGGGTTACCGAGTGGGCCTCTGGGCGGTTGGGTACTGCTGAGGAGCCTGCCGCGAAGAACGCTGATCGGTAGCTTGCGTCGGGTTTCTGCCGTGGCTTCAAAGATTGTCCTCGCCGGACGGGCAGGCTCTGGGATGACCCTCCGCTGGTTGGTCATCCCGTCGCCTGATTGAGGCCTATCACTTTGAGCCAGGCCCGCAAGCTTGCGTAGTCTTCTCGCCTTGCGCTTTGGGTTGCGGGCCTGGCTCAAAGTGATTTTTGCGGCCTCAGGCGACGGGATGACCAACCAGCTCGGTTTGTGGGTTCCTCGTTGGGGGGAATACCTGTGGGGGCTCTGGGAACAGCTTCACCAGGAGGGGGTAGGTGATTGCGGCCGTCAGCAAGGTTGCCAAGAGGCTGATGTCCACGCCTCCTGCGATGTCTTTCAGGGGGCCGGTGATCATCGGTGTGTTTGCGCACAACAGGCCCAGTGTTGTTGCCGGGAGCCATGCTGCCGTTGCTCGCCAGTTCACCCCCTTTGCGAACCAATAGCGGCCGCCCTTGCGGCCCTCGTTGAACACCTGCAGGTCCGCTACGTCGTACCAGCCTCTTCTCTGCACGAAGCCGATCATCATGATCACCATCCAGGGGCTGGTGCACAGGACGATCAACGTTGCGAACGCGTTGATGCTCGACACCATGTCCAGTACGAAATTGCCCACGAAGATGAAGGCCACGCTCAACGTCCCGATCAGCAGCGTTGCCTGGACGCGGGAGAGCTTCGGGAAGATCGAGCTGAAGTCCAAGCCCGTTCCGTACAGCGATGTCGTTCCGGTCGACAGGCCGCCGATCAAGGCCACCACGATCAGGGGGATCGCGTACCACAACGGGGAAATCGCCGTCAGGCCCGTGATGTAGTCGGCCGGGTTTGCCACCAGGGTTGCCGTGGCGATGCCGAAACCGAACGGGAGCAGCGTGGCCACCTGGGCCAGGAACGGCGCCGTCAGCAACGAGCGTTTGCTGAACGACGCCGGGATGTAGCGGGCCCAGTCGCCGAGGAAGGCTCCGAACGAGATCGGGTTCGCCAGGGCCGTCAAGGCCGCCAACGTGAACGTCGGCCAGAACGTTCCCAGTGCGTACGCTCCCGTTCCCGGGTAGCCCGGGTCGAACGTTCCGCCGTAGGCCACGATGCCCAGGAGCATGATCGCCGTGCCCAGGACCACCGCGATGCGGTTGACCAGCAGCATGAACCGGTAGCCGTAGATGCACACCACCAGCGTGGCGATCGCGATCACGCCGTAGGCGATGCCGCGCAGGAGCGCTCCTCCGTCGAAACCGAACAGGCGCTGGGCTGCCCCCGCCACCGCGTCGCCGCTCACCCACACCGAGATCGCGAAGAACGTTATGGCCGTCAGCAGGGACAGGAACGAGCCGACGCACCTGCCGACCACGCCGAAGTGCGCACCCGATGACACCGCGTTGTTCGTGCGGGTTCTCGGGCCGAACAACGCCATCGGGGCCAGGACCAGGCCGCCCACCACCACTCCGAGGGCCGTTGCCAGTACCGCGTCGCGGAAGCTCAAGCCGTACGCGATCGGGAGGGTGCCCAGGATGATCGTCGCGAACGTGTTCGCGCCGCCGAACGCCATGCGGAACAGGTCGCGGGGGCGGGACGTCTGGTCCTCCGGCGGGATCGGGGCGATGCCGTGCTGCTCGACCTTGGTGATCTTCTCGCTCATGCGAACCTCGTCATCACGTGCTTGACGCGGGTGTACTCGGCGAACGCGTACGCCGAGAGGTCCTTGCCGTGGCCGGAGTGGCCGAAGCCGCCGTGGGGCATCTCCGCCACCAGTGGCCCGTGTGTGTTCACCCACACGCAGCCGAAGTCCAGGTCCGCCGACACGCGGGCGGCCACGGCCAGGTCGCGCGTCCAGACCGACGACGCCAGTCCGTACGGGACGCCGTTGGCCAGCGCCACGCCCGCCGCTTCGTCCGGAAAGGACTGGACGGTGATGACCGGGCCGAAGATCTCCTCCTGGACGATCTCGTCGTCCTGGCGCACGCCCGAGATCACCGTGGGGGCGTAGTGGAAGCCCCGGGAACCGAAGCGGGTGCCGCCGGTTTCGATCCGGGCGTGGGACGGCAGCCCGGCGATCAGGCCTTCGACGCGGGCGAACTGGGCCGCGCTGTTGAGCGGTCCGTAGTCGACGCCCGGTGTCTGCGCCGCGGCCGTCTTCGCCAGCTCCGCCAGGAAGTCGTCGTGGATCGAGTCGTGGACGAGCACCCTGCTGCCCGCCGTGCAGTCCTGGCCGGCGTTGTAGAACGCCGCGCCCACGATGCCCTCCGCCGCCGCCGCGATGTCGACGTCCGGGAAGACCAGCAGGGGTGCGTTGCCGCCCAGTTCCAGGTGGGTTCGCTTGAGGTCGGCGGCCGCCACCGTCGCCACGTCGATGCCCGCGCGCGTCGACCCGGTGATCGAGACCAGGGCCGTGATGGGGTGCTTGACCAGGGCCCGGCCGGTGTCGCGGTCGCCGGTCAGCACCGTGAACGCCCCCGGCGGCAGGTGCTCCGCGGCCACCGAGGCCAGCAGCAGCGCCGTCGACGGGGTCGTCTCGGCCGGCTTCAGCACCACCGTGTTGCCCGCCGCCAGCGCCGGGGCGATCTTCCAGACCGCCATCATCAGCGGGTAGTTCCAGGGCGCGATCTGCGCGCAGACGCCGACCGGCTCGCGGCGGATCACCGACGTGTGCCCGGGCGTGTACTCGCCGGCCGCGGTGCCCTCCAGGTGCCGTGCCGCCCCCGCGAAGAACCGCAGGGCGCTCACGCACTCCGGGATCTCCTCCTCGAGCACCACCGACCGGATCTTGCCCGTCTCGCGCACCTCGAGGTCGGCGAACTCGGCCGCCCGGGCTTCGAGCGCGTCGGCGATCTTCAGCAGGGCCAGCTGCCGCTGCGCCGGGGTGCTGCGCCGCCAGGTCGCAAACGCTTGCGCGGCCGCTTCCAGCGCCGCGTCCACTTCGGACTGGCCGGCGACGGGGCTGGTGCCGAACACCTCGCCGGTGGCCGGGTCGGTCAGGTCGAGCGTGCGGGTCATGCCTTCTCCAGGTGGGTCGGCGCGAACAGCTTGAGCAGGGCGGGCAGGACGACGACCGACGGCCCGGGCGTGCGCAGCGCCGCGGCCAGGTCCGCGCCCACGGAGTCGAGGGAAGACAGGTGGGCGGGTACGCCGAAGGAGGACGCCAGCGCCACGAAGTCCGGCCGGGTCAGCTCGGTGGCCGTCGTCCGGCCGAACGCGTCGGTCAGGTACTCGCGCAGGACGCCGTAGCCGCCGTCGTCGACGATCAGCCACGTGACGTCGAGGCCGTGCTGGACCGCGGTCGCCAGCTCGGCGACGCCGTACATCGCGCCGCCGTCGCCGGACACCGCCAGTGCCGGGCCGCCGGCGGCGGCACCGCCGAGCGCGGCCGGCAGCCCGTAACCCAGGCCGCCCGCGCCCTGCGCGGTGTGGATCGGCGCGCCCTCGGGGTTCCACGCCGACCAGGCCCAGTACGCCGCGATCGTCATGTCCCAGAACGTCTGCGTGCCCTCGGGCAGGGCCGCCCGGATGTCGTCCACGAGCTTCCGCTCGACGGCGAGGTCCTGACCGTCCAATCGGGACTCGACCCGCGACAGCAGCTCCGAGACCGCGGCCTCGGCCCGGCCGTCGGACGCGCGCATCGGCACCCACTCCAGCAGCGCCTGCAGGGTGAGCCGCACGTCGGCGTGGATGCCGAGGCCCGGGTAGTTCGACTCCAGCTTCCCGAGGTCGGCCTCGACCTGGACCACCCGGCCGCGCGGGGCGAACTCGCGGTAGTTGCTGGACAGCTCGCCGAGACCAGAGCCGAGCACCAGCAGCACGTCGGCGGCCGCGAGGAACTCCGTGGTGTGCCAGTCCTCCAGCCACGACCGCCCGGACAGCTCGTGCGCCCAGGGGAACACGCCCTTGCCGCCGAAGGTGGAGATCACCGGCGCGCGCAGGGCCTCGGCCAAGGCCAGCAGCTCGGCCTGCGCGCCCGACCGCAAGGCCCCGCCGCCGGCCAGGATCACCGGGTTCGCCGCCGCCTCGAGCAGCCGGGCGGCCTCGGTGACCAGCTCCGGAAGGGGTTCCAGCGGCGGAGCAGTGGCCGACACCGACGTGATCGGCGGGATCCCGGCCGGCCCGAGCAGCACGTCCTGGGGGATCTCGACCCACACCGGGCCGTAGGGCGCGGTCGCCGCCGACGTCCACGCCTCGCGCAGCGCCGACGGGAGCTGGCTCGCCCGCCGCACCACGTGCACCGACTTCACCACGTCCCGGAAGCTCGCCTGCTGGTCGGGCAGCTCGTGCAGGTAGCCGTGCCGCCCGCCGCCGAGGCCGGCGACCGGGACCTGGCTGGAGATGCCCAGCACCGGCACCGAAGCCGCCCGGGACTCCTGCAGCGAAGCCAGCGTCAGCAACGCGCCCGGCCCGGTCGAGACGATCAGCGGCGTCACCGGCACCGGGCCGTCCGGGGCCGCCGCGAGCCGGGCGCGGGCGTGCCCGTCGGCGGCGAAGGCGAGGTTGTTCTCGACGCGCCCGCTGACCACGCGCAGGTCGCCCGCGCGCCGCAGCGCCTCGAACAGGCCCAGCGCGTGCTGGCCCGGCAGCCCGAACACCGTGTCGGCGCCCAGTGCCCGCAGGGTCTCGACGACGACGTCACCGCCGATGCGGGTCATTCGCCCTTCCCCAGTGCCAGCAGGCTCACCAGGTCGTAGGCGACGTGGGAGGCCGCGATGGCGGTGATCTCCGCGTGGTCGTAGGCCGGGGCCAGCTCGACGACGTCCGCGCCGACCAGGTTGAGGTCGCGCAGCCCGCGCAGGATCTCCAGCAGCTCGCGGCTGGTCATCCCGCCCGCTTCGGGGGTGCCGGTGCCGGGCGCGTGGGCCGGGTCGAGCACGTCGATGTCGACCGAGACGTACAGCGGGCGATCGCCGATGCGCTGCCGCAGTGCGTCGACGGTCTCGGCGACCCCGCGGCGCATGACGTCGCCGGAGGTGACGATGCCGAACCCGAGCCGCCGGTCTTCTTCGAGGTCGCGCTTGCCGTACAGCGGCCCGCGCGTGCCGACGTGCGACAGCGCGCTCGTGTCGAGGATCCCTTCCTCCGACGCCCGCCGGAACGGGGTGCCGTGGGTGTACGGCTCGCCGAAGTAGGTGTCCCAGGTGTCGAGGTGCGCGTCGAAGTGCAGCAGGGCAACGGGTCCGTGCTTCTTCGCCGCCGCGCGCAGCAGCGGCAGCGCAATGGTGTGGTCGCCGCCGACGGTGACCAGCCGCGTCCCGTCCGCCTGCAGCGCTTCGGCTTCCTGCTGCAGCGTCTCGATCGCCTCGCCGATGTTGAACGGGTTGACCGCGATGTCCCCGGCGTCGACGACCTGCTTCTCCTCGAACGGCGAGACGTCCAGCTCCGGGTGGTACGGCCGCAGCAGCCGGCTCGCCTCGCGCACCGCGGCCGGGCCGAACCGCGCGCCGGGCCGGTAGGACACGCCGGAGTCGAAGGGCACCCCGACGACGGCGACGTCGGCGCGCTCGACCTGGTCGATCCGCGGCAGCCGCGCGAAGGTCGCGAACCCGGCGAACCGGGGGACGCGCGACGAGTCGAGGGGTCCGATGTTAGGCACTGGTGGGCTCCTGTTCCCGGGTTTCGATGGGTGCTTCCCGGCCGCTCAGGCGGTCGGTCCAGACGGAAAGGATGGTCTCGGAGGTGCGGGGCGTGGCCAGGCTGACGGCGAGGTAGACGACCAGGCTCGCGCCGAGGCCCCAGTAGATCGGGGTGTTGGCGTCCACGCCGTCGATGATCATGAACGCGATCACCGAGAGCGTGCCGGCCACCATCGACGCGTACGCGCCCTGCCGGGTGCCGCGCTTCCAGAACAGCGCGCCGACGATCGCCACCAGCAGGCCGCCGACCAGGATGTCGTAGGCGATGGTGAGCGCGTTGACGACGTCGTCGACCACCATCGCGATGCCGATGGCCAGCAGGCCGAGCAGCAGCGTGGCGAGCCGGTTGCGGCTGACCTCGCCGCCCTTCTTCAGGCCCAGCTTGGTGAGCAGGTCCGAGGTCGTGGTGGTGGAGCAGGCGATCAGCGCGCCGCTGGCCGTCGACATCATCGCCGAGAGCGCGGCGGCCAGGACCAGGCCGCGGACACCGGTCGGCAGGAGGCGCTCGACGATCGTCGCGAACGCGTCCTGCGCGCTGGCGATGTCCGGGTAGAGCGCGTGCGCGGCGGTGCCGATCAGGGCGCCGGCCAGGCCGTAGACCAGGCAGTAGACGCCGGAGGTGATGCCGCCGGACGTCGCGATCGCCGGGGTGCGGGCGGTGAACACGCGCTGCCAGATGTCCTGGCCGATGAGCAGGCCGAAGGTGTAGATGACGAAGTAGGTGATGATCGTGTCGGTGCCGATCGAGGTGAAGCTGAAGAAGCTCGCGTCCAGCTTTTCGCTCATCCCGCTGAAGCCGCCGGCCGAGCTGATCGCGACCGGCAGCAGGATGGCCAGGATGCCGATGGTCTTGATGACGAACTGGGCGATGTCGGTCAGCGTGATCGACCACATGCCGCCGAGCACCGAGTAGAGCACCACGATCGAGCCGCCGATCGCGATCCCGGCCCAGTTCGGCAGGTCGAACAGCACCTTGAAGATGGTCGCGAAGGCCAGCGTCGAGGTCACCGTGAGCATCAGCGTGTAGCCCCACATCACGACGCCGGACACCGCGCTGGTGCGGCCGCCGTAGCGCAGGTCGAGCATCTCGCCGACGGTGTAGACCTTCAGCCGCACCAGCCGCCGCGCGAACAGCGCGTGCAGCACCAGGATGCCGACGCCGATGCTGACCACCAGCCACATGCCGGAGATGCCGAACTTGTAGCCGAGCTTCACGCCGCCGACGGTGGACGCGCCGCCGAGGACGACGGCCGACATCGTGCCGGAGTACATGAACCAGCCCAGCCGCCGCCCGGCGACCAGGTAGTCGGACTTCGTCTTGGCGAGCTTGAGGCCGTACCAGCCGACCCCGAGCATGCCCGCGATGTACAGCGCGATCACTGCGTAGTCGCCGGTCACGGTGTCCTCCTCACGTCGGTTTCGGGTCACCGTAAGTTCGCCCGCCACCCCCTCGGCATGGGATGATTCATCCCCTTGTCGACATCGTGAGGGATGGAATGACCCATAGCCCGGATGCAGCGCACGCCGAGGTGAATGTCCCGTTACGGGACGTGGTCGGCAACCGGGAGCTCGCGCTCGAGGTCGTCGGCGAGACACTGCGGCCGGGCGCGCTGGACCTGCCGGTCCGCTGGGCCCACGTCAGCGAGCTGCAGGACCCCGCGCCCTACCTGGTCGGCGGCGAGCTGATCCTCACCGCGGGCGTCAACCTGCCCGAGCGGATCGACCGGTACGTGCGCGGGCTGCGGGACGCCGGCGTGACGGCGCTGGGCTTCGGGCTCACCCCGAACGTGCACGAAACGCTGCCGGAGTCCCTGCGCCGGGCCTGCGCGCGCCGCGGGTTGCCGCTGGTGGTCGTGCCGCCGCGGACGCCGTTCCTGGCCATCAACCGCGCGGTGTCGGTCGCGTTGACCGAGGCCGGGCAGCGCGACCAGCGCCGGATCACCGCGGCCCGCGAGACGCTGACGCGGGCGGCGGGTGGCGGGCTCGGCGAGCTGACGTCGGCGCTGGCGGCGGTGCTGCGGTCCTGGGTCGCGCTGGTCGGCGCCGGGGACGTGCTGGCCGCGGCGCACGACGCGCCGGCGCCGCTGCCGCCGGAGGTGCGGGAACTGATGGCGACCGTGCGGGCGGGCAGCGGAATCCGGAGCGCGACGACCGAGACCGGCGGTGGGTTCGTCGTCGTCCAGCCGGTGTACCCGCAGGCCACCGCGTCGCACCTGGTGGTCGTCGGCCGGTCCCGGCGGCTGGCGGGGGCCGACCGGGCGATCCTCGCCGTCGGCGCGGCCCTGCTCGGCCTGGTCGGCCGCGCGGGCTCGGACGCGGCCGAGCTGGGCGCGGCCACCACCGGCCTGCTGCTCGGGAGCGCGTCTTCGGCGGAAGTGGCCCGGTCGCTGCTGGGGTCGGAGGTGGTCCGGCTGGTCGCCGGGGCGGCGTACCGGCGGGGCCCGGACGAGGTGGCCCAGCGCCCGGACTGGCTGCGGGCGCGGCTGGACACGCCGCTGGTTTCGGTGTCACCCGGGCGGTTCGTGGCCATCGCGGGGTCCGCGCCGCCGCTCGCGGTGCTGGAGGACCTGCGCGGGCACGGGTGGCTGGCGGCCGTGGGCTCGCCGGCCCCGGCCGGGCAGCCGTCGGACGGCGAGGTCGACCTGCTGCTCGCACGGGCGCGGGCGCTGGGCCGCCCGGTGGTCGCCGGGGACTCGCCGCTGGACCTCGACGCGTGGGTGGACCCGGGCGCCTCCCGGGAGTTCGCGGCCAGGGCGCTGGAGCCGCTGGTGGCCCTCGACGAGGCCGGCGACCGGTCGCTCGTGCTGACCCTGCGGACGTGGCTGGCCCACCACGGCGGGTGGGAACCGACGGCGACGGAGCTGGGCGTGCACCGCAACAGCGTCCGGCACCGGATCGCGCAGGTGGAGAAGGCACTGGGGGTGGATCTGGGCGACCCGGAGGTCCGGATGCGACTGTGGTTCGCCCTCCGGTGGGTGGCCCTGCATCCTTAAAGGGCACTCTCAGGAAAATATGGGATTGTGGGCTCGTGCGAGTTTTGGTAGTCGAGGACGAAGAACCCCTGGCCGACGCGATCGCCCGCGGGCTGCGCCGTGAGGGGATGGCCGTGGACGTCGCGCTCACCGGCGACGACGGGCACGAGAAGGCCGCCGTCACCCGGTACGACGTCGTGCTGCTGGACCGGGACCTCCCCGGGATGTCCGGTGACGAGCTGTGCCGGGAGATCGTCGCGTCCGGGGAGCTGACCCGGGTGCTGATGCTCACCGCGAGCAGTTCGGTGTCCGACCGCGTGGACGGGCTGTCGCTGGGTGCCGACGACTACCTCGCCAAGCCGTTCGCCTTCCCCGAGCTCGTCGCGCGGGTGCGGGCGCTGGGCCGTCGCGCCACGCCGGCCGCGCCGCCGCTGCTGACCGCCGGCGACGTCGAACTGGACCCGGCCAAGCGCACGGTCCGCCGCGCGAGCGGGCCGGTCGAGCTGACGCGCAAGGAGTTCGGCGTCCTCGAGGTGCTGCTGCAGGCCGCCGGATCCGTGGTCAGCAGCGAGGAACTGCTGGAACGCGTCTGGGACGAGAACGCCGACCCGTTCACCACGACCGTCCGGGTCACCGTGATGACGCTGCGGAAGAAGCTCGGCGAGCCGGGGATCATCGAGACCGTCGTCGGTTCCGGGTACCGGGTGCCGGAGCCCGGCGCTTCCCGCGCGTGAACCTGCCGGGCACCCGCACCCTCCGCGCCCGGATCACGCTGCTGGCGACCGTGCTGGTCGCCGCCGTCAGCCTGCTGCTGCTCTGGCTGGCCTGGACGCTGGTGCGGGACTCGCTCGACACCGTCCCGCAGATGCCGCCGGGCAGCGTGGTGGTCGTCGACGGCGTCACGGTCGACGCCTCGACGCTCGCCGAGCACCTGCGCGTGCACGCCCGCGACCGGATGCTGCTGTTCGGCTCGATCGCGTTCCTGCTGGTGGTCGCGGCCGCGGCCATCCTCGCCTGGACGTTCACCTCGCGCGTGCTGCTGCCGCTGCGCGAGATCACCGGCACCGCGCGGCGGCTGTCGGTCGAGTCGCTGGGGGAGCGGATCGGCGAGCTCCGCTCCCGCGACGAGCTGGCCGAGCTGGCGAGCACGTTCGACGACATGCTCGACCGGCTCCAGGCGGCCTTCGACGCGCAACGGCACTTCGTCGCCAACGCGAGCCACGAGCTGCGGACGCCGTTGTCGGTGATCCGCACGGAACTCGACGTCACCCTCGCCGACGACGAAGCCGACGAAGCCGAGCTGCGGCGGATGGCCGGCGTGGTCCGCGACGCGACCGAGCGCGCCGGGCAGCTGGTCAATTCCCTGCTGCTGCTGGCCCGCACCGACGGCGCCGGGCTCGGCGTGCGCGAGCCGGTCGATCTCGCGGTCGTCGTCGACCGGGCGTGGCGCGCGGTGCAGCGGGAAGCCGCGCAACGCGGCATCCGGGCGACGTTCACGACACCGCCGGCGTCGGCGTTCGGCGACCCGGCGCTGCTGGAGCGGATCGCGGGCAACCTGCTGGAGAACGCGGTCCGCCACAACGTCGAAGGCGGCTGGCTGGAGGTCGTGACGCAGCCGGGGCCGCGGTGGTCGATGCTGCGGGTCCGCTCGTCGGGCGGTCTGCTCGACCCGGCGGCGGTGCCGGAGCTGTTCGAGCCGTTCCGCCGCGCCGGCGTGGCCCGCACCGCCCGCCACGGCGCGGGCCTGGGCCTTTCGATCGTCCGGGCCGCGGTGTCCGCCCACGGCGGAACGGTGACGGCCGAGCCCATCGTCGGCGGCGGCCTCGCCGTCACAGTCCACCTCCCGCCCCACTGACCCCGTGATCGGGAGCGGATCTCGCGTGATCTGAGGCGGAACTCGCGTGATCAGGGACGGAACTCACGAGATCCGTGCTCGATCACGCGAGATCCGTCCCCAATCACGCGGGTTCGGTGCTCAATCACGGGGGCGGGCCAGGGCGAGGGCGGCGCGGAGGACTCCGGCGGCGTGGAGCATGGCTGCGCGGGCGTCCGGGTCCACGCCTACTCGGTTGGCGAAGCCGTGGAGCTGGCCTTCGTGACGTCGGTGGACCAGCGGAACCCCCGCCGAAGCGAGGCGGTGAGCGTAGGCCTCGCCTTCGTCGCGGAGGAGGTCGAAGCCGCAGGTGGCCACGTACGTCGGGGGCAAGCCTTCGAGGGTTTCGTCGTAGAGGACCGACGCGCGGGGGTCCTGATAGGACTCCGGGTCGCGGAGGTACTGCGCGCGGTACCAGGCCCACTCGTCGTGGTCGAGGCGGAAGCCCGAGCCGAACTGCCGGTGTGACGGCGTCGAGCCGAGCGCGTCCGTCGCCGGGGTCAGCAGGAGGCTGAACGCCGGCCGGGGCAGCTCGCCGCGGGCGGCCGCGTGGGCCACCACCGCCGCCAGGTTGCCGCCGCTGCTGTCGCCGCCCACCGCCAGCCGGGCCGGGTCGATGCCGAAATCCTCCGCGTGGGAAACGACGAAGGCGAACGCCGCCACCGCGTCCGAAGCCGCCGCCGGGAACGGGTGTTCCGGGGCGAGCCGGTAGCCGATCGACACCACCCGCACCCCGGCCTCCTCGGCCAGCAGCCGGCACGCGCCTTCGTGCGTGTCGATGCTGCCGAGCACGAACCCGCCGCCGTGGAAGTACACGATCGCCGGCGCGGGCGCCGGGACGCCGGCCGGCTCGTACAGCCGCAGCGGCAGCGGCCCGCCCGGCCCGGGCCACGACCGGTCGCGGGTCCGGACGCCGGGGCAGACGCCGGCGCCGGCCAGCGCCCCGGCCAGGTTCAGCTCGGCCCGCGCCCGCACCAGGCTGCCGTTCCGGTGCGGGGCGTCGAACGGCGCGAGGCGCGACACCCGCATGAGCACCTGGGCGGTGAGGACCGGCTGACGGCCGTCGACGACGACCGGGCGCCCGGCGATCACCCGCAGCACCGGTGCGGGCAGCCGGAGCAGGAAGCGCAGTCCGGCCATGATCGACCGCACGAGCAGCCGCCGGGACAGTCCATTCAGCACAGGTCCACAAATATCGGATTCCCGTACAACCACAAGTCCTCGAACGGGTCCGCCTGCCCGACGACGTCCGGCGTGGGCTCGGCATCGCCGTTCGAACCCCGGACACGCAGGTAGAACGGGTCACGCACGTTCCGGAACGTGTGCCGGAAGGTGACCTGCCGTCCCGGGGCCCACCGCGGCTCGAACGACTCCACGACCCGCGTACCCGGCGCGGTCATCGTGTCGCGGTCGGCGACCGGGCCGGTCACCGGGCCCGAAACGACGTCCAGGCGCGCCAGCCGCGGCACCGAGCCGCCGCCGTTCGGCCGGTCCGCCAGCCGCGCGCGCACGACGACCGTGACGTCGGAGCCCCGCCGCACCCGCAGGCGCCCGCCGAGCGTCGTAGCGGAACCACCGCCGTGCGCCTCGACCTCGAGGCCCTGGACGAGACCGCCGTGCGCCAGCCAGATCCGCCCGGCCCGCAGGCCCTCCAGCACGCCTTCGAGGCTGCGCCGCGTGACGCCGACGTACGTCCGGCTGAACTCGCCGGGGTAGAAGTCGGCGTACGGCGCGGACAGCTGCGGCCGTCCCGAGTCGACCGGGTCGGGGAACCTGCCGTGCGTGTCGTACCAGTCGCCCGGCACGTCCGGGCGGACCAGCGTGTCGCCCCGGTTGTAGTGCGAGTCGGAGTTCGTGGTGATCCACCACGGCTTGCCCTCGGCGAGCAGCGAATCCCACAGCCCGCCGACCTTCGCCGTCGCCCAGTCCCAGCCGCCGTGCGTCCGGTAGGCCTCGGCCGGGTAGCCCGGCCACGAGTTCGGGCCGGGGTTGTTGGCGTAGCCACCGCGCGCGCCGCCGTTGCCGAGCGGCTGGGGGAAGCCGTCGGCCTGGGCGCCGGGCGCGCCCTCCATGCCGATGACGATGCCCGGCGCGGCGTCGCGGTAGGCCCGCAGCTCGTGCGGGGCGACGCGGCCGTTGCGCAGCGGGTGGTTGATCAGCACCACGGGCGCGTGGATGCGCTTCGCCCGTTCCTCGGCAGCCAGCCAGCGCAGGGCCCGCAGCGCGAGGGCCTCGTTCGCCGGGCTCGACGCCTCGGAGTTCGTCAGCCGCCAGTCGAAGGTCCGCTCGAACTCGCGCAGCTTCGCCGCCTGCTCCGAACCGGCCTGGAAGAACACCGTCGCGTGCTCGGCACCCGGGACGTTCCACTCCATGCCGTGCCACAACAGCAGATCGGGGTACTGCCGGCGGGCGGCGAGGAAGTCGGCCTCGGTCGGCTCGACCGACACCTTCTCGTGCTCGGCGTGGCCGTGGTCGGTGAAGACGATCCAGTCCGCGCCGTGCGCCCGCCCGCCGCGCGCGATGTCGTCGATCCGGTACATCGCGTCGTAGGAGTACTGGCTGTGCGTGTGGTGGTCGCCCACCAGCCACTGGTAGCGGCCGCACACGCGGCCCGGGTCGAGGTCGGCGGGAGCCGGGAGGGGCACGCTCGCGGCGGCGGCCGCGAGGCCGGCGCCCTTGAGGAACCGGCGTCGATCGGTGGTCACGGCGGGGGACGCTAAGCCGCCTGAGTGAACGGGCGGTGTCCGGCGGCCGACGTGTGCTGTGATCTTCGGTGTGGAGGAGAAACGCCTGACCCGGGTGGTGCCGCCGGTGATCGCGCTGGCACTGGCCGCGGGCGCCGGGCTCGCGTTCTTCATCGCCGCGCTCGTCCGGCCACCGGACCTGCCGGTGGACACGAACCCGGCGCCGCTGGCCGGGCACACGTTGTGCGCGGCGGTCGTCGTGGTCTTCGAGTCCGACGCCGGGATGCGGTCGGCCGAGACGGCGATCCGAGCCGAGCCGAAGGCCCGGCGGGTGTTCGTCGACCCGCCGTCGGTGTCCCTGCTCGCCGTCCCGGGTACCGACCTGAAGGCGTGGGCGCAGGAGCTGCACGCCCGCTACCGGACCGCCGAGCGGGTGACGGTGATCGACTCCGACGCGACGGCGGCGCAGCTGAAACTCACTGCGCCGCCGCCGAAGTGCCCTCGTGAGGGCGAGTACTAGCGCGTCGGGACCGAGGCCACGCCCGGGGCGAGGAACGGCTTGCCGTTGACCCGCTCGGACACGCCGGAGCGGTCCAGGTACGGCGTGATGCCGCCGTTCCAGAACGGCCAGCCCGCGCCCAGGATCAGGCACAGGTCGATGTCCTGCGCCTCGGCGACCACGCCCTCGTCGAGCATGATCCGGATCTCCTCGGCGATCGCGGCCAGCGCGCGCTCGCGCACCTGCTCCGAAGTGGACGGCCGGTCGCCCTGCGTCCAGAGCTCGACGACCTCGGGGTCGGCCGACTGGTTGCCCTGCGCGTCCCAGATCCAGACGCCCTTCTTGCCCGCCTTGACGAACTTCGCGAGGTTCTCGGACACGGTGAACCGGTCCGGGAAGGACTCGTGCAGCGTCTCGCCGACGTGCAGCGCGATGGCCGGGCCGACGAGCTGCATCAGCGTCAGCGGCGTCATCGGCAGGCCCAGTGGCTCCAAGGCCTTGTCGGCGACGTCGAACGGCGTGCCCTCGTCGACGGTGACCAGCACCTCGCCGAGGAAGCGCAGCAGCAGCCGGTTGACGACGAACGCCGACGCGTCCTTCACCAGCACGCTGGACTTCTTCAGCTGCTTGCCGACCGAGAACGCCGTCGCCAGGGCGGCGTCGTCGGTCTTCTCGCCGCGGACGATCTCCAGCAGCGGCAGCACGGCCACCGGGTTGAAGAAGTGGAAGCCGACCACGCGCTCGGGGTGCTGCAGCTTCGACGCCATCGCGGTGATCGACAGCGACGAGGTGTTCGTCGCCAGGATCGCCTCGGGCTTGACGTGCTGCTCCAGCTCGGCGAACACCTGCTGCTTGACGCCCAGTTCCTCGAAGACGGCTTCGATGACGAAGTCGGCGTCGGCGAACGCGGCCTTGTCGAGCGAGCCGGTGACCAGCGCCTTGAGCCGGTTCGCGCCGTCCGGGGAGACGCGCTTCTTGCCCAGCAGCTTGTCGATTTCGGCGTGGACGTACCCGACGCCCTTGTCGACGCGCTCCTGGTCGACGTCGGTCAGCACGACCGGCACCTTGAGGCGGCGGACGAACAGCAGCGCGAGCTGGCTGGCCATCAGGCCGGCGCCGACGATGCCGACCTTGTTCACCTTGCGGGCCAGCGACTTGTCCGGCGCGCCCGCCGGGCGCTTGGCGCGCTTGTTGACCAGGTTGAACGAGTACAGCCCGGCGCGCAGGACGTCGGACATGAGCAGCTCGGCGAGGCCGTCGGTCTCGGCCGCGTAGCCGCGGTCGAGATCGTTTTCCTTCGCGAGCTCGAGGAGCTCGACGGCCTTGGTGGCGCCCGGCGAGGCGCCGTGCGTGCGGCCGTCCACAATGGACTTCGCGCGGGCGATCGCCGCGTCCCACGCCGAACCGCGGTCGATCTCGCGGCGGGCCGGGGTGATCTCGCCGTTGACCACCTTGGCCAGCCAGAGCAGCGACTGCTCGAGGTAGTCGGCCGAGCCGAAGACCGCGTCGACGATGCCGAGCTCGGCCGCCTGCTTGACGTTGAGCATCTTGTTCTGCGCCAAGGCGTTTTCGATGATCACCGTCACGGCCGCGTCCGCGCCGATCAGGTTCGGCAGCAGCTGCGTGCCGCCCCAGCCCGGGAACAGGCCGAGGAAGACCTCGGGGAAGGCGATGGCGGCGGTGTTCTCCGACAGCGTCCGGTAGTGGCAGGACAGCGCCAGCTCCAGGCCGCCGCCCATGACCGCGCCGTTGACGAAGCCGAACGTCGGGATCTTCGACTCGGTGAGGCGGCGGAACACGTCGTGCCCGGTCTGGGCGATCTCGCGCGCCAGCTTCGGGTCGCTGACCTGCTCGACGCCGGAGAGGTCGGCGCCGACGGCGAAGATGAACGGCTTGCCGGTGACGGCGATCGCGGCCGGCTCGGCGGCGAAGGCCTCGTCCAGCGCGGCGTTCAGCGACACCAGGCCCTGCGGGCCGAAGGTGTTCGGCCGGGTGTGGTCGTGGCCGTTGTCGAGGGTGATCAGCGCGACCTGCTTGGTCAGGCCGGGCACCTTGATCAGGCGGGTCTTCGCGTGGGTGACGACCTCGTCCGGGAACGCGGCCTTCGCCTCTTCAGCGGTGAACGTCATTACTTCGCCCCCTCGAACGCCGGGTTCTCCCAGATCACGGTGCCGCCCATGCCGATGCCGATGCACATCGTGGTCATGCCGTAGCGCACGTCGGGCCGCTCGGCGAACTGGCGGGCCAGCTGCGTCATGAGCCGGACGCCGGACGAAGCCAGCGGGTGACCGCACGCGATGGCGCCGCCCCACTGGTTGACGCGCGGGTCCTCGTCGTCGATGCCGAAGTGGTCGAGGAAGGCCAGCACCTGCACGGCGAAGGCTTCGTTGATCTCGAACAGGCCGATGTCGTCGATGGTCAGGCCGGTGCGCTTGAACAGCTTCTCGGTGGCCGGCACCGGGCCGATGCCCATGACCTCCGGCTCGACGCCGGCGAAGGAGTAGCCGACCAGCCGCATCGCGACCGGCAGGCCCAGCTCGCGGGCGGTTTCCTCGTCGGCGAGGATCGACGCGGTGGCGCCGTCGTTCAGGCCGGCCGCGTTGCCCGCGGTGATCCGGCCGTGCGGGCGGAACGGCGTCTTGAGGTTCGCCAGCTGCTCGACGGTGGTGCCCGGCCGCGGCGGCTCGTCCTCGGTGGCCAGGCCCCAGCCGAGCTCGGCCGACCGGGTGGCGACGGGCACGAGTTCGGGGCCGATCTTGCCGGTCTTGACGGCTTCGGCGTAGCGCTCCTGGCTGCGCGCCGCGTAGGCGTCGGTGCGCTGCTTGGTGATCGCCGGGAAGCGGTCGTGCAGGTTCTCGGCGGTCTGGCCCATGACGAGCGCCGTCGGGTCGACGAGCTTGTCGGCGATGATCCGCGGGTTCGGGTCGACGCCCTCGCCCATCGGGTGGCGGCCCATGTGCTCGACACCGCCGGCGATGGCGATGTCGTAGGCGCCGAAGCCGATGCCGGACGCGGCGGTGGTGACGGCCGTCATCGCGCCGGCGCACATGCGGTCGATGGCGAAGCCGGGCACCGACTTCGGCAGCCCGGCCAGCAGCGCGGCGGTCCGGCCGATGGTCAGGCCCTGGTCGCCGATCTGGGTGGTGGCGGCGATGGCCACCTCGTCGACGCGCTCGGGCGGCAGCTCGGGGTGCCGCCGCAGCAGCTCGCGGATGGCGTTGACGACCAGGTCGTCGGCCCGGGTCCCGGCGTACATGCCCTTGTCGCCGGCCTTGCCGAAGGGGGTGCGGACCCCCTCGACGAAGGCGACGGTGCGCACGCCCCGCGCGGTCGGCGCGAGCGGCGTTGCTGGTGCGGCCACGAATGCTCCATGAAGTAGACGTTGTTAGCCGCACGATAGCCCTTGTTACCCACCGGTAACCAGTGGTGTGGCCCGGTCGAGTGGGCTACGGCACACTCTTGGGCTTCAGCGTCCCGCCTTTGACGGCCCAGGCGACGCCGAACGCCTCCACGGCGACGGCCTCCAGCCACAGCGCCGGGTGCAGGTCCGGGGTGAGCCCGAGGTACTTGGCCCCGGCGATGAGCACCAGGCAGACGAGGATCACGCCGCCGCAGACCCGGTAGAGGGCGCCGAACTCCTCGGGCTGTTCGCCGTCGTGCGGGAAGAGGCGGAGGCAGAAGTACGCGAGGGACAGGAAGAACACGGCCGCGAAGGCGAGGTGCAGGACGCCGGCCGTCCGGTCCCACGCCGTGACGTCGCGGTCGGGGGTGGTCGGGAACAGTGCGAGCCCGATCGCCCCCAGCCCGGCGACGGTGCTGA
The DNA here is from genome assembly GCF_013364075.1 of Amycolatopsis sp. Hca4. Classification (GTDB taxonomy): domain Bacteria; phylum Actinomycetota; class Actinomycetes; order Mycobacteriales; family Pseudonocardiaceae; genus Amycolatopsis. The sequence continues at coordinate 9,026,264 of NZ_CP054925.1, forward strand.
CGATGTTGTCGATGTAGTCGTGGCCGTAGTAGGCGAGCAGGAACACGCCGACCGCGCACATCGCGCCGACCAGGACGTCCCGCAGGTCGGTGTAGTAGTAGCTGCTCAGCGAGCCGAGGAGGTCGCCGCCCTGGACGAGCTGCTTGCCGAGGATGAGCACGAACGGCAGCGCGAGGCCGATGAGGCCGATGGCGCGCCGGAGGAACAGGTACGAGTGGACGAGGGTGTTCTGCGGGGATCTGGTCGCCGTGGTCATGGCCGCCTCCGAGGGTTCACTCAGGTGGATCGGCGGCGAAGTGCCCAGGGGTGAGGCTTGTTACCGCGCAGTTGTCCAAGTTCTCAGCTGATCGTTACGGAGTTCGGCGAAGGTGCCGTCGCGGTGGGCGGTGGGGGTGAAGCCTTCGAGGACTCCGATCCGGGAGCCTTCGGCCGGGTCCCAGACCTCCAGCCCGGCTTCGGCGGCCACGTACAGGAGGCCGCCGTGGCCCCACATGCGCCCGGCGGGCCCGGTGAACATCCCGGTGCGGCGCCCGGTCCCGGCGTCCCAGAGCTCGACGCCGTTGGCGTCCTGCAGGGCGACGGTGTTCTCGTCCACCCAGGCGATCGGGGTGTCCCAGGTGTCGTCGCGGTCGGCGAGGTGGCGTGGGTGTTCGGCCGCGTACCGGTCGCCGCCCAGCCAGGCGGCGAGGTCGATGGCCAGGGGGATGCCGACGGGGTGCCAGACCCAGCCGTCGGTGACGAGCAGGCGCTCGGACGGGCTCGGGTGGAGTGCGCCGAGGAAGTAGCCGAGGTAGTGCTCGGGATACGGCTGCCCGCGCTCCGGGAACGGGATTTCCCGGTCGGTCAGCAGCTCGCGGCCGGGCAGGTCGAACACATCGAGGCGGTTCCAGTCGGTGGCTGCGACGACCTTCGCTGTCTCGCCCTCGCCGAGGAAGGCCAGCGGGTAGCGGGTGAGTTCGTTGTCGTTCCAGTCCCGGTCGAGGTCGAGCACGGTGACCCACTCGTCGAGGTCGACGACGGTGGCGAACTGGCCGTAGTCGGAGACGACCGCGGCGAACCGCCCGTCGCGCGAGGTGTGCAGGCCGCGGCGCGGGCGGTCGGGGATGTCGCGGATGTCTTCGTAGGTTTCTTCGGGCAGTTCGACCGGGCCGACGAGCCATTGGTCGTCGTCGGTGATGCGGACGAAGCCTTCCTCGGTGAGGGCGAGCCAGTGGCCGGGCATGGGAGCCAGGCAGCCGTCGTTGAGGGGACGGACGGGGCAGGCGCGGGAGGACCAGGTGCTGCCGAGGTCTTCGGTGGTCATGCTGCCGGTGTCCCCGAGTCGGCGGTCCAGGTGCGGAGCTGATCGTTACGGAGTTCGGCGAAGGTGCCGTCGCGGTGGGCGGTGGGGGTGAAGCCTTCGAGGAACCCGATTCGGGCGCCTTCGGCCGGGTCCCAGACCTCCAGCCCGGCTTCGGCAGCCACGTACAGGAGGCCGCCGTGGCCCCACATGCGCCCGGCGGGCCCAGCGAACATCCCGGTGCGGCGCCCGGTCCCGGCGTCGTAGAGCTCGACGCCGTCGAGCATCCGGTCGTCGGCGATGCCCATCTTCTGGATCGCGACGGTGTGGTCGTCCACCCAGGCGATCGGCTGGTCCCAAACGTGCTCTCGGCCGAGCGTGAGGCTTCGCCCGTGCTCGGCCGCGTGCCGGTCGCCGCCCAGCCACGCGACGAGGTCGACGGCCTCCGGCGCACCGATGGGGTGCCAGACCCAGCCGTCGGTGACCAGCCATCGCTCGGTCGGGCTCGGGTGCAGCGCGCCCTGGAAGTAGTCGAGGTAGTGCTCGGGTTCGGGCTCCCCCTTCTGCGGTGCCGCGGTTTCCCGGTCGGTCAGCAGCTCTCCGCTGGGCAGCGCGAACACGTCGAGGCGGTTCCAGTCCGTGCCCGCGACGACCTTCGCCGTCTCGCCTTCACCGAGGAAGGCCAGCGGGAACCGGGTGAATTCGTTGTCGTTCCAGTCCCGGTCGAGGTCGAGCACGGTGGCCCACTCGTCGAGGTCGACGACGGTGGCGAACTGGCCGTAGTCGGAGACGACCGCGGTAAACCGCCCGTCGCGCGAGGTGTGCAGGCCGCGGCGCGGGCGGTCGGGGATGTCACGGATGTCCACGGGGTTCTCTTCGGGCAGTTCGACCGGGCCGACGAGCCATTGGTCGTCGTCGGTGATCCGCATCAAGCCCTCTGCGGTCAGGGCGAGCCAGTGGCCGGGCACGGGTGCCAGGCAGCCGTCGTTCAGCGGGCGCACCGGGCAGGGGCGGGTGGACCAGGCGCCGCCGAGTTTCCGGTCCCGCACCAGGATTTCGGGCTCGCCGTGCCAGCCCGAGGGGAAGCTCTTCTGGTCGGCCCGATCGGCGCAGGCTTCGCAGACCTCGACCAGCGCGGCCGGCGTGCACTCGGCGCAGACGAGGTCGTAGTGCGTGCCCACGCCGGTGAGGTGGCGGGTGGACGAGGGAGGTTCTTCGACAGCCAGATGCAAACAGATGCGCAGGGTGCCGATGCGGCCCGGATGGCCGCAAGGCAGGGTGTTCATGACCTCAGTGTCACCCCGCCCCGCAACCCATTATCCGGCGCCGAGGTGCGCCAGCCACCCGCCCTTCGCCGAGATGTCCTCCGCTCCCTCCGTGGCCGACGGCTCGCAGAGGAAGCCCGGCACCCGGGTGCCATCGGCCAGTTCGAGCTTGCCGATCGCCAGTGGCGCCGGGATTCCGGCCACGAACGAGCCGAATCCCGCCGCCGGCAGGTTCCACACCTCCGCGGCGACCGAGACCCCGCCGGATGCCACCCGCACCAAGCCCGGCTTCGGCGGCACCGTGTCCAGCGCGTACAACCGGTACGCCGCCGCCGTCGAGACCGCCGACACGAACCGGCCGCCGCGGGAGGTCAGCTCGTGGTTCAGCGGCTGGCCCCTCAGGTGCGCGCCCACCACCACGATCGGGATGCGTTCGGAACGCAAACCCGCCAGCGCCGCCAGCTTCAGGTCGTCGTGCGGGGCGCCGAGGAGCATCACGCCGAACGGGCGGCCTTCCACCGTCCCCGCCGGGACCGCCAACGCCGACAGCCCGAACAGGTTGGTCGAGTTGGTGAACCGGCCCAGCCGGGCGTTGACCGCCACCGGGTCCGCCGCGACCTCCGCCAGCGTCGGGTGCTCGGTCGTCGTCGGGAGCAGGAGCGCGTCGACGCCGGCCAGCGCGACCAGCGCCTCCGCCCGCAGGCCGGCCAGCGTGGCCTGGTCGGCGAACAGCCGGTGCGCGGGGATGTCCCTGGCCGGGGCGATGATCGAACGCACCACCGGGTCGACGGCGTCCGGGTGCGCGTCGATGAACTCGCCGACCGCCGTGTACCGCTCGGCGACGAACGCGCCGCCGTACAACAGCTGCGCCGCCTCCAGGAACGCCGCAATGTCCACAGTGGTCACTTCGGCGCCCGCGGCCGCGTACTCCGCGACGGCCGCATCGAACGCCTCGGCCCAGCCCGGCGCCAAGGGACCCAGCTGCTCCGGGGCCGGGACGCCGAGCCGGAACCGTCCCGTGTGGACCTGCGCGGGCTCGGCCAGGCAGGTCAGCGCGAACGACGCATCCTCGACCGTCCGGGCGAACAGCGACACGCAGTCGATGCTGGCGCACGCGGGCACCACACCGGCTGTCGGCAGCAGGCCCGGCGTCGGCTTGAGCCCGACGATCCCGTTGAACGCCGCCGGCACCCGGCCGGATCCCGCGGTGTCCGTGCCCAGCGCCAGGTCCACGATGCCGAGGGCGACCGCCACCGCGGACCCCGAGCTCGATCCGCCGGAGACGTACGCCGGGTCGACGGCGTTGCGGACCGCACCGTACGGGCTGCGCGTCCCGACCAGTCCGGTCGCGAACTGGTCCAGGTTGGTGGTGCCGAGCACCAAGGCGCCCGCCGCCCGCAGCCGCGCCACGACCGGCGCGTCGGCCTCCGGTTTGTAGGCGTATTCGGGGCAGGCCGCCGTCGTCGGCAGCCCGGCGACGTCGATGTTGCCCTTGACCGCCACGAGCTTCCCGTACAGCGGCAGGCCGCGTGACTCCGACGCGGCGGCCTCGGCCAGGACGTCGGCTTCCGGCCGGAGGTCGATCCAGATCTCCGGCCGGTCCACCTGCTCGATTCGGCGGTAAGCCGCCCGCACCCGCTCTTCGGCGGCGCTCATCCCAGCACCACCAGCGGGGTGCCGGGGGCCACCTGGTCACCGGGGGACACGAGCACCTCGACCACCTCTCCGCCCGCCGGCGCGGGGATCCGCGCCTCGGTCTTCATCGCTTCCAGCGTCACCAGGGACTGCGCGTTCTCGACGCGCTCGCCCGCGGTGACGTCGACCCGCCACACCGTCGCCGCGAACGGCGCCTCGACGACGTGCCCGCCCGGCGGTGCCTCGACCCGCGCCGGGGGCCGGGTGACCGGCTCGGGCTTCGGGTCGAACTCGCCCGCCGCCGCCCACGCCTGCCGTTCCGCCTCGAACGCCGCCGCCTGCGCCGCCCGGAACCCGGCGATGCTCTCGGCGTTGTCCGCGAGGAACTTCTGGTAGTCCGCCAGGGCGAAGGTGCCCTCGGTGGTGTCGAGTTCGACGGTCCCGGACGCGCTCTGCGCCCGCAGGTCCAGCAACTCCTCGGCGGACACCGGGTACCAGGAGATCCGGTCGAAGAACCGCAGGTTCCACGGCTGCTCGCCGGCGCGCCAGCTGTTCCACACCTGGACCGTGCGGCCGACGAACTGGTAGCCGCCCGGACCCTCCATGCCGTAGATGCACAGGTAGGCGCCGCCGATGCCGACGGAGTTCTCCGCCGTCCACGTCCGGGCCGGGTTGTACTTGGTCGTCACCAGGCGGTGGCGCGGGTCCAGCGGCGTCGCCACCGGCGCGCCGAGGTAGACGTCACCGAGGCCGAGCACCAGGTACTCCGCGTCGAACACCGTCCGGTACACGTCGTCCACAGTGGACAACCCGTTGACCCGCCGGATGAACTCGATGTTCCACGGGCACCACGGCGCGTCGTCGCGGACGCCGGTCATGTACCGCTCGATCGCCTCGCGGGTGGCCGGGTCGTCCCACGACAGCGGCAGCCGCACGCTGCGGCTCGGCACGACCAGGTCGTGCGTCGGCGGCAGGTCCCGCTCCAGCTCGCGCACCAGCCCCAGTGCCTTGCCCACCGGCAGCGCGTCCGGGTCGACGTGCACCTGCAGCGACCGGATGCCCGGCGTCAGGTCCACGATCCCCGGCACGCCTTCGGCCGTCAGCCGCTCGGCCAGCGCGTGCACCCGCATCCGCAGCGCCAGGTCGAGCTTCATCTCGCCGTACTCGACCAGCAGGTTGTCGTCGCCGCTGCGGCGGTAGGTGACCGACGGCTCTGCATCCGAAGAGGACAGTCGCGCGAGGACACCGCCGTCGTCGCGCACGGGACGGCTCGGCTCGACCGCCGACGCCGGCCGCGTCCGCAGCGCCGCCGCGTGGTCGGTGCCGATCGGCACGAACCGCACGGTGTCGCCCGGCCGCAGCTGCCCGAGCTTCCACCGCTCCCCGGTGGCGACCGTCGCCGGGCAGACGAACCCGCCCAGGCTGGGCCCGTCCGGGCCGAGCAGGATCGGCAGGTCGCCGGTGTAGTCGACGGCGCCGATCGCGTACGGCGTGTCGTGGATGTTCGACGGGTGCAGGCCCGCCTCGCCGCCGTCCGGACGCGCCCACTGCGGCCGCGGCCCGACCAGCCGGACGCCGGTGCGGGCCGAGTTGAAGTGCACCTGCCAGTCCGTGGCGTAGAACGTGTCGACGTCTTCGGGGGTGAAGAACTCCGGGGCCGCGTGCGGGCCTTCGAGCGCGCCGATCGTCCAGTGTGGAGCGAAGACCGGGCGTTCCGCGCCGGCGACCGGGCCGAGCACCGGGTCCGCCGGGGCCGGTCCGGCCCGCAGGACGTCCCCGGCGGCCAGCGCGCGGCCGCCGTGGCCGCCGAACTTGCCCAGCGTGAACGTCGCCGCGCTGCCCAGGAACGCCGGCACGTCGATGCCGCCGCGTACCAGGACGTAGCTGCGCAGCCCGGCCGTGCACGCCCGGACGTCGAGCACCGCACCCGCCGGGACCTCGACGGGTGTCCACAACGGAACCTGCGCGCCGTCGACGAGCACGGTCGTCGGCGCGCCGGTGACGCAGACCTCGGTGGCGTGCGAGAACCGCAGCGCCACGCCGTCCACAGTGCACTCCAGGCCGGGGGCGCCTTCGGGGTTGCCGAGCGTGAGGTTGCCCAGCCGCAGCGAACGGTCGTCCATCGGGCCGCTCGGCGGTACCCCGACGGCCCAGTACCCGGTGCGGCCCGGCCAGTCCTGCACGGTCGTCATGGTGCCGCCGCGCAGGACGTCGATCCGCGGCTCCGCGTCGGCGACGTCGTCCAGGGTGGCCGTGTCGTGCGCCGCGGCACCGAAGGCCGCCTCCGCGGCCGCGGCCCGCAGCTGGCCGAGGTTGGTCTGGACGCCGTCGAACCGGGTGGCGGCGAGCGCTTCCCGGAGGTGCGCCAGCGCGTCGGCGCGGTCGGTGCCGGTGCAGATCACCTTGGCCAGCAACGGGTCGTAGTGCGTGGTGACGGTCGCGCCCGGCTCGACCCACGTGTCCACGCGGGTGCCTGCGGGCAGCGTGACCCGGGTGACCAAGCCCGCACTCGGCCGGTGTCCGGCGCCCGGGTCCTCGGCGTAGACCCGTGCTTCGACGGCGTGCCCGCGCGGGACCGGGACCGCGCGGAACATCGCGCGGTCGCCTTGGGCGAGCCGCAGCATCCAGGCGACCAGGTCGACGCCGTAGACCGCCTCGGTGACCGGGTGCTCGACCTGCAGCCGCGTGTTGACCTCCAGGAACGCCGCCTCGCCGCGTTCGGGGTCGTAGACGTACTCGACCGTGCCCGCGGACCGGTACCGCACCGACGAGCACAGCGCGACGGCGGAGTCGACCAGCTGCTTGCGGACCTCCTCGGGCAGGCCGGGCGCCGGGCACTCCTCGACGACCTTCTGGTTGCGCCGCTGCAGGGAGCAGTCGCGGGTGCCGAGGGCGAGGACCTCGCCGAAGCCGTCGCCGAAGACCTGGACCTCGACGTGCCGCGCGCGGGTCACCAGGCGTTCCAGGAAGACGCCGGAGCTGGCGAAGCTCTTGGCCGCGACACTGCGCACGGTCTCCCAGGCGGCGCGCAGCTCGTCCGGCGACGCGCAGGCGCGCATGCCGATCCCACCCCCGCCGCCGGTCGCCTTGAGCATCACCGGGTAGCCGATGTCCTCCGCACTGGCCAGTGCTTCGTCCACATCGGACAGCAGGCCGGTGCCGGCCAGCAGCGGCACGCCCGCGGCGATCGCCGCCTCGCGGGCGGTGTGCTTGCTGCCGAACACCTCCAGGTGCTCCGGCGACGGCCCGGCGAAGGCGATCCCGGCCTCTTCGCAGGCCCGCGCGAACGCCGCGTCCTCCGACAGGAAGCCGTAGCCGGGGTGGATCGCGTCGGCGCTGGTGTCGAGCGCGGCCTGGATGATCGCGTCCGCCCGCAGGTAGCTCTCCGCGGCGGGCGCCGGGCCGAGCCGCACAGCCCGGTCGGCGAGCCGCACGTGCGGGGCGAGGCGGTCGGCGTCGGAGTACACCGCGACGGTTTCGAGACCGAGTTCCCTGGCGCTGCGCAGGATCCGGACCGCGATCTCGCCCCGGTTGGCGACGAGCAGCCTCACGCGCCGACTCCCGGGGAGATGACGACCATCCGCACCGGCGTCGGGTCGAAGCCGTTGCACGGGTTGTTGATCTGCGGGCAGTTGGACACGAGGACCAGCACGTCGGTCTCCGCGCGCAGCCGGACCTCCAGGCCCGGGGCCGAGATGCCGTCGACGATGCCGAGCGTGCCGTCCGCCTCGACCGGCACGTTCATGTACCAGTTGACGTTGCTGACCAGGTCGCGCTTGCCCAGGCCCCACTTGGCGCCCTCGATGAGGAAGTTCTCGACGCAGGCGTGCTGGTACCGGGTGTGCTGGCCGTAGCGGAGGCTGTTGGACTCCTTGCTGCACGCGCCGCCGATGGTGTCGTGGCGCCCGCAGGTGTCGGCGACGACGGTCAGCAACGGCGCGCCCTCCTGCGTGCGCAGGACACTGCCGGTGGTGAGGAAGATGTTGCGCTGCGCGGCGATCGTCGCGGCCGCGCTGTAGCGCTTCGACGTGTCGTTCGCGTCGTAGCAGAGGAAGTCGACGGCCTGGTTGCCGCCGAGGTCGATGATCGCCAGCTCCTGGCCCTGCTGCAGCACCGTCGAGTACGGCGCCCGCGCGGGGACGTCGACGCTGACTTCCAGCTGGGATTCGTAGGCCGTGCTCATGCGATCCCCCGTGCGGTGAGGTAGTCGGCGGTGTTCTCGAACGCGCGCTGTGCCTCCGGTGTGTGTGTCCACTCCGGACTGTCCGGGGTGGTCGGCCGATCGCGCCAGGCCAGCACTTCGAGCTTCGACACCGTGTAGTCCGGGCGCGGGTCGACCGGGTGGGCGACGTTGGCGATCAGGACGATCGAGGGGATTTCGATCCGGAGGTCCACGGCCTTGCCGGCACCCGCGGAGCCGGTGAACTCCAGCCCGCCTTCCGGCTGGACCCGCACGCCCTGGAAGAACGACAGGCTGGGCGGCAGGTCCCGCGGGCCGAGGCCGTTCTTCGCCGCGGCCAGGGTGAACAGCCCCAGCCCCGCGGGGGACGGGCCCTGCGGCGAGCCGTCGCCGTAGCGCTCGGCGTTGCCGTCCACAGTGGACGTCCCGCAGAGGGCGTCGTGGCGCCCGCTCGAGTCCGCGACGATGGTGGCCAGCACCCGCGCCTGGTCCGACAGCAGCGCCACCGACTCGCCGAGGTAGGCGTTCCACTGCACCTTGACGGTGTCCGCGACGTTCAACCGCTCCCACGGCGCCTCGGCGTTGAACAGCAGCAGGTGCGCGCAGGCGTCGCCGTCGACGTCGGTCAGCCGCAGCCGCGTGCCCCGGGCCAGCACCTTGTGCGTGTACCCGCCGCCGGCCACGGTTTCGGCCCAGGTCAGCGCCTCGGGAGCGACCTCGGCCGGCGGCGCGGGCCAGGTGCTCGCCGGGATCGACGGCATCGTGTCGACCACGGTGCCGGCCTGGGCGCGGGCGTGGTCGCGCGCTCCGTAGGTCGTCGCGGTGGTGCTCATGGTCGTCCTCTCTCAGGTCGCGGGTTCGAGGGCGGGAGCGGGGCGCAGGCGCAGCCAGCAGAGCCAGCCGATCACCAGTGCGCCGCCGACGAACTCTATCGGGAACAGGAGCATCCAGGGGGAGCCCGAACCGGCGAGATCGTAGATCTCCGCGCGGGGCCAGGCGATGTTGACGATCATGGCGATGCCGTACAGAACCGCTGCTCCGTTCAGCGGTACTCCCCAGCGGCCCAGGGAGAACCGGCCCGGCTCGGCCGGGAACCGCCCGCGCAGCCGGTGCACCAGCAGCGGGCCCGTCACCAGCAGGTAGGCCAGGTAGACGATCACCACCGACGTCCCGGTGATCGTGCTGAACAGCGTCGGGTTGCCGACGTTGAGCAGCAGCAGCCCGATGGCCAGCGCGCCGGACAGCAGCGCGGGCGCGACCGGCGTGCCGGTGCGGGGGCTGACCCCGGCGAGGCGGGCGGAGGCGGGCAGCGCGCCGTCGCGGGCCATCGCGTAGATCAGCCGGACGGTGCCGGTCTGGATGGTGAGGGTGCAGACGACGACGGCGATCGCGACGTCGGCGAGGAAGACCCGGCCGAGGGTGTCACCGAAGACGGCGGTGATCACGTAGGGCAGGCCCTTGCCGGCGAGCTGCCCGTCGGTGAGGCTCGGCGCGGCCATCAGGGCGGTGACGACCACGGCGAGGCCGCCGATGCCGGAGACGAGCACGGCTCGCAGCACCGCCCGCGGCGCCGTCCGGCGCGCGTCCTTCGTCTCTTCGGCGACCGACGCGGCGGTGTCGAAGCCGTAGAGGACGTAGGCGGCCATGAGCGCCGAAGCGAGCACGCCGCCGATCCCGGCGCTGGTGCCGGGCGCGTCGTGCAGCACCACCTGCGGCCCGCGCACGGCGAACAGGAGCAGCCCGGTGACGAGGACGACGACCCCGAGCAGTTCGGCGGCGACGCCGACGTCGTTGATCCGCGCCATCAGCCGGACGCCGCCGGCGTTGACGGCGGTGGTGAAGACGAGCAGCACGGTGCCGAGCAGCACGGCGTTGGCCGCGCCGGTCGGCGACGTCACCGACGGGTCGCCGCCGACGAACTGGAAGCCGTCCCACACCGACGGCAGCACGACCTGCAGCGCGATCGCCGCGGCGGCGAGGGCGACGATGCAGCCGAGCAGCATCATCCAGCCGGCGAGCCAGCCGAGGAAGCCCTTGGTCAGCTGTTTCGCCCACTGGTACACGGATCCGGCGAGCGGGTAGCGGGCGGCGAGTTCGGCGAAGTTGAGGGCGACGAGCAGCTGGCCGGCCAGCACGACCGGCCACGTCCAGAAGAACAGCGGGCCGCCGAAGGTGTAGCCGAAGCCGAAGAGCTGGAAGACGGTGGTGAGGATGGAGACGAAGGAAAAGCCGGCGGCGAAGGCGGAGAACCCGCCCAGCGACCGGCGGAGTTCCTGGCGGTAACCGAAGGCGGTGAGTTCGTCGGGCGGTGTCATGCGGTCTCCTTGTTTCGATCGCTTGACAGAAATTAGGTCGCCGTCACGACACGGCGGTCTCCGTCGTGTTAGGGGTGCGTTAACGGCCGGAGCGACCCGGCGTCAATGGCGACATCCGGGCGTAACCGCACCTGCCGTGCGTGTGTCGCGCCCGCAGACCTGGCAAGATCACGGGGTGGTCAAAGGGTCGGGAGTCGGCAGGCCGAGGGCGAGCGGGGCGGCGGCGAGCCGTCCGGACGCGCGCCAAGCCGTGCTCGACGCGGCGGGGGAGTTGTTCACCGGAGCGGGGTACGCGGCCACGACGACGCGGGCGATCGCCGAACGCGCGGGCCTGCGCCAAGCCTCGCTGTACTACCACTTCCCGGCCAAGGAGGACATCCTCGCGGCGCTGCTGGCCGAGACGGTCCGCCCGTCACTGGCACTGGCGGCCCGGCTGGTGGCCGGCGGCGCCCCGGCGGCGGTCCGGTTGTGGGCGCTGGCGTACGCGGACATCGGCTTGCTGGGCGGCGCCCGGCACAACCTGGGCGCGTTGTACCTGCTGCCGGAGGTCGGCTCGCCGAACCTGGCCCGCTTCCGCACGGAACGAGCGGAGCTGAAGGCGGCGTACGGCCGCCTGGTGGCGGCTTCCGGGGTGGCGCCCGCGGCCGTCGCGATCCGGACGGACCTGGTCTTCGGGCTGGTGGAGAGCATCGCGGTGATCCGCCGCGACGACCCGGCACTGGACGTCGAGGCCCACGTCCGCGAGGGCGCCGACGGGGTGGTCCGGCTGGTGGGCCTGCCCGAGCCGACGGACGGGTTGCGGGCGGAGGCGCACGCGCTGCTGGCCTCGCTGGAGGACTAGCCGTCCCGAGTCGCCGGGCCGGGCGGTGACCGCCGCGGACTCCGGCGGATCCGCAGGAGCAGCGCCACGGCGAACGTGGCCACCGTCGCCGGCAGCAGGATCCACAGTGTCGGGGAGGCCAGGTTGGCCGGGTCAGTTTCGGTTGGTTCGCGCTCCGGCCGGGTTGTCCACAGGCCGGTCTTGATGTGGGCAACCCGGCTCGGCAGCCCGCCCTTTCCCGCCTCTTCGTCGGCCGAGCTCGATACGCTGGATCCGGGGGGCGCCCCCGGAGGCCGACGAGGGCCGGCAGAAGTCGCACCCGGCTGACCCCGGTGGCCCGGGCTGCGGCTGAGGGACCGAAGGCTGCTCAGGAAGCCGTGGCCTGCAGGGCCTTGCTCAGTGCCGCCGCCGTCAGTTCCACCTGCCACGGCCGGGTGGGCACCGGTGGTCCGGTTCCTGCGCACGACGATCCAGGCCGAGCTGGGTGCCCCGGGCCCGTTGATCGAGGCGATGCGCGAAGAACTGGCCGACGGCACAGGTGATCAGGAGGCGGCCCGGATGTGGCTGGCGTACGGGTTGCTGCTGGCGGGCGAGCCGGCGGAAGCGGCGGACCTGGCATCGTCGGTGGTGGCGGCCCGGGTGGTCCACCCGGGCCCGGAGGACCGGTTGACGTGGGAAGCGCGGGTGCTGCTGGGCCGTGCGCTGGCGGAGACGGACCGCTTGGCGGACGCGGAGCACTACGCACGGGCGGCGCTGGTCTCGGCACCGTTGCCGCCGGGGCACCCGGACTTGCTGCACGCGTTGGCCACGGTGGCCCGCGTCCAGTCCTGCCGCGGGGAGTGGGCGGCGGCGGTGGAGACATACGAGTTCGCGGTCGAGGGGTTCGCGGCGGTGCTGGGGGCGGAGCACCCGCAGACGCTGAAGACGGCGGAGGCCCTGGCGTCCGCCCGAGCGGCGGCGGGCGGGACCTAGCCGGGCGGGCTGGTGAAAGCTCGATCGCAGCCGGTCCTGGATGGCCGCCGGCGGAGACAAGGTATCCGCCGACCGCTTGTGCACAGGCCGCCCGGGATGTGCACAACCCGCGCTGAGCTGGGGGCTTTCCCGGCTTTTCGTCGGCCCGTGTCAGTAGGCTGGACTCGGGGGCCGGCCCCGCGGCGGCGCGCGACTCAGGAAGCCGTGGCCTGCAGGGCCTTGCTCAGTGCCGCGGCCGTCAGTTCCACCTGCCACGGCCGGGCTCCACCCGCGCGGAGCACCTCCGCCACCGAGTCCTCGTCCGTCTCCGCCGGTGGCCGCCAGCACGTTCGGCGTACCAGGTCCGGCAGCAGCAGGTTCTCCACCGGCAGCCGGCGGTCCTCCGCGATCGCCGTCAGCGCCGCGCGGGCCGCCGAGAGGCGGGCCGCCGCGTCCGGGTCCTTGTCCGCCCAGCGGTTCACCGGGGGCGGGCCGTCCGTCGGCTGCGAAGGCGACGGGAGCTCCGAAGCGGGCAACGCGCGAGCCGCCTGCAGGTGGCGGAGCCAGCTCGCCGTGTACTTGCGCTGGACGCGGCCGCTGAACACCGGCAGCGCCTGGAGCTCCTCCACTGTCTTGGGGTCGGCCGTGACCGCGTTGACGATCGCGCTGTCCGGCAGGATGCGGCTGGGCGCGCGGTCGCGCTTGCGGGCCAGCTCGTTGCGCGCCTGCCACAGCTCGCGGACCGCCGCGAGGCCGCGCTGGCTGCGGATCTTGTGGACGCCGGACGTCCGGCGCCACGGCTCGGCCCGCGGGGGCGGCGGCGGGGCCGTCCGCACGAACTCGAACTCCTGCCGCGCCCACTCCAGCTTGCTCTGGGCGCCCAGCTCCGCTTCCAGCTTCTCCCGCAGCTGGACGAGCAGCTCGACGTCGAGGGCGGCGTAGTTCAGCCAGTCGACCGGCAGCGGCCGCTTCGACCAGTCGGCCGCGCTGTGGCCCTTCTCGAGGGTGTACCCCAGCAGCAGCTCGACCAGCGTCCCCAGCGCGACGCGTTCGTAGCCCGCCAGCCGGCCGGCCAGCTCGGTGTCGAACAGCGCCGCCGGGCGCAGGCCCAGCTCGGCGAGACAGGGAAGGTCCTGGGAGGCCGCGTGCAGCACCCACTCCAGGTCGTTGAGGACGTCGCGCAGCGGCTGGAGGTCGTCGGCCAGTGCGATCGGGTCGATCAGCACCGTGCCGGAACCCTCGCGGCGCAGCTGCACGAGGTAGGCCTTGGGCCAGTACCGGTAGCCGGACGCGCGTTCGGTGTCGACGGCGACCGCTCCGGAGCCCGCAGCGAGCTTCGCGCAGGCCTCGGCCAGCGCGGCAGCGTCGGTGATCACCGGGGGCGTGCCCTCGGCAGGTTCGCGTAGCAGCACAGGGCCGCCCGTGGACTCGATCTCCATCCCGGTGTCCTCGGCCTCTGCACTTCCCATGGTTGACGACCCTACGGGACGGGCATACCGCGCCTGGTCTGCCCGCCCCGCAGGGCTGTTCGCTTGCGTCAGCGGATCACGCCGGCTCGCATGGCCAGCGCCACCATCTGGGCCCGGTCGCCCGTGCCGAGCTTGCGCCCGATCCGGGACAGGTGGGACTTGACGGTGAGGGCGGAGAGCGAGAGCTCTTCGCCGATCTCCTTGTTGGACTGCCCGTCGGCGACCAGCTGGAGCACCTCCACCTCGCGAGCGGACAGCTCGCGCGGGGTGTTGTCGGTGCCCGCGACGCGGGTCCCGGTGGCCAGCACCGGAGCCACGCTCGGGTCGGCGTAGACGCCGCCCTCGAGCACGCGCCGCACGCCGTCGGTCACCACGACCGGCGACGCGGACTTCAGCAGGTACGCCTGGGCCCCGGCCTGGAAGGCCGAGCGGACCGCGTACGGGTCGTCCGAGGATGCGAGGACCACCACGCGCGGCCAGCCGTGGCTACGGAGTTCCGTGACCAGCTCGATGCCGCTGCCGTCCGGCAGTCCGAGATCGAGGATCGCCAGGTCACAAGGCCCGGTGGCCTGTGCTCGCGCCCTCGCCTCGGCCACCGTGGCGGCTTCGTGGACGGTGCCCGCACCCATCTGTGCGAGTCTTGCTGCGATTGCCTCCCTCAACAGCGGGTGGTCATCGACCACCAGTACCGAAAAGAGCTCTTCCCGCGGGTGCGGAACCATGCTCGCCGGCAACGCGCCGGCTGGCGTGGATCGGACGGCCTGAGAAATGCCGACGGTAGCCACGTCACTACCTCCCTGGAGTCGGTCGTGCCCCCCGACCGGCACCGGGACCTTCGGCCGTTCAGCCGCGCCAGCTTTAGACCGAAAGTGGTGTCGTCGAAGGCACTGTAGCCGTCCTGAGGCCGTTGCGGGGGGATCGAATGGGTATCTATCTCAAACGAACAGTCACTCAGTGGGTTCGTCGTAACACGATCGGGCTAGTACACGGCCGGTTGCTAACGGATAGCCGAGCGAACACGATGCTAAGGAGTTACCGGCGTCCAAATGGCCGTGCAGATGAAGCGTGCAGCTTCCGGTGCGCCTAGTGACCAGGGGCCGGATGGGCTCCCCCAACCCTCGGAATGTGGCTCCGGCCGGGGCATGATCAACTCTGCCGACCGGCCGCGCGAGCGCTTGCCGAAGCCGGTCGTCGTCACGGTCCGTGTCCGTTTCGGGGTGCCGGTGGCGGCCCGGAGCGTGATTTGATCTTGTTGCGGTGCGTGACCGCGTGGAGTCACGAACGAGGAGACGTGAAACGCCCTCGTAGTCCGTGACGGACACCCGGGCGTCCCGGGACACCATCCCCGCTGTTCGGCGCGTCTGGGGGCGTCTCAGGGCCCGGCACCGCGAGTGAACGGCGTTCAGCGGACGTGAATTTTGCTCACATCCGTACAAGACGGCTTCCCGGGACGGCCGGTCACGGCCCGCCGTTGCCGATTCGTTGCCGAAGATCGCCCGGACGGCCGGGGTTCAGGAGCCCTGGCGCTGGCCGAAGAGGGTCACCCCGACCGGGGGCAGCCCCACGACGCTCGCCATCACCTGGCAGAAGGCCTGCCCGTGGGGCAGCAGCCCGGAGTCCGTCGGCGTCCACGACGCCCGCAGCTCGAGGTCGTCGGTCCTGGCGGGGCCGGAGATGTCGCCGAAGCGGGCCGACGAGGTCTCGGTCACCGTGCCGCCGAGGGCCTTCCAGCTCGCGCCGGACACTTCCAGCGCGTCGGTGAGCCACGACCAGCCGACCGCCGGCAGGAACGGGTCGGTCGCCAGCTCCCGGTCCAGCTCCGCGCGCACGTACATGACGAGCCGCAGCACGCCGTCCCAGCCGTCCTGGCCTTCCGGGTCGTGCAGCAGGACCAGCCGGCCCGAGGCCAGCACGTCCGCCGGCCCGGCCACTTCGCAGCTGACCGCGTACGACCACGGCGCGAGCCGCTGCGGAGCGCGCATCGGCTCCAGCAGCACCTCCCGGCGGGGCCGGACGGACTGCAGCGCCGCGACTGCTTCGCGGAAGAGTTCGGGCACTGGCGTCATCGCGGTCACGCACCGACTTTAGGGCGGGCACGCCCTGTTGCGGGCGCAGGCGCGCCGAGAGAACGGCCCGACCGGGCTCGTGGCACGATTGACGGCGATGTCTCAGACCACGCCCCTGCCGCGCCAGGCCGCCCCGTCCGGCCGCCGCGAGCTGCCCGAAGCCCCGTTCCTGGCCGCCGCGCGCGGCGAACGCCCGGCCCGCACGCCCGTCTGGTTCATGCGCCAGGCCGGCCGCTCGCTGCCCGAGTACCGCGCGCTGCGCGAGGGCGTGCCGATGCTCGACGCCTGTTTCGACCCGGAGATGCTCGCCGAGATCACGCTGCAGCCGGTCCGCCGCCACGGCGTCGACGCGGCGATCCTGTTCAGCGACATCGTGGTGCCGCTCAAGGCGGCCGGGGTCGACATCGACATCGTGCCCGGCACCGGCCCGGTGGCGGCCGCGCCGGTGCGCGACCTCGCCGCCGTGAAGGCGCTGCCGGAGCTGGCGCCCGAGCAGGTCGCGAAGGTCGCCGACGGCGTCCGGCTGCTGGTCGAGCGGCTCGGCGAGACCCCGCTGATCGGCTTCGCGGGCGCCCCGTTCACGCTGGCCAGCTACCTCATCGAGGGCGGCCCCAGCCGCAACCACGAGCACACCAAGGCGCTGATGCACTCGGAGCCCGCGCTCTGGCACGAGCTGGCCGGGCGCCTGGCCGACGTGGCGCTGACGTTCCTGCGCGCCCAGCTCGACGCCGGCGTCGACGCGGTCCAGCTGTTCGACTCCTGGGCGGGCGCGCTGTCGGAGCGGGACTACCGCGAGTTCGTCCTGCCCCACTCGGCGAAGGTCCTCGCCGGTGTCGCGGAGTACGGCGTGCCGCGGATCCACTTCGGCGTCGGCACCGGCGAGCTGCTCGCCGCGATGCGCGACGCGGGCGCGGACGTAGTCGGCGTCGACTGGCGGATCCCGCTGGACGAAGCGGTGCGGCGCCTCGGCGGCCGCGCGGTCGTGCAGGGCAACCTCGACCCGGCGCTGCTGCACGCGTCCTGGCCGGTCCTCGAAGCCGAGGTCCGCCGGATCGTCGAAGAGGGCAAGGCGGCCGACGGCCACATCTTCAACCTGGGTCACGGCGTGCTCCCGGGCGTCGACCCCGACGTGCTGACCCGCGTGGTCGGGCTGGTGCACGAGCTGTGAAGCGCGTCGCGGTCGTCGGCGGCGGCGTCTCCGGGCTGACCGCCGCGTACCGGCTGCGGCAGCTGCTCGGCCCGGGGGCCGAGATCACCGTCTTCGAGAAGACGACCGCGCCGGGCGGCAAGCTGCGCACCGCCGAGCTCGCCGGGGTGCCCTACGACGTCGGTGCCGAGGCGTTCCTCGTGCGCCGTCCCGAGATGCTGGGCCTGGTCCGCGAGCTGGGGCTCGACGTCGTCCACCCGACGAAGGCCCGCGCGAAGATCCACGCCGGCGGCGCCGTCACCGGGCTGCCGCCGGGCACGGTGATGGGGGTGCCGGCGTCCGCGGAGTCGGTGGCCGGGGTGCTGTCGGAAGCCGGCCGCAAGGCGGTCGAGGCCGAGCCGTCGCTGCCCGAGCTGCGGCTGCCGGGCGGTGACCTGCCGCTGGGGCCGCTGCTGCGCGAGCGCTTCGGCGACGAACTGGTGGACCGGCTGGTCGACCCGCTGCTCGGCGGCGTCTACGCGGGCGGCGCCGACGGCCTCGGCCTGCGCGCGACCATGCCCGGCCTGGCCGCCGCGCTGGCGGCGGGCGCGGGCTCGCTGACCGCGGCGGCCGCCGCCCAGCTGCCGTCGAACCCGTCGACGGCGCCGGTGTTCGGGACCGTCCCCGGCGGCCTCGGCGCGGTGATCGACCGGCTCACCGCGGCGTCCGGCGCCGAGCTGCGGACCGGCCTGCCGGTCTGCGAGATCGCGCGGCACGGCACCGCCTGGCGGCTGCGCATCGGCGCGGCGCCGACCGCGCACGCCCCCGCGGACAACCTCGCCGAGGTGGACGCCGTGCTGCTCGCGGTGCCCGCGCCGTCGGCCCGTCGGCTGCTCGCCGACGTCGTCCCGGCCGCCTCGGCCGCCTTCGGCGAGGTCGAGCTGGCGTCGATGGCCGTGGTCGCGCTGGCGCTGCCGCCCGGCACCGCGCTGCCCGAGGCGTCGGGGATCCTGATCGGCCAGGGCGAGCGGGACGCTTCCGGCGTGTCGTACGCGTCGAAGGCGTTCACCTTCTCTTCCCGGAAGTGGGGCCACTTCGGCCGCGGTCCGGTCCTGGTCCGCGGCTCGGTCGGCCGGTTCGGCGAGCCGGGCGCGCTGCAGTTCGACGACGTCGAGCTGGTCCGCGTGGTCCGCGACGACCTCGCCCGGCTGACCGGCGTGACGGCGGCCCCGATCGAGACGTTGGTGACCCGGTGGGGCGGCGGCCTGCCGCAGTACGGCACCGGGCACCTGGAGCGGGTCGAGCGGATCGAGAAGGCCGTGGCGGCCGTGCCGGGACTGGCGGTCGCCGGGGCGACCCTGCACGGCGTCGGGTTGCCTGCCTGCGTGGCCACCGCGGAGGCGGCGGCGCAGCGGATCGCGGCCCAGCTCTCTTCGTGAGTGCGCCTCACCCGACCCGTGAGGGCGGCCCGGCGCCCGCGGTGACAGGATGGACTCATGGCGCGGGTCAACTACAACGAGCTCAACGACACCATCCGCTACACGACCTGGTCGGTCTTCCGGATCGAACCGGGCAGGCTGGGTGAGGACCGGGGAACCGCCGGCCGCGAGACCACGGAGTACCTGGACGGTCTCGAAGCCAAGGGCGTCGCCGTGCGCGGTGTCTACGACCTGTCCGCGCTGCGCGCCGACGCCGACTACATGATCTGGTGGCACGCCGAGGAGATCGAGCAGGTCCAGGCCGCCTACGCCGGGTTCCGCCGGACGCCGCTGGGCCGCGCGTCGACGCCGGTCTGGAGCCAGACCGCGCTGCACCGGCCCGCCGAGTTCAACAAGAGCCACATCCCGGCCTTCCTGGCCGGGGAAGAGGCGCGCAAGTACGTCTGCGTCTACCCGTTCGTGCGGTCCTACGAGTGGTACCTGCTGCCGGACGCCGAGCGCCGCAAGATGCTCGCCGACCACGGCAAGGAAGCCCGCGACTACCCGGACGTGCGCGCGAACACCGTCGCGTCGTTCGCGCTGGGCGACTACGAGTGGATCCTCGCCTTCGAGGCCGACGAACTGCATCGGATCGTCGACCTCATGCGCCACCTGCGCGGCACCGAGGCGCGGCTGCACGTGCGCGAGGAAATCCCGTTCTACACCGGCACCCGCGTGCCGCCGGCCGAGCTCGTCGCGGCGCTCCCGTAGTGCGCGACATCGTCTCGGGGGTCTGGGACGCCCTCACCGGGTCCGCGCCGGGGCCCTTCGAACTGACCGGCACCGAGGACGTGCTGCCCGGCCCGTACCGGGTGGCGGCGGCCGCCACCGCGTCGATCGCGGCGGCCACCCTGGCGGCCGCGGAGATGCTCCGCCTGCGCGACATCGAGCCGGGCGTGGTCACCGCGGACACCCGGCACGCGGCGGCGGCGTTCCGCAGCGAGCAGCTGCTGAAGGTGGACGGTGCCGGCGCGGAGTCCGTCTGGGCGCCGCTGTCGGGCGACTACCGCACGGCGGACGGCTGGGTGCGCCTGCACTGCAACTACCCGCGGCACGAAGCGGCGGTGTGCTGGGGCCTCGGTGTGCCCGGGACGCGCGGCGCGGTCGAGAAGGCGGTCGCCGGGCGGAGCGCGCGGGAGGTCGAGCACGCGGTCGTCGCCGCCGGGGGAGCGGCCGCCGAGCTGCGGTCCCCGGCGGAGTGGGCGGCGCACCCGCAGGGGCAGGCGGTGGCTTCACTGCCGCTGGTTTCGCTTTCCCCGGTCGCCGACGCGCCGAAGAGGACGCTGTTCTACTCGGACCGGCCGCTGGGCGGCATCCGGGTGCTGGAGCTGACGCACGTGCTGGCGGGCCCGGTGGCCGGCCGCGTACTGGCAGCGCACGGCGCGGACGTCCTGCACGTCGGGGCCGCGCACCTGCCGCGGGTCGAGGCGCTGGTGCGCGACACGAACCAGGGCAAGCGCTCGACGTTCGTCGCCCTGGACACCGAGGGCGGCCGCGCGCGGCTGAAGAAGCTGATCAGCCGGGCGGACGTGCTGGTGCAGTCGTTCCGGCCGGGCGCGCTGGCGAAGATCGGCTTCGGCACGGAGGAGCTGGCCGAGCTGCGGCCGGGCCTGGTGATCGCGGACTTGAGCGCATACGGCTGGGAGGGCCCGTGGGCCCGCCGGCGCGGGTTCGACAGCCTGGTCCAGATGTCGAGCGGCCTGGCGTTCGGCGACCCGCCGTCGCCGCTCCCGGTCCAGGCTTTGGACCACGCCACGGGCTGGCTCACGGCGGCGGCGGTGATGACGGCGCTGCACCGCCAGGTGACCGACGGAGGCACGTGGCGGGCCCGGCTGTCCCTGGCCGGGACGGGCCGGTGGCTGGATTCTTTGGGGCGCAAGGACCCGGCTTCGGCCGACGTCGACTTCGGCGACCTGCTGGAGGAGGCGGACAGCGGGTACGGGCGGCTGACGCGGGTGAAGATGGCGGGTGGGTTGCCGGGGTCGCAGCCTTACTGGGAGTTCGGGACACGGGAGCCGGGAGTCGATAAACCGACCTGGACGCCCTAGCGGCGCCGCAGCCGGTCCGCCCCGGAGCAGCCCGCCCCGGAGCAGCCCCGCCCCAGAACAGAGCCCACCCACCCCAGGGGGCCGGTCCCAGTTCCAGTCTATCGGCGGTGGCCGACAAAAAGCCTGGTCAGAGCGTGGTTGTCCACACCCCGGCGGAATTGTGGACGCGCAGGAAGAAGGCCCGGACGCGGGCCGAGCCGAACCGCTGGAGTGATGCTCTACTGCTGCCCGGCACCGGTGCCTCATCCGTCCGGCTGTACCGGGAAGCCTCCGGCAGGTCAACGAATGGATCTCCGGCTCGGCCGGCGCGCCGGTGACCGTACCCACCGGCTGTCCGGTCTTCCCCAGAGAGCTGCAGTGCCCGTCTCGGCGATTGGCGGAGCGCCGGTTCCCGAACATCCGGTGCTGGAACGAGCCCGGCCACTTCACGGCGTTCGAGCAGCCGGCGCTGTTCGTCGACGAGGTCCGGTCATTCTTCCGGCTGGTCCGCTGATGGTCACCCGTTTTCGGTGAGCGGCTGGCTGAAGATCAACAAGTGCCCATCGGGTGTCCGTACGTTGAAGTCGCGCATCCCGTAGGGCCGGTCAGCCAGTGGCTCGACGATGTCGGCGCCGCGGGCGCGCAGCTCGTCGTGGCAGGAATCGACGTCGTCGACGATAACCGTCACCCTGGCCGGGCCGACGCTGCTTTCGGCGTACAGGTGGAACTCGGCCGTGTCGCGGATCACGGCCGCGTAGCTCGGTGGGGTTTCCCAGGTGAATATGGTGTCGAATCCGAGCGTGTCCGTGAAGTACGACCGCGCTGCCTGCACATCTCGGCACGGCAGCACGGGAATCGCCACCCGCATGACCATTCCGTCACTTTACCTGACTTTGGCTCAAGATCGCTGATCTTGGGCGCGGTCCAGGTCGGGGCCGACATGGTGCCGTCTACACCGCTGGAGGCCATGAGGCGACCTATACCAGCTGCTGATGAAATACAGTGACATCGACAACGAATCCGGCCAGCTGTATCGCGCACAGCGGGATCAACACTTTCTGCATCCTTTGATTCCAGAAGCCACGCCTGAACTTGCGCATGATTTCCTTCAGGCGGGCGTGATCACCGATGACAGCACCGAAGCCTGCGATCGGCATCGACCAAACGAATGAAGCGCCGGTGACCCGAGGCCGCCCTAGCGGCGCCGAAGCCGGTCCACCAGCCGCCGCTTCGGCTTTGGCAGGTGGCCGCCCTCGATCAGCCACCTCACGAACTCGTCCGCGTACGCTCCCGACCTCTCCGCCGCCTTCTTCGGGCGGCCCCGGTTGAACTGCGCGAACAGCGGCCCGAACCGCTCGCCCAGCGCCTCCGCCAGTTCGGGCCGCTGGTAGGCCAGCACGCGCCCGTGCTTGCGCCGCAGCACCGTCGCCTCCACCCGCAGCCGTCCGGCGTCGAAGCCCTCCGGTGGCGGACCGCCGGCCAGCAGCGCGTGCAGCAGCTCCGCCTGGCGGCGAGCCAGCTCCTCGCGGCTCACGCCGTCACCGCCGCCCGCAGTGCTGCCAGTTCCGCCGCCAGCTCGGCGTCGGTCGGGTAGTCGTCGTCGCGTTCCAGCAGCACGCCCGGCGGGTCCGTGCGGCGGCGGAGCTCCGTCAGCAACGCCAGCACCTCCGGCAGCACCGGGTGCGCGTGCGTGTCGTGGTAGACGCCGTCGCGCTCGATGCCGCCCGCCATGTGCACGTACGCCAGCCTCTCCCACGGGATGCCGTCCAGGAACGCCTCCGGGTCCGTGCCGATGTTGCGGGCGTTGGCGTACAGGTTCGCCACGTCGATGATCAGCAGGCAGCCGGTCCGGTCGGTCAGCTCGGTGAGGAACTGCTCCTCGGTCAGCTCGGCGTCCGGCCAGTCGAGCACCGCGGCGATGTTCTCCAGCGCCAGCGGCACGTCCACGATGGACTGGGCCAGCCGGACGTTCGCCACCAGCACGTCCAGCGCCTCGCGCGTGCGGGGCAGCGGCATCAGGTGCCCCGAATCGAGGCCGCCCGCGCGCACGAAGCAGACGTGGTCGCTGACCAGCGGCGCGTCCAGGGCCCTGGCGATCTCCGCCAGGTGCTGGACGCGGCCGGTGTCCAGGGGCTCGGCCCCGCCGAGGGACAGCGAGACCGCGTGCGGCAGCACCGGCAGGCCCCGCTCGCGCAGCGCCACCAGCGTCTCCGGCAGGTGGTCGGCGTGCAGGTTCTCGGCGACGACCTCGACCCAGTCCACGCCCGGCAGCCGCGCGATGGACAGGTCCAGCTCGTGCCGCCAGCCGATGCCGATGCCCAGCTCACCCACCGCAACCCCCTCCGCCACAGCCGCCGCCTCCGCACGACGAGCCGCTGCTGCACGACGAACTCGAGCACGACGACCCGCTGCTGCACGACGACCCGGACGACCCCGACGAGCCACCGCCGCCGTAGGTGACCGGCGGGGCCAGCGCCGCGCTGAGCTCCTCGTCCGGGTACATCGCCCAGCCGCCCAGCGCGACCGCGGCCGCCGCCCCGCCGAGCAGGACGCCGCCGGCCAGCATGCCCGCCGGGACCGGTCCGCTGGCCGCCGCCCGGGCCTGGCCGAGCAGGCGGTGCCCGGCGGCCGACGGCTGCCGGGGCCCGGTCTTCGACCGGCGGACCGCCGCCGCGACCGTCAGGACCGCCGCGACGAGCACCAGGAACACCAGGATCCCGACCGGGCGGCCGAGCGAGATGCCGTTGGCCAGCCGGGCCACGCCGAGCGCCAGCACGGCCAGCTGCAGGAGGAGCACGAACGTCCACACCTGCCGCTTGGCGGCCGCCGACGCCAGCAGGCCGCGCTGGTCCAGCCCCTCTTCGAGGGCCCGCATCGCCGCCGACTGGCGGCCGTACGCCCGCAGCGTCGCCGTCGTCTTCAGCTGTGCCGCGTCGAAGACCGCCTGCTCCAGCGGCTCGTACGGCCGCGTCCCGGCCTGGCTGACCTGCTTGTAGCTGTTGACGCGCAGCTGCCCGCGCTCGACCAGCGCCGCGATCGCCGCGTCGGTGGCCCGGTCGGGGCCGCCGGCGAGGAAGGCGAGCTGGTAGACGGTCGGCGGCGGACCGGGCGGCACGTCGTCCGCCCGCCTCGCCCGGCTGTTCACCACCCCGGACGCGACGACCCTGATCAGCAGGACCGCGCCGAGCAACGCGATGTAGAGGACCACGAAATCCGGTCCGGAAATGCCCCACGGGTCGTCCATCGCCCGTCTCCCCTCAGTGTGTCGCGGTTACCGTAGCTGTGAGACGCACGTGCTCGCGTCGGCGTTTCAACCGCCGCAGCCCCCGCCGCCCCCGCCTCCGCCGCAGCCGCCCCCACCCCCGCAGGAGCTGCTGCCCCCGCCGCACGAGCTGCCGCCGTAGAAGCCGACGGCGGTGCCGCCGCCGGCCCCGGCCAGGCGGGTGCGGCGGTTGTGGAGGCGGGTGGTGGCGTGCTGCGCGGCCCGGGTGACGGCGGCGCGGACGTCCTGGTCGGGGTGCCCGGCCAGCCCCTCCGCGGCGACGGCCGCGGTCGCGCCGGTCGACAGCGTGCCGGCCCGGCGGGCCGCCGCCCGGCCCGCGAAGGTGGCCTTGACCGCCGGCCGGTTCCGCGCCTTGACCGTGGTGGCGATCGCGATGACGGTGCCCACGGCGAGCAGGCCCAGCAGGATCCCCACCGGGTGCCCGGTGCTCGCCCCGGCGATCAGCCGGACCAGGCCGAGGGCGACCACCGCCCAGTAGGCCACCGCGGTGGCGATCCAGGTCGAGCGCAGCTTCCGCGGATCGGCGAGGAGGCCGCGGCCGATGAGCGCAGCTTCGAGTTCACGGGCGGCTTTGTGGTCCGCGGCGGCGTCGCACACCCGCTCGATCGAGGAGCCGTTCTTGCCGATCCGGCTCAGCGCCTCGCGGCCGACGGGGTCGGCGGCCGTGCCCTTGACGCGGCTGAGCCTGCCGTTGCCCGCCAGGCGGATCACCTGCTGCTCCAGCAGGCCGGCGACGATGTACTCGCCGAAGCGGCGGCGGCCGCCGGTCAGCACGGCCAGCTCTTCGGGCCGGTTCGGGCCGTCGCCCGCGCGGCCGCGCAGCACCAGCGCGCCCCGCACCGCGGCGGCCAGCGCCGTCAGGAGCAGCAGGCCGCCGTAGAGCCCCGCGAACACCGGTCCGGGAATGCCCCAGGTGTCGGTCATGAGTCCGCCCTCCCTCGTCCGTGTGCGGAGACTACGTTCGAGGAAGGGCGGCGGGTTGCTCGCTTAAGGGAGATTTAGGCTGGGCGTTCTCACGCCTGGGGGACCAGCTTCAGCGAGATCGAGTTGATGCAGTAGCGCTGGTCGGTCGGGGTCGGGTACCCCTCGCCTTCGAAGACGTGCCCGAGGTGGCTGTGGCAGGAGCCGCAGAGCACCTCGATGCGCTTCATGCCCATGGTGCGGTCTTCGCGCAGCAGCACGGCGTCGGAGTCGGCCGGGTCGTAGAACGACGGCCAGCCGCAGTGGCTCTCGAACTTCGTGTCGCTGCGGAACAGCTCGGCACCGCAGGCGCGGCACTCGTAGACACCGGTGGTCTTGGTGTCGGTGTACTCGCCGGTGAAGGGCCGTTCGGTCCCCGCCTGGCGGAGCACGGCGTACTCGTCGGGGCTGAGCTGCGCCCGCCACTCCTGCTCGGACTTCACGACGCGCGGGGTCGCGCCGACAACGGGTTTCATACCTTTCACCCGCCCCACGTTACGCCGCGAGCCAGGCGAGGGCGTGCACCACGATGTCCCATGCGGCCACGATCACGCCGAGCACGATGAGCACGACGATCAGGGCGGACACCCAGTAGCGCAGCCCGCCGAGCCGGTTGCTGGAGTCGGCGAAGTCGGCCACGCCGTCGAGGGCGGCTTCGATGGTGAAGTTCGGGCCGCACCGTTCGATGCGGTCGAGGTGCTCGGCGAACGCGCGCGCCTCCGGGTCGTACGGGTCCAGGCCGACCAGGTCCTCGTGGAAGCGAGGATTCTGGCCCGGCAGCGAAGCTCCGTCGTCGGCCATGCCACCACGGTAGGCCATCCGGGCCCCTCAGCCCACCGGACGCGCGTTAAGTCTCACTGCCCGGTGGCGGACGCGTCGAGCTT
The DNA here is from genome assembly GCF_013364075.1 of Amycolatopsis sp. Hca4. Classification (GTDB taxonomy): domain Bacteria; phylum Actinomycetota; class Actinomycetes; order Mycobacteriales; family Pseudonocardiaceae; genus Amycolatopsis. Next base: position 9,052,002 of record NZ_CP054925.1, read on the forward strand.
GGTGTTGCTGTCGATCAGCATCTGGCCGCCGACCAGAACGATCCGGAAGGGGCGGCGCGACTGGCTGCCGAGGTCCATGTTGATGGTGATCGACCCGTCGGCGTTGGCGCCGCCGGAGTCGGCTCGCGCCTTGCCGTAGGTGGGCACCGTCTGGCCGGACCAGTAATCCTGGAACTGCTGCTCGCTGCCGTAGACCTGCTGGGCCGCCGGGGTCAGCAGGCTCCAGTTCCCGGCGGGGTTCGCGTAGAACCGGTCGGCGAGAAGCCGCCCGGCGGAACCGTAGTCGCTGATCTTGCCTTCGGACGGCGTCTGGCCGAGCTTGGCGGAAGCCGGTGCGTCGTCGCTCGGGCTGTTCGTCTTGGAGGAGCTGTGGCCCGTGGTCGGCTGGTTGCCCGGCGACTGGGCGGTCGTGGTGCCGCCCGAACCGCCGTTGCCGGAGTTCAGGACCAGGAACACGATCACCGCGACCACGACGACCGCCGCGCCGGCCCCGGCGAACACCGCGTACTTGCGCTTGTTGTCCGGCTTCGGCGCGTTCGACGAGTACTGGGGCGCCCTGGCCGACGGCGCGGCCGCGGGCATCGGTCTCGGCGGGGTGTTCGGCGGCGCGGCCGGGGACCGCATCGGCATGAACGCCGCGGTCGGGCGCGGCGGGTTCGACGCCGCCTTGGCCGCGGGCTTGTTCGCCGGTACGGGCGTGCCGACCGGCGGGGACGACGGTGCCGCGCCCGCCGTGCGCTGCCACGGCGGCCGCTCGCCGTCGTCCGAAGACGCCGGCGCCGCGGGCTTGCGGCCCCCGCCACCCGACAGCAGCGGCGGGGACGCCGTCATGCCGCCCGGCTCGGTGCGGGCCAGCGCGGCCAGCCGCTCGCGGGCCTCGGCCATGCTCGGCCGCTCGCCCGGCTCGCTGCGCAGCAGGCTCATCAGCAGCGCGGTGGCCGCGCCCGCCTGCACCGGCGGGTTGATCTGGCCGTTCGCCGCCGCGTAGAGCAGCGCGAGCTGGTTGGTCGTGTTGCCGTACGGCGTGGTGCCCTCGATCGCCTGGTAGAGGGTCGCGCCGAGGGCGAAGACGTCGGAGCTGGGCACCGGGTCGGCGCCGCGGGCCAGCTCGGGCGCCAGGTACGCGGGGGTGCCGCCGATCAGGCCGGTCGCCGTCAGCGTCATGTCGCCGGCCGCGCGGGAGATGCCGAAGTCGGTGATCTTCGCGGTGCCGGTCTCGTCGATGAGGATGTTGCCCGGCTTGACGTCGCGGTGCACGATCCCGGCGCGGTGCGCGGCGACCAGCGCGGACGCGACCTGCTCGCCGATCCGGGCGACCCGGCCGAGCGGCAGCGTGCCCTCCTCGGCCAGGATCGTGGAGAGGCTGGGCCCGTTCAGGTACTCCATCACCAGGCACGGGTCGCCGTTGTGCTCGGCGATGTCGAAGACCACGATGGCGTTCGGGTGCTGGAACCGGGCGGCGTTCTTCGCCTCGCGCATGGCGCGCTGGCGCATGTTGTCGCGCTCGGTCTCGGAGACGCCCGGCTGCGGGAGGATCTGCTTGATCGCGACGGTGCGTTCGAGGCGCACGTCGGTCGCGCGCCACACGACACCCATGGCACCGCTACCAATGTGCTCGACGAGGCGGTAGTGCCCCGCGATCAGCTGACCGGTGTCGATGGCGACTGCTCCTGACGAAATTCCCGGTGGTGGTGGCCCTGCTCAGCGCGGTACCGCTTCGCGCACCCGATCGAGTGTAGCGGTCGGCCGCGTGCTCTTCCCGTCAGCCAGCCGGTCCGGCGGGCTGCGGTTCGGCCGGTGCCCGCTTCTTGAACACCTTGACCAGGCCGATCGCTCCGGCCAGCGCGAACACGCCGTAACAGGCGAGCAGCGCGGGCGGCGTGTCGCCGGTCAGGACGTCGCCGAGGACGACCACGGCGACCGTGCCGGGCACGCTCCCGAGCAGCGTACCGGCCAGGTAGGGGGCGAGCCGCACCGAGGACACCCCGCAGAGGTAGCTGAAGGGGGCGAACGGCACCACCGGGATCAGCCGCAGCGACGTGATGGCGAGGACACCGCCGCCGGAAAGCCGGTCGTTGACCGTTTTCACGGCCGAGCGGTGCAGGTGCCGGGTGACCAGGTCGCGGCCGAGCAGCCGGGCCAGCCCGAAGGAGAGGGCGGCCGCGATGGTGGTGGCGACCAGGCCGATGGCGATCCCGGCCGCGGTGCCGACGAGCAGGCCGGCGGCCAGGTTGAACACGGTCCGCGGGATGGGCGCCACGGTGAGCAGCGAGTACGCCACGAGCAGCACGAGCGGCGTGGCGGGGCCGGTGGCGGCGGCCCAGGCCCGCAGTTCGGCAGGCCCGGGGATCGGCAGCAGCACCGCGGCCGCCGCGAAGACGGCGAGCACGGCGAGCGCGACGATCGTTTTGGTGCGGCCGGACACCCGTTCGAGCCTACCGGGGGGCTTCCGGGCGGCTAGCGTGGCCGCATGCCCAAGAACGGTGATCCGGTCGAGTACGAGGTGGGCGGGCGCACGGTCCGCGTCTCGAGCCCCGACAAGGTGTACTTCCCCCAGCGCGGCATCACGAAGCGGCAGGTCGTGGAGCACTACATCACGGTCGCCGAGCCGCTGCTGCGCGCGATCGGCGAGCGCCCGACGACGTTGAAGCGCTACGTCGACGGCGTCGAGGGCGAGTGGTTCTACGCCAAGCGCGTGCCCAAGGGCGCACCTCCGTGGATCGAGACGGCCGAGATCACGTTCCCGTCGGGCCGCAAGGCGGCCGAGGTGTGCCCGACCGAGCCCGCGGTGTTCGCGTGGGCGGCCAACCTGGGCACGTTCGACTTCCACCCGTGGCCGGTCCGCCGTCCCGACGTCGACCACCCGGACGAGCTCCGCATCGACGTGGACCCGCCGGACCGCGCGGGCTTCGCGGACGCGGTCGAGGTGGCCAGGGTGGTCCGCGAGGTGCTGGCGGACGCGGGCCTGACGGGCTGGCCGAAGACCTCCGGCGGCCGCGGGGTGCACGTGCTGGTCAGGATCCGCCCGGAGTGGGACTTCATCGCGGTCCGCCACGCGGTGATCGCACTGGGCCGCGAGGTTTCCCGCCGGATCCCCGGCAAGGCGACGGTCGCGTGGTGGAAGGAGGAGCGCGGCGGGAGGGTGTTCCTGGACTACAACCAGGCGGCGCGGGACCGCACGGTGGCGTCGGCGTGGTCGGTCCGGGGGACACCCCGCGCGACGGTGTCGACCCCGCTGACGTGGGAGTTGCTGGACGAGGTGGACGCGGACGACTTCGACGTGCTGACGATCCCGGCGTTCTTGAAGGAGCACGGAGACCTGCACGCGGGGATGGACGCGTCGCCGTTCGGCCTCGAGACGGCGCTGGAGTGGTACGAGCGGGACCTGCGGGACCACGGGCTGGGGGAGCTGCCGTATCCGCCGGACTACCCGAAGATGCCGGGGGAGCCGAAGCGGGTCCAGCCGAGCAAGGCCCGGCCGGAATAGGGGTCACGGCTTGCGGCAGCTGACCGCGGTCACGGTCGCCTTCGGGACGACCTTGGTGTTCTTGGTGCTCATGACGGTGCGATCGACGCGGTAGGACGTGCCGCCCTGGGCGTAGGCGGTCTCGATGAGGTCGCCGGACGCGTCCCCCGAGATGCTGTAGGTGATGTCGCACTCCCAGAGCAGGGTGCTCGCGCCGAGGAAGCTGAGCTTCGGCTCGACGACCACGTTGCACCCCGCCGAACCGAAGCACTGCTTGGACTGGACGGCCAGTTCGACCGAGTAGTCCTTGGCCGTCGGCTCGGGGAGCACCGGTTCGGTGGTCGTCGGGACGGCGAAGGCGGGGATCGACGGACTGGTGGTCGCCGGCGCGGCGGCGTCACGCGGCCGGGCGCCGCCGTCGGCGGAGATCCACGTGCCGTCGGGGCCGACGCAGGGGGCGTGCTGCGCCTTGTCGAGGCACGGGCTCGCAGCGACGGTGCCGAACGCGATCGCCAGCACGATGCCCGCGGCCAGCGCGGGCACCACGACGAGCGCCCCGACGACCCACGGCCACTTCCGGCGCCGGGGCGGCGGAGCGGGCGGCGGGAAGTACGGCACCTGCGGGCCGGGTGAGGCCGGAACGGACATGACAACCTCCGTGACTCTGTACTGGCCACAGACGTCTCGGCGGCGCCCGGTGTTACGCAGTGGTGTGAACCACTGCGAATCCGCCACCCCTTGTAACCACGACCACAGCCGTGGCGGTCCTCACCAAAACCCCCGCCCCACCGCGCAATTCCGCTCCGCCGAAAGAACCAATCCGAACAGCGAGTGATCACTCAAGCGCCCGCTGTCGCCTTTCCGGTTACAAATGTTGCACGGCCGAACTCGATGTCACGATCTTGGTCTCCGACGGCGTAACGTGCGGTCCCTGACTGGCGACCATCGGGCAGCGGGTTCGAGGAAGGAGGCCGTTCGTGGACGACCTGATCGCTTTCCTCGCGGCGCGCGTGGGCGCGCGGCAGGCGTTGATCATGCAGGCCGTCAACAAGGCGAAGGCCGGCGAGGCGATGAACCGCGGCGAGACGAAGGTCGCCGTGGAGCAGAAGATCCGGGGGCTCACCGATCTCGAGCTCGACGTGGTCAACCAGATGATCAACGAGATCGAGGCGACCCGGCGGATCCTGCTCGCCCACCGCACCACGGTGTCGGAGAAGGTGCCCGGTTTTCCGCTCTACGGCAGCGAATACTGGTGTGAAACCTGCCACGTGCCCGCCGACGAGGCCGGCTCCAACTGGTGCCTCACCCTGCGCCTGCTGGCCCTGCCCTACGCAGACCACCCGGAGTACAGCGAGCGCTGGCGGCCCTGACGGGAATCCCGCCGGACGCCGGGCGTTGCACCCGGCGTGAGGTTCTCCGTGCTCGACCGCTCGCCCGTGCGGCGGGATCGCGGGCCCGCGCAGGCGCTGCGGGACACCGTCGCCTTCGCCGCGGGCATCGAACGGCTGGGCTACCACCGGTTCTGGGTGTCCGAGCACCACGGCGTGCCCGGCGTTGCCGGCTCCGCGCCGACCGTGCTGGCCGCCGCCGTCGCCGGGGCGACCAGCCGGATCCGGGTCGGGACCGGGGGTGTCATGCTGCCCAACCACCGGCCGCTGGTCGTCGCGGAGCAGTTCGGCGTACTGGAAGCGCTTCACCCCGGCCGGATCGACATGGGGCTCGGCCGGTCCGTCGGCTTCACCGGCGGCGTCCGATCGGCGCTGGGGCACGGCAAAGAGGCCGCCGACGACTTCGGCGCGCAGGTCCGCGAGCTGCTCGGGTTCTTCACCGGGGAACACGCTTACCCCGGCGTGCACGCCTACCCCGCCGAAGGCCTGCGCGTGCCGCCGTTCCTGCTGGCCACCGGGTCCGGTGCGGACCTCGCCGCGGAGCTCGGGCTGCCGCTGGTGATCGCGCCGGTGCGCGGTGAAGCGGCACTGGCCGAGGCTGTGACGCGGTACCGGGACGGGTTTCGCCCGTCCGAGTGGGCGCGCGAACCGTACGTCGTCGTCTCCTCGGCGATCGCGGTGGCGGACTCCGCGGCGGCCGCCCGCCGCCTGCTCGTCTCGGAGGCCTGGGCGACGGTCTATTCGCGCTCCCACGGCGTCTTCCCGCCCCTGGACCCGCCCGGCGACGTCCTCGCGGGACCGATGACCGACCGCGAGCGACGGCGGCTCGAAGAGACGCTGGACAGCCAGATTTCGGGCACGACCGCCGAAGTGGCCGACCGGCTGGGCCGGCTCGTCGCGCTCACCGGCGCGGACGAAATCCTGGCCACGACCGCCGCCCACGACCAATCCGCGCGGTTCGATTCCTTCGCCGCGCTGGCCGAACTGGCGGGGCTGTGTCAGCCCATTTCCTGATCCGCCGATATCGCGTCAAAGAATTTCGGCGCGCATTCCGGTGGTACGATTTTTCGCGTGACTGCCGGGTCGGCCTCGAGCCGTGAGCAGACGGGGTACCCGGCTGTGCCGTGACCTCCGGGCGGCCCCGCGGGCCGCCGCCTCCTCGCCCACACCCTGATCGGGACGTGCGCGGAAGGGAGGTGAAATCGCATGACCCCGTGGCAGGAGTTCCTCGCGGCCCACGCCGAGGGCGGCGTCCTCGACGGCGTCGTGGTCCGGGTGGTGCCGTTCGGTGCGTTCGTCGAGGTCGCGGACGGCATCCACGGCCTGCTGGTGACCGACGCGGCACCGGAAGCCGGAACGCGGCTGCCGGTCCGCATCGAAGCCGTCGACGTGGAACGGCGCCGGTTCAGCCTGGTGAAGGCGTGAGGTGAGCCGGGTGAGGCAGGGCGCCCTGCCTCACCCGAGCACCAGCGGCAGCCGCGCGGCCAGGTCGCCCAGTGCGGCGCGCTCGGCGGCCGTGGCGTTGCGGCGCCCGGTGGCCACCAGCAGCACGTCCTCGTCCGGCATCGACGCCGGGAACCGCGCCCCCGCGATCTTCTCCACCATCGCCCGCGTCCGCGCCAGCCCCTCCGACGGCGGCCCCGCCACCGACGGCACGTGCGCCACCAGGTCCAGGTGGTGCAGTGTCCACTCCAGCACGTACGCCGCCAGGTAGTCGCCCGCGGTCAAGACCATTTCCTGCGTCGACACCCGCATGCCCGGGTCCGCCAGGTCCGCCGCCCGGCCGGCCGCCGATCCCACGTCGTCCAGGTGGAACTTCAGCAGCGCCGGGTCCTCGTACGCCGCCGCCAGCCGGACGATCAGCGCCGACAGCGGGTCTTCGCCCGAGGGAAGCGAAGAAGACACCGCCCAGTACGTGATCGCGTCGTGCGTCACCGGCGAGGACGCCGGGGTGGCGAGGGTGATCAGCACGTCCTGCGCGTCGATCACCAGGTGGCAGACCAGGTCCCGGACCAGCCACCCCCGGCAGCCGGACGGCTTCGCGAACTCGGAGCCGGGAAGGGCCGCGACCGCGGCGCGCAACGCCGCCCACGTGCGCGAAAAAAGATCCACGCGCGCGAAGCTAGCAGGGTCACAGCCGCAGCTGCAGCTCAGTTAGAAGCCGTTGCGCCGGGTCGTCGAAGTCCACTCCGGACACTTCGGCCGCGCGCCGGACGCGGTACCGGACGGTGTTCGGGTGGATGTTGAGCACCCGGGCCGCCGCGCGGACGTCGCCGAACGCGTTCAGCCAGGCCAGCACGGCCGGCACGAGGATCCCGCCGTGTTCCGCGTCGTGCTCCACCAGCGCCGTCAGCCGCGGGTCGCGGATGCGCGGCTGCGAACTCAGGTAGGCCAGCACCTCCGAGAGCAGCACCTCGGCGCGGACGTCGGCCAGCGAAGCGACGTCCGCGGCCCAGTTCCCGCGGGTCATCGCCGCCAGGACGCGGTCGGCGTCGCCGCGGGACGCCGCCGCCTCCGACAGCCGGGGGACGACGCCGCCGAGCGCCGCGCGGACCGGGACGTCCAGGTGACGGCGGGCCGTCGCGGTGATCTCGCGGGCCAGCGCCAGCACCGCCGCGTCCGAGTGCTCGGGCAGGTCCGGCAGCAGCGCGTAGACGCGGCCGCCGATCACGCTCACCAGCGCGCTGCGCCGGTAGGCCGCGGTGTGGACGGCGATCAGGTGGACCAGCTCGGCCCGCCGCAGCTGCCGGTTGTCCGACCGTTCCAGCGAAAACGCCAGCACCTGCGCGGGCCGCGCCGGGTCCGCCCCGATGTCGTCGGCGACGGACTCCGCGTCCAGCCGGCCTTCCAGCAGGCTGGCCAGGAGGTCTTCGCGCAGCCGCAGCTCCGGGCTGGGCAGCGTGCGGGCCCGGATCAGCTGCGGGGCCAGCGTGCGGCTCGCTCCGAGCAGCGCCGTCTCGGCCCGTTCGGTGAGCGGCTGCGCGCCTTCCTGGACCCAGATGGTGCCGAGCGGCTGCTTGCCGGCGTGGATGCCTGCCGCGATGCGCCGCCGGATGCCGAGCTCGGGGCGCTCGTCGATCCGGACGATCCCTTCCCCGGCGCGAAGCCGCTGGTAGACGCCCCATTCGCGGAGCATCGCGAGGTAACGCTCCGGCCCCTCGCGACCGAGGATGGACAGCCGCCGCAGCTCGTCGACCTCGTCGCCGGCCCGGGAGTACGCGAGCACGCGGTTCGCCGTGTCCTCGATGCTGACCAGGCCGCCGGTGAGCGTCGCGATCGTCTGGGCCAGCGCGAACAGGTCGCCGAGCACCTCGCCGCTGGCCGCTTCGCCGCCCGCGCGGGCCGCTTCGACGACCCCGCGCGCCAGCGACTCCACCTGCTCCCAGCGCGCCTCCGCGCCGACCGTGAGCAGCGCGACGCCCGCGTCGGCGGCGACGTCGGCACCCGTGGCGCCCTTGACCGCCACCGCGGCCGCGCCGCCGCGCCCGGCCGCGCGGATGGCCGCGGCCGCCGCCCGGCCGCGGGCGCCGATCACCAGCACCAGGTCGCCTGCCGAGGCTTCGAGCGGGTCCTCGGGGTCGAGGATCACGACGTCGGAGACCGGAACGCCCAGGCCGTGCGGAGCCACGACGACCTCGACGAGCGGCTCGCCCAGTGTCGCCAGGACGTGGCGCAGCGACGTCACGGCAGCGTTATCCGATCAGCCAAGCTCACCCGGGCGATTTTAGCCGATCGGACAAGCCGCCGGAGCGTGTCCGGAGTTACCGTTCGGGGCATCTGAACGACGAAGCAGAGGAGCCGCCGTGGACGCCGTGACCCAGACCCCCGCCCCGAAGAACGAGCCGGTGCTGACCTACGCGCCGGGCAGCGCTGAGCGCGCGGAACTCGAGGGTGCGCTCAAGCGGCTGGGCCAGGCGGAACCGGTCGACCTGACCGTCACCATCGGCGGCGAGCAGCGCCCCGGTGGCGGCGAGAAGATCGACGTCGTCCAGCCGCACAACCACGCGCACGTGCTGGGCACCATCCACAGCGCGACGCAGCAGGACGCGAACGACGCCATCGCGGCCGCCGCGAAGGCCGCGCCGGAGTGGCGCGCGTTGTCCTACGACGACCGCGCCGCGATCCTGCTGCGCGCGGCCGACCTGCTCACCGGCAAGTGGCGCGCCACGCTGAACGCGGCCACCATGCTCGGCCAGTCCAAGACCGCGACGCAGGCCGAGATCGACTCCGCCTGCGAGCTGGCCGACTTCTGGCGCTTCAACGTCGAGTTCGGCCGCCGCATCCTCGCCGAGCAGCCGATCAGCTCGCCGGGCGTGTGGAACCGGATGGAGCACCGGCCGCTCGAAGGCTTCGTCTACGCGATCACGCCGTTCAACTTCACCGCGATCGCCGGCAACCTGCCCACCGCGCCCGCGCTGATGGGCAACACCGTGCTGTGGAAGCCGTCGCCGACGCAGTCGTTCGCCGCGCACCTGACCATGCGGCTGCTCGAAGAGGCCGGCATGCCGCCGGGCGTGATCAACCTGCTGCCGGGCGACGGCAAGGCCGTCTCCGAGGTCGCGCTGACCCACCGCGACCTGGCCGGCATCCACTTCACCGGCTCGACCGCGACCTTCCAGCACCTGTGGGGCACGGTCGGCGCGAACATCGCCGGCTACCGCGGCTACCCGCGGCTGGTCGGCGAGACCGGCGGCAAGGACTTCGTGCTCGCGCACGCCTCCGCCGACGTCGACGTGCTGCGTACGGCGCTGGTCCGCGGCGCCTTCGAGTACCAGGGCCAGAAGTGCTCCGCCGCTTCGCGCGCGTACATCCCGCGCAGCGTCTGGAACGAGCTCAAGGACGGCCTGGTGGCCGAGACCGAGGCGCTGTCCTACGGCGACGTCACGGACCTCTCGCACTTCGGCGGCGCGGTCATCGACCGGCGGGCGTTCACCAAGCACGCCGGCCTGTTCGACCGCGTGAAGAACGACGCGTCCGTCGAGGTCCTCACCGGCGGCACCGCCGACGACAGCGTCGGCTACTTCGTGAAGCCGACGATCCTCGTCTCGGACGACCCGAAGCACGAGATCTTCTCGACCGAGTACTTCGGCCCGATCCTGTCGGTGTTCGTCTACGAGGACGGTGGCTTCGACGACGTCCTGAAGCTGATCGACACCTCCGCCGCGTACGCGCTGACCGGCGCGGTCATCGCCAACGACCGCACGGCCGTGGCGAAGGCGTCCGAGGCGCTGAAGTTCGCCGCGGGCAACTTCTACGTCAACGACAAGCCGACCGGCGCGGTCGTCGGCCAGCAGCCGTTCGGCGGGGCGCGGGCCTCGGGCACCAACGACAAGGCCGGCTCGGTGTTCAACCTGCTCCGCTGGACGAGCCCGCGCTCGGTCAAGGAGACGTTCGTGCCGCCGACCAGCGTGCGTTACCCGCACCAGGGCTGAGAGGGAGACCGTCATGCTGCGTGCCCCGCTGCTCGCCGCCGCCCGTTCGCAGGGCATCCGGCGGCTCGTCGAGGCCGTGCCCGCCACGCGATCCGTGGTGCGCCGGTTCGTCGCCGGGTCCGAGACCGCCGACGCCGTGCGCGTGGCCAGGGAACTGGCCGCCGACGGGCGCCGGATCACCCTCGACCACCTCGGCGAGGACACCACCGACGCCGCGCAGGCGGCCGCGACCGTGGCGGCCTACGAAGCCGTGCTGTCGGCGCTGGCGGCCGAGGGGCTGGCCGAAGGGGCCGACGTCTCGGTGAAGCTGTCGGCGGTGGGGCAGTTCCTGCCGTCGAACGGCGAGGACGTCGCCCTGGAGAACGCGCGCAAGATCTGCGCGGCGGCCGAGGCGGTCGGCGCGACGGTCACGCTCGACATGGAGGACCACACCACCACGGACTCGACGCTCGGCATCCTGCGCGAGCTGCGCGGCGAATACCCGTGGGTGGGCGCGGTGCTGCAGGCCTACCTGCGGCGCACCGAGCAGGACTGCCGGGAGCTGTCCGGGCCCGGCTCGCGGGTGCGGCTGTGCAAAGGTGCCTACGCCGAGCCGGAATCGGTGGCGTTCCCGGAGAAGTCCGAAGTGGACAAGTCCTACGTCCGCTGCCTGCGCGTCCTGATGGCTGGCCAGGGCTACCCGATGGTGGCCTCGCACGACCCGCGGATGATCGAGATCGCCGCCGCGCTGGCCGAGCAGAACGGCCGGACCGACGACGACCACGAGTTCCAGATGCTCTACGGCATCCGGCCGGAGGAGCAAGCGCGGATCGCCGCCTCGGGGGCACGGATGCGCGTCTACGTGCCCTACGGCGACGAGTGGTACGGCTACTTCATGCGGCGGCTGGCCGAGCGGCCTGCCAACCTGGCGTTCTTCCTGCGCGGGCTCGCCACCCGGTCCTGAACACGGCTGTCTCGAACACGGCGAAGGCCGCCCCTGTGGTTTCCCGGGGGCGGCCTTCGCCGTGTGGTGGTGGTCAGGCCTGTTCGGCCTCGGCTTCGGCGGCCTTGCGCTTGACCTCGTCCATGTCGACCTCGCGGGCCTGCTTGATCAGGTCCTCGAGGGCGGCTTCGGGCAGCGCGCCGGGCTGGGCGTAGATCAGCGTCTTGTCCCGGATGATGGCCAGCGTCGGGATCGAGCGGACGTCGAAAGCCGCGGCGAGCTGCTGCTGCGCTTCCGTGTCGACGCTCGCGAAGACGATGTCCTCGTGCTTCTCGGAGGCCTTTTCGTAGACCGGCGCGAACTGGCGGCACGGCCCGCACCAGCTCGCCCAGAAGTCGATCAGGACGAACTCGTTGTCGGTTACCGTCTGGTCGAAGTTCTCGGCGGTCAGCTCAACGGTGCTCATGCCCTGGTCAACGATCCGCGCCCGGCGGGAATTCCCGGGTGCGGGGTAGCGTCTGGACGAGCGCACCCGCGAAGAGGAGGAACAGATGGCCGACGGTGAGATCCTGGGCCGGATCGACGAGCTGATCGCGGAGGAGCACGAGCTCCGCTCGCGGTCGGTCGGCGTGGGCCTCGACGGCGACGACCGCACCCGGCTCACCGCGGTCGAGCAGCAGCTCGACCAGTGCTGGGACCTGCTGCGCCAGCGGCGCGCGAAGGCGGAGTTCCACGAGAACCCGGACGAAGCCGAGGCCCGTCCGGTGTCCGAGGTGGAGTCCTACCGCCAGTAACCGGGCTTTCGCGGCCGTCCCGCCGATCAGGGCGGCCGCGAAAAACCTCTTCCGGTGATGTCGAAACGCCGGAACCGGCTCCGTCCCCGGGGTGAGAGCGGCCAGAATGGGCCGTCCGACCCCGAGGGAGCACCACGATGGCCAAGTACCTGCTGCTGAAGCACTACCGCGGCGCGCCGGCCCCGGCCAACTGCGACACGACGATCGACCAGTGGACGCCGGAGGAGATCGCCGCGCACGTCGAGTACATGCGGGACTTCGGGGACAAGCTCGTGGCCACCGGCGAGTTCGTCGAGCACCAGGCGCTCGCCCCGGAGGGCACCTTCGTGCGCTACGACGGCGAGGGACGGCCGCCGGTGACCGACGGCCCGTTCCCCGAGACCAAGGACCTCATCGCCGGCTGGACGGTGATCGACGTCGACAGCTACGAGCGGGCCCTCGAGCTGGCCGCCGAGCTGTCGGCGGCGCCCGGCCCGAACGGGGAGCCGATCCACGAGTGGCTCGAGCTGCGCCCGTTCCTGGCCGCGCCGCCCACCATCACGGAATGACGGTGGGCACCATGGTTCCGCCACGGCTCTTCGTCCGCGGGATCGTCGTCGCGCCGGCCGAGCGGATCGGCTGAGCTCGTGGACGAATCCCTGCTCCGCAGCCTCACGCCGGGCGTCCTGGCCGTCCTCGTCCGCCGCGGCGCCGAGTTCGCGGCGGCCGAGGACGCCGTCCAGGAGGCGCTCGTCGAAGCACTGCGCGTCTGGCCGTGCGACGCGCCGCGGGACCCGAAGGGCTGGCTCGTCACCGTGGCGTGGCGGAAGTTCCTCGACGCGACCCGGGCGGATGCCGCCCGGCGGAGGCGCGAGGACGTCGTGGACGCCGAGGTGCCGCCCGGGCAGGCGACGGCCGTGGACGACACGCTGCAGCTGTACTTCCTGTGCGCGCACCCGTCGCTGACGCCGTCGTCGGCGGTCGCGCTCACGCTGCGGGCCGTCGGCGGGCTGACCACCCGGCAGATCGCGCAGGCGTACCTGGTGCCCGAAGCGACCATGGCGCAGCGCATCAGCCGGGCCAAGCGGACCGTGTCCGGCGTGCGGTTCGACCGGCCCGGCGACGTCGCGACCGTGCTGCGCGTCCTCTACCTGGTCTTCAACGAGGGCTATTCCGGGGACGTCGACCTCGCCGCCGAAGCGATCCGGCTGACCCGGCAGCTCGCGGCGTCGATCGACCACCCGGAGGTGGCCGGCCTGCTCGCCCTGATGCTGCTGCACCACGCCCGGCGGCCTTCCCGCACGACGGACGGCGGCCGCCTGGTCCCGCTGGCCGAGCAGGACCGGTCCCGGTGGGACACCGCGCTGATCACCGAGGGGGTTGCCGTCCTGCAGCGGGCGTTGTCCCGTGACCGGCTGGGCGAGTTCCAGGCCCAGGCGGCCATCGCGGCCCTGCACGCCGACGCGCCGGACGCCGCGGAGACCGACTGGGTGCAGATCGTCGAGTGGTACGACGAGCTCGTCCGCCTGACCGGCAGCCCGGTCGTGCGGCTCAACCGCGCGGTCGCCGTCGGCGAAGCGGACGGCCCGCGCGCCGGGCTGGCCGCACTGGCCGAGGTGGACTCCGCGGTCCCGCGTCACACCGCGGTGTCGGCCTACCTCCACGAGCGCGACGGCGACCTGGAGACGGCGGCGAAGCTGTACGCCGACGCCGCGGCCAAGGCGTCCAGCCTCGCCGAAGCCGACCACCTCACCCGCCAGGCCGCCCGCCTCAACACCCGCAACTCGCGTGATTGAACCCGTGACCCGCGTGATTGGAGCCGTAACTCGCGAGTCACGGCTCTGATCACGCGAGATCCGGCTCTGATCACGCGGGTCACGGCTTTGATCACGCGAGTTGCGGGGTCACGCGGGGCAGAGGGTGCCGTCGGCGGGGATCTTGCCGTCGACGAGGAAGGCGCGGGCCGCGTCCGTGACGCAGGGGGAGACGCCGAGGGCGCCGTGGCCTGCTCCCTGCCAGGTGATCGTCACCGCGGAGGGCATCTGGTCGGCCGCGCGGGTGCTGCCCACCTGGGGCGTGACCGGGTCGGTCGCGGTGGCCGCGACCAGGATCGGCGGGACACCCTGCGCGCCGGGGGCCGGCAGCGGCTCGGTGCGCACCGGCCACGGGCCGCACCAGGCCAGCTGCTGGGCGACGACCGCGCCGAACTGCGGGTACTTGCCGCGCATCCCGGCCACCACCTGGTCGAGCTGGTCGGCCGAGAGCCGGGTCTGGCTGTCGTTGCAGCGGGTCGCGATCGTCGCGTCGATGCGCGACGGCTGGGCCCGCGAGTCGTGCAGCACCGGCGCCGCGAACGCGGCCAGCGGGCCGGTGTTCCCCGAGCCCGCCGCGGCGATCGCGTCCGCCAGCTCCGGCCACCGCGCCCGCTGCGAGAGTCCCGCGTAGACAGCGAACATCGCGATGCCGGGGCCGAGACTGACGTTGTCGCCGATCGTCGCCGGGCTGCGCCGCAGCTGGTCGGCCAGCGCCGTCAGCGCCGCCGTGGGGTCGCCGAGGGCGCAGTGCCGCGACGCGCAGTCCGCCGTGAACGCCTCCCAGGTGGACTGGGCGCCGGCGGCGACCGCGTCGAGGACGGCGGCCGTGTCGGCACCCGGGTCGGGCACGCCGTCGAGGACCACGCGCCCCACCTGGCCGGGGAACCGCACCGCGTACTCGGCCAGCACCTTCGAGCCGTCGCCGTGGCCGAGCGCGCTCAGCCGTTCCATGCCCAGCTGCTTGCGCAGCTCGTCGAGGTCGCCCGCGGCGCGCCAGCTGTCCAGTGCCGTCTGCGAGTCGTCCAGCTCGATCGCGCACTGCTGGCCGGCCTTGCGCGCGGCGTCCAGCACGTCGCCGAGGCCGCCCTGCGCGGGGTCGGCGGCGATGAGGTCGGGCCGGATGTCGGCCGGGATGCACTGGGCGGCGCCGGAGAGCCCGGTGCCGCGGCGGTCCAGGCCGATCAGCGAGAACTTCTCCAGGAACGCCGGCGGCAGCGTGGCGGCCAGCCGCGCGGCGTACACGGTGCCCGGGTCGCCGTCGACGTCGTTGACCACGACCAGCGGCACCGGCCCGCTGCCCGCCTTCAGTGCCAGCAGCCGCACCACCGACCGCCGCGGCTCGCCGGGCGAGTCGAGCGGCGCGGTGACGCGGGCGCAGGTGAAGTGCAGGGTGTCCGGGACGCCGGGGGTGCCGATGCGCTGGCGGGTGTCGTCGTCGCAGTCGGCCCACTTCAGCGTCGGCGACTGCGGTTCGCCCAGCGGCGGCAGCGGGACGCCGGGCGTGCGGGCGGGCGTGCCGCCGGTCGTCTTCCCGTCGTTCTCGACCAGCGCCGGGCGCACCGACGGCCCGGCGGCGCAGCCCGCGGCCGCGGTCAGGACGAGCAGCGCGGCCAGGAGACGGGTACGGCGGCGGCGCACGGGCGGGATCCTCACGTCGGACGTCGATCAAGGGGGCAGGCCGAGCTTCGCACGGCCGGTGTGGGACGCGGGTTAGCGGGTCCGCACCACCTGGCCGCGGAAGACGGCGTCGAGGTCGTAGCGGGCGGGTTCGTCGAGCTGGCCGTAGTCGCACGACGCGGGTTCGCGGTCGGGCCGCCACCGCACGAACCGCGCGTTGTGCCGGAACCGCGACGGCATGCCGCCTTCGGTGTTCTCGTAGGCCACCTCGACGACCCGCTCGGGCCGCAGCGGCACCCACTCGTGTTCGGTGGCGCGCCAGCGGGTGATGCCGCCGGGGATGCGCTGGGCCTCGCCGGTGGCCCGGCCGCCCCACGGGTGGTCCTCGCCGTCGGTGATCAGCGGGGCGAGCTCTTCGGCCAGCTCGCGGCGGCGTTCTTTGGGGAACGACCCGACGGTGCCGACGTGGTGCAGCACGCCCTTTTCGTCGTGCAGGCCGAGCAGGAAGGAGCCGACCAGGTCGCCGGGTCCGCCGTCGACGTGCCAGCGCAGCCCGGCGAGCACGCAGTCCGCGGTGCGCACGTGCTTGTACTTGAGCATGGCGCGCTTGCCGGGCGTGTACGGCTCGTCGAGCGGCTTGCCGATGACGCCGTCGAGGCCCGCGCCTTCGAACAGCTCGAACCAGTGCCGCGCGGTCTCCGGGTCGGTGGTGGCCGGGGTGAGCGGGAACCGGTCGCCTGCCAGCTCGACAAGCCGTTCGCGGCGCACGGAAGTGGGCTCGTCCATCAGGACGTCGTCGTCGAGGGCGAGCACGTCGAAGGCGACGAACTCCGCGGGCTGCTCGCCGGCCAGCAGCGTGATCCGGCTTTCCGCGGGGTGGATCCGTTCGGTGAGGGCGTCGAAGTCGAGCCGCCCGCCCCGCGCGACGACGAGCTCGCCGTCGAGCACGACCCGCGGCGGCAGGATGTCCAGCAACCGCGCGACCGCCTCCGGGAAGTACCGGTTGAGCGGCTTCTCGGCGCGCGACTGCAGGTAGAGCTCGTCGCCGTCGCGGAAGACGATGCAGCGGAAGCCGTCCCACTTCGGTTCGAACAGCAGGTTCCCGGCGTCCGGGATGGCCTTCGCGGGCTTGGCGAGCATCGGCTTCAGCGGCGGCTGCAGCGGTAGGGGCATGCCCGCATTCTGCGGAAAACCGCGGCTCAGCGCACGCGTTCGGCCGGGCTCGTGTCGAGTTCCACGCGGACCGCGGTGGGCAGCGAATCCAGGCCGAGCGAGGCACGGGCCTGCTCGAGCACCCGGGCGTCCAGATCCGACCAGACCGCCTTGAGGTCCGTGCCCTCCCGCAGCCACAACGTGATGCGCAACGCCGGAGAAGTCCGCGAGCCCACCGCGCGGACCCTGGCGCGGCTCACCCCGTCGAGCCGCTCCGCGTCCGTCCGGACCGCGTCGGCGATCGCGGTCGCGGTGACCACCAGTTCCGCGCCCTCCGTGCGGTCGAGGTCCAGGTCCGGGCGCTGTTCCGGGCGCAGCGACCGCACCGCCCACCGCAGCCCGAGGACGAACAGCAGCACGCCGAGCACGATCGCGGCGATGCGGGCGGGTGTCGCGTGGCTGCCGAGCCAGCCGACCGCGATCGGGTCCAGCAGCGGGCGGCGGCCGCGGAACTCGCCGAGCCCGCCGAAGCCGACCACCAGGGCCAGCGCTCCTCCGGTCAGCGCCAGCAGCCCGACCAGGAAGGTCAGCGCGCGTTCGCCGGTGTACGACCGGGACAGTGCCTTCGCGGCGATCGACTTGCTCATCGGCGGTCCTTCGGCGAATCGACGACGACCGTCACCTTCGGCCGCCGTACCAGCGGAAGCTCGTCCAGCAGCGCCGACACCGCGGCGAGCAGGCGCGGCCGCAGCTCGCCTTCGGTCTCGAGGCTGCTCTTCGCGCGGACGCGGACGCGGCGGGCGCTCGCGGTGACCGACGCGCCCGCGACGTTGTCCTGCGCGCGCACCGTCAGCCCGACCAGCCGGGCCAGCGACCGGGGTGACGTCGAGACGCTCACGTCGTCGGCCGGGTCGGTCAGCCGCACCGCGCGGCTGCCGGCGGCGAGCGCGCACACCACCAGGACCAGCCCCGCGGCGGCCACGACACCGGCCCCGACGCGCACCGCGTAGGCGTCCCAGCCCAGCGCCGCCAGCTCGGCCTGCCAGCGCGGCCACGGCACCACCAGCGGCGCCGCCGAAGGACGCCACCAGTGCCAGCCGACCTCCAGGGCCAGCAGCGCGCCGGCCGCGGCGAAGGCCAGGCCCAGCAGGGTGGCGAGGATGCGGACGAACGGGCGCACGGCTACCGCACCCTCGGCGCGGCGTCCGGCAGCAGCGCCGACACCGTCACGGCCAGGGTCCGCACGCGGTAGCCGGTGAGCAGCTCGACCTCTTCGGTCACCTTCGCGCGCACGTCGCCGACGACCGCGCGGACCGCCGCCGGGTAGCGCAGGGCCAGGTCGAGGGCGAGGTCGACGTCGTTGTCGTGGCCGCCGACCTTGGCCTTCGGGCCCTTCTTGCCGTCCCGCGCGGTACCGGGCACCTGGCCGGCCGCGTGCTGGGCGACCTTGCGGACCACCGCGTGCCCGATGGTGAGGGTGCCGCGCTCGGCCGGTTCGGCCAGTTCCCGCGGCACGTCGAGGGCGGGGCTCACTTGTCGCGGCCCTTGCCGAACAGCTCGCCGAGGTCGAGTTCGCCGTCGAGGACCCGGCCGGCGACGAGGCCGATGATGCCGACGGCCAGTGTCACCAGGAACGCGGTGAACCCCTGGGTGGCGGCGAGGCCGAGGATCAGCCCGGCCAGTAGCCCGGTCTGCGTTGCGTTCACATGTCCTCCTTGGACTGGGACGGAAAAGCTCAGCGCACCCGGGGCGGGCGGCGGCGGAAGCGGGCGAGCACCGCGGCGAGGCCGCGGCGGCGGCGCACGAAGGTCACCGGGGCGTCGAAGCGGGCGTCCGGCGCGGGCTCGCGGAAGCGCGCGAGCCCGGCCGCGAACTCGGCCGGGTCGCCGCCGACGTCCGGGTGGTGCGCGCGCACGAACGCCCGGAAGGCCGCGCGGCCCTCCGGGTCCCGTGGTTCGCGGGCGGTCACTCCACCCGCGTCGATTCGGGCTCTTCCTCGCCCGGCAGGAAGATGTCGTTGACCGAGATGTTCACCTCGATCACCTCGAGGCCGGTGATCTGCTCGACGGCGGTGATCACGTTGCGCCGCACCGTGCGGGCGACGTCGGTGATGCGGGCGCCGTACTCGACGACGAGGTCGAGGTCGATCGCCGTCTGCTTCTCGCCGACCTCCACCGACACCCCGGTCGTGGTGACGGTGCCGGAGCCGGGGATGCGCTCGCGCAGCGCGCCGATCGCGCGGGACACCCCGCCGCCGCCCAGCGTGTGCACGCCGGCGACTTCGCGGGCGGCCAGGCCGGCCACCTTCTGCACGACCAGTGACGAGATCGTGGTGCGGCCGGCGGCGCCTTCTTCGTTGAGCGGGGTGACCGTGCCGGGGCTTTCGGTCCGTTCCGGGTGCATGCGCGCAGGCTCCTCTCGGCGGGTTCTCGCCCTTACGATGCCCGGAGCCGCGGAACCCTCACGCAAGGTCCCCGAACGGGTTAATCCCGGCCCGGGTGGACGTCCACGACGTGCACGTTCACCACCGCCGCGACCCCCAGCTGCCGCGACAGCTCCGCGGTGATCCCCTGCCGGAGCGCCTCGGCGGCCGCGTCGGCCACCACGCCGAACCGGACCGACACCAGCACCTGCACGGCGTCGTCGTCGACCGCGACCGCCGAGATCCGCACGCCGGCCGGGGCCCGGTCGACGGCGATCGTGCGGGCCAGCCGGTCGACGACGCCTTCGGTGACGCTGAGCCTGCCCTCCGCGCCGGGCACCTCCACCGCCGTCCGGCGGCTGCGCGCGACCGTCCGCAGCACCCGCTCGACCAGGCCGGGCGGGGTCGGCACCCGGCGCCGGGCCGCCGCGCGCACGGCGTCCCAGCGGGGGTCGGACTCGGGATCCTCGGTCATCACCGCTCCCTCAACTCGGCGAGCAGGGCCACCCTGGCCCGGTGCAGCCGGGAGCGCAAGGCGCCGACGTTCACGTCGAGCACTTCGGCGACCTCTTCGTAGCTCAGCCCTTCCAGCTCGCGCAGCACCAGCGGCACCCGCTGGGACACCTCCAGCCTGCCGACCGCCCGCAGCACGGCGTCGACCTCCTCGGCCCGCACGACCCGGCCTTCGGGGCCCGGCACCGCCGCGGCGAGCAGCGCGTTGTCCACAGTGGACTTCGGGTCCGGGTCGTCGAGCGAGACCGTCGGACGGCGGCGGCGCAGCACGGCGAGCGCGCTGTTGGTGACGACGCGGTAGAGCCACGTCGACACCGCCGACTCCTGCCGGAACCCGGCGAGGGACCGCCACGCGGCCAGCCACGCCTCCTGGACGACGTCCTCGGCTTCGGCCGCGCTGCCGGTGATCCGCAGCGCGACCCGGTACATCCGGGGCGTGTGCTCGCGCACCAGCGTGCCGAACGCGGTGTCGTCGCCGCCCGCGGCCCTGGCGAGCAGTTCGGTGTCGTCGCTCACCCGGCGTCCCGGCGGTAGCGCAGGAACGTGAAGCCGTCCTCGACCAGGATCGAGGCCAGGGCCAGCCGGCGCGGCGCGGCGGGCGCGGCGCCCGCGGCGATCCGGCCCGCGGTCCCGGCCACCAGCAGCGGCGCGACGGTCAGGCACAGCTGGTCGACGAGGTCGTCGGCGACGAGCCGGGCGAACAGGCCGGGGCCGCCTTCGCAGGCGACGCGGCGCAGGCCGCGCGCGGCGAGCAGGTCGAGGGCCCGGGCGAGGTCGACGTCTTCGGTACCCGCGCGCAGGACTTCGGCGCCGGCGGCTTCGAGCGCGCGCGTGTCGGCGGTGTCCGTGGTGACCACGATCGGGGGAACGACGGTTTCGGTGAACAGCCGGGAAGCGGGGTCGAGCTCGGCGGTGCGGGTCACCACGGCGATCGGCGGGACGGTCGTGAAGCCGAGCCGCCGACGGCGCTCCAGGCGCTTCGGGCCCGCGACGACGCCGCGGTAGTTCTCGGCGCGGGCGGTCCCGGCGCCGACCAGGACGACGTCGGCGAGGTCGCGGCCGAGCAGGAAGACCCGCCGGTCGGCGGCGTGCGAGAGCCCGGCGGACGTCGTGTCGATCTCCACGGCGCCGTCGGCGGAGGCGACGAAGTTCACCTGCACCCAGGGCCGGTCCAGGCCCTCGGGGTAGGCGTAGATCTCCTCGAGGTCCGAACTGCTCAGTTCGCCCGTCCGTTCGGGCCACGCACGCTGCACCCGATCATCCCAGCACGGACGTGAATCGCGTCTCTACCGGGGGATATGCCCGCTCGTCGGTACCCGGGGCGTGGCTAGGCTCTGCGACCATGCCCGCGCACCTGACCGGCCGCCGTCCCGAGCTGTCCGCCGACGAGCTGATCGGCGCGCTGGTGCCGCCGCCGCGCTTCGACGCCGTCCGGTTCGACACCTACCTCCCGAACCCGGACGAGCCGAGCCAAGCCGCCGCGGTCGAGGCGTGCTCGGCGTTCGCGGGCAAGGTCGGCGCGCGCCGGGAGAAGAAGCGGTTCAAGCTCTTCGGCGGGCCTTCCGAGCCGGCCGGGCCGATGGGGCTCTACCTCGACGGCGGCTTCGGCGTCGGCAAGACCCACCTGCTCGCTTCGACGTGGCACGCGGCGCCGTCGCCCAAGGCGTACGGCACCTTCGTCGAGCTGACCCACCTGGTCGGCGCGCTGGGCTTCGCCGAGGCCGTCCGGCGGCTCTCGGAACACCGGATCCTGGCCATCGACGAGTTCGAGCTGGACGACCCGGGTGACACCACGCTGGTCACCCGGCTGCTGCAGGAGCTGATGGACGCCGGGGTGTTCGTCGCGGCGACGTCGAACACGCTGCCGGAGAAGCTCGGCGAGGGCCGGTTCGCCGCCGAGGACTTCCTGCGCGAGATCCAGACGCTGTCGGCCCGCTTCGGCGTGGTCCGCGTCGACGGCCCGGACTACCGCCACCGCGGCCTGCCGGACGCACCGCCGCCGGTTTCGCCGGAGGAGCTGGAGTCCTCGGCCGCGGCCCACGAAGGGTCCACTGTGGACGACTTCGACGCGCTGTGCGCGCACCTGGCGGAGCTGCACCCGTCCCGCTACGGGCGGTTGCTGGACGGCGTCACCCGCGTGCACCTGCGCGGCATCCACCCGGCGCCGGACCAGAACGTGGCGCTGCGGCTGGTCGCCTTCGCCGACCGGCTCTACGACCGGGCCATCCCGCTGGTGGTCTCGGGCGAGCCGCTGCCGTCGCTGTTCACCGACGAGATGGTGAACGGCGGCTACCGCAAGAAGTACCTGCGCGCGGTCAGCCGGTTGACGGCGCTGGCTCGCGATGCGGTGCCGGCCAGCTGACCAGCACGACCGCGACGGCGAACAGCGTCCCGCCGACGACGTCGGTCAGGTAGTGGTAGCCCATGCCGACCAGCCCGGCGGCCGCGGCGAGCAGCGTCACCGCGGCCAGCACGCCGACGAAGACCCGGCGCGTGACGAGGACGAGCACGGTCAGCACCGCCACCAGGCTCACCGTGTGGCCGCTCGGGTAGACCAGGGTGTCGTTCTTCCACCGGTCGTAGAGCGGTTTGAGCACCCAGCTCGTCAGCAGGATCGCCAGCACGGGCACGGCGAGGGCGAGCGCGGCCTCCAGCCGCCGTCCGGCACGCAGGCAGAGGACGACCGCGAGCAGGCCCAGCGCGAGCACGACGTACGGCTCGGTCGGGAAGACGAGCGCCCGCAGCACGCCGGGACCCAGGGGCGCGACGGCCGCGTCGGCGGCGCGGTCGACCGCGCCGGGCGTGGTCCCGCCGGCGAACGGCAGGCCCAGCAGCAGCGCGAGCAGGCCACAGACGGCGGCGGTCGTCCTCACCCGGCCGAGGGTAGCCGGGGCCCCGGGAGGCGCCGGGCACCGCGGGTGCGTCACGATGCGGGGGAGCGACCTGGGAGGAGCGGATGCGGGTCACAGTCGCCGGAGCCGGGATGGTCGGGCTGACCAGCGCGTACCGGCTGGCGGAAGCGGGACACGAGGTGACGGTGGTGGCGGCGGCCCCACCCGCGGAGACGACGTCGGCGGTGGCCGGCGGAGTGGTGTACCCGCCGGGCCGGAGCCCGGACGAGCGGCTCGTGCGCTGGACCGCGGCGAGCCTCGAGGTGTTCCGCGGGCACGGCGCGCCGGGCGTGCGCTTCCGCCGCGGCCGGATCCTGCTGCCCCCGGGCGCACCGGACCCGCGGTGGCTCGCCGCGGTCGGCGACCCCGTCCGCGACGGCGACCGCGTCGAGCTCACCACGGCGGTGATCGACACGCCGGTGTACCTGGCGTGGCTGCTCGCCGGGGTGCGCGCGCTGGGCGTGCGGGTCGAGCACCGGACCCTGACAACGCTGTCCGGCCTGCCCGCGGACGTCGTGGTCAACGCGGCGGGCCTCGGCGCGGGCCCGCTGGCGGACGACGCCTCGATGGTCCCGGTGGGCGGCCAGGTCGTGCACGTGACCGACCCGGGCGTGCCGGGGTTCGTGGTCGACGAGACGGGCCCGGGCGTGACGTACGTGATCCCGCACGGAGACCACGTGGTGTGCGGCGGAACGGAGGAGCCGGGCCGCGACGACACCGACCCGAACCCGGGCGTGACGGCGGACATCCTGCGCCGCTGCCGCGAACTGGAACCCCGGCTGGCGGGGGCGGAGGTGCTGCGGTCACTGGTGGGGCTGCGCCCGTTCCGGCGGGAGGTGCGGCTGGAGCGGGTGGGCGACGTCGTGCACTGCTACGGGCACGGGGGAGCGGGGATCACGCTGTCCTGGGGCTGCGCGGCGGACGTCGCCTCGCTGGTTGGCTAGCCGGAATTGAGGGGAAATTACGGACCCGTTTTGGTGGTGGCCGGTGGTAAACTGGTCAAAAAGTGGACGAAGTACAGGTCTGTAATTAGGTGAAGACCGCTCGAATGGTGGTTCCGCCGCGAGTCCGTATCCCGATCAGTATGTTGTCGTGATCTTTGCTGACTCTTCGCAATCGTGCGGCTTTGTGATCATACACGTTAGGCCGAAGACAGTCCGGTTGAAATCAGGTGAATTTGATCTGTCGGGTTGTCTTTTTGGCAGGAGGGTAAATGCCCCGAAGCCGCACGGTCGGACTCATGATCGGAACCACGGTCATCGAAACGGTCATCGCCGAGTTCGGGCGAGAAGTCACCAGCAAGCTTCTGACTGGTCACGGATCGAAAGAAGATCACCTGCGCGGCCCGTTCGAGCGCATGCTTGCGGCGATTGCGGGGAGTTTGGGTCTCAAGATCACGAGTATCGGTGAGACGCGTCTCCCCGATCTCTCGATCCGTCCCGACTACGCGATCGACGTTGCGGGCGCTCGTGCCGGGTACGTCGAGTTGAAGAAGCCCGGCCACGGTGTTCCGGACACCTGGACGAAGGCAAGCAAGCACGATCTCGAGCAGTGGGATAAGTTTCAGCGGCTCCCGAACGTGCTCTACACGGACGGGGAGCAGTTCGCGCGCTACCACTTCGGCGAACTGCAGGGCGTGGTGGCCAGGCTCGAGCCTGGCCTCGATCGTGCCGGCAGCAAACTCCACACGGTCGGCACGGACTTCGCGCGGGTGCTCACCGATTTCCTGCTGTGGGAACCCGAACGGCCACGTACGTTGGACCAACTCGTCCGCCTGATCGCCAACCTCTGTGGCTTGCTCCGGGACGACGTGGTCGCCGAAATTGCGCGAGAGAAATCCGGAAAGTCGAAGGCGCAGACCTTCCTCGGGCTTGCGGAAGACTGGCGGCGAGTTCTCTTCCCGACTCTGTCGGACATCGAGTTCGCGGACCAGTACGCGCAAACAGTCACCTTCGCGCTCCTGCTGGCTCGGGTCGAGGGCGTCAGCTTTCCCGGACGCTCCATTGGTGAGATCGCTCGCCTGCTCGGAAAGAAGCACTCGTTCATGGGGCGTGCGCTCACGGTTCTCACCGATCAGCCGGAAGAGGAGCAAAGTGTCGCGCTGACCACCATGGTCAGAGTGCTGAGTGTAGTCGATTGGGCAGAGTTTCCCGATGACACCTACGCGATGCTGTACGAGCGCTTCCTCGGCATGTACAACCCGACTCTGCGTCGGGCGAGCGGTGTCTACTACACACCGTCATCCCTGGTCGCCTTCATGACCAGGTTCGTGGACGACGTGCTGCGATCACGATTGGGACGGAGCCTCGGGTTCGCTGACAAGGACGTCATCGTCGTCGACCCGGCAATGGGCACGGGAAGCTTCCTGGCGGAGGTCGTCAACAAGGTCGCTGCCACGGTTGCGGACGAGGAAGGGCCGGGTGCCGTTCCAGCGAGCCTACGCGAGTTGTCCAAGAGGCTGATCGGCTTCGAAAACCAGGCTGCTCCGTACGCGGTCGCTGAGCTTCGAATCCACAGCTTGCTCAAGAAACGCCACCGCGCGGAGGTTCCCGCTTCGGAACGCCGGTTTCTCGCGGACACCCTCGACGACCCCGACGTTCAGCACCTGCCGTTGGGGCGGATGTACGAGGTCATCGAGCGGTCACGACGAGGTGCGAACCAGGTCAAGCGTGAAGAGCCGGTCATGGTGGTGATCGGCAACCCGCCGTTCGTCGACAAGGTGAAGGGAACCTCGCCGTGGATCGAGTCTGCGAGCTCGCTGGTCGCAGCGCCGAGTCTTCACGCGTTCAAGAAGCCCGGCAACGGTCGTCTGGAGTACGTCCTTTCGAACAAGTACATCTACTTCTGGCGATGGGCGACTTGGAAGGCCTTCGATGCGCATCCGGCTGACCCTGCCGGTGTTGTCGCCCTGGTGTGCCCCGCAGGTTTTGCGACCGGTCCGGGCTTTGCGGGTATGCGCGAGTACCTCCGGAGGACGGCGGACGAAGGCTGGTTCATCGACCTGACGCCGGAAGGCCACCAACCGCCGATATCGACGCGCTTGATCCCGGTGAATCAGCAACCGATATGCGTGGCGATCTTCATCCGCCGAGGTACACCGAACCCTGATGTACCGGCTCTGATCCACCGGGTGAGTGTATCCGGAAGCGCGCAAGAAAAGGCCGCTGCGCTGGACCGACTGCAAGTGGACGCCACTTGGGCCACTTGCGTCGAAGACTGGGCTGCACCGTTCAGGAGTGTTGGTGACGGACGCTGGAATTCGATGCCTGCGCTCCCCGATCTGATGCCCTGGCAGTCGCCGGGAGTGAAGCCCAACCGGACCTGGGTGTATGCGCCGGATCGGTCTTCGCTCAACCAGCGCTGGGTTACCCTCGTGCAAGCTGATGTGGGCACTAAGTCTGCATTGTTCTGTGAAAGTCGCGACGCGAACTTGAGGCGACTGAATCCACCTCTCCCGGGTTACCCGTCATTGGCGTCACCGTTCATCGAGGAGCGCGGTGCTCCGCCGCAACTGGCTCGCGTCGGATTTCGATCCTTCGATCGGCAGTGGATACTCCCGGACGCCCGGCTCCTGGCCACTCCGCGTCCTCCTCTGTGGTCCGCCGTCGGGGACCGGCAGGTCTTCGTAGTGGAGCAGCATCTCCACGACATCGGTACCGGACCCGGATTGGTCTTCTCCAGTCTCATACCCGATATGCATCACTTCGCCGGACGTGGTGGCCGAGTCTTGCCGCTTTACCGCGATCCGGCGGGTCGCAATCCGAACCTTTCGCCCGGTCTGCTGCGGCTTCTGGCCAATCTGCTTGACCTCGACGTGATGCCGGACGATCTGGTTGCGTACCTGGCAGCCGTCGTCGCCCACCCCGCTTTCACCCGCCGGTTTGCAGCTGATCTCAAGACTCCGGGCATCAGGATTCCGCTCACGTGCAGTTCGAGTTTGTGGACCGACGCGGTTCAGGTCGGTCGCGAGGTAGTGTGGCTGCACACCTATGGAGAGCGTTTTGCCGACGCCTCGGCTGGTCGCCGAGCCGGTCCACCGAAGATGCGAGCCGGTCGCCCCGCGGTGCGAGTGGGCATTCCGGACACCGAGGACGGCATGCCGGAGCACATCGCCTATGACGAGCTGACACGGACCCTGAACGTCGGGGACGGACGTATCTCCCCGGTCTCCCCTGAGGCTTGGAACTACAAAGTCGCCGGGATGTGGGTCGTCAAGCATTGGTTCGGCTACCGGAAGAAGAACCCGTCCGGGAACCGGAAGTCGCCGCTTGACCACATCATCGCGACCACATGGACGCCCGCCATGACGACCGAGTTGCTCGAGTTGCTGAACGTTCTCGAGCTTTGTGTCGCGCTCGAGCCGCGACAAGCTGCGCTGCTGGACGAGATCATGGCGGGACCGCTGCTCACGGTTGACGACCTCACCGAGGCTGGAATCCTGCCGGTAACTGCCGCAGCCGAGGCCCCACCCAAATCTGGGGCGGAACCCGACCTGTTCTCGCAGCAGGATCCCGAAGGCTCTGACTGAAGCCGGATGTGCGCGGTGCGCAGGAGGCCGCGTGGCCTATCGAGCGGGACCTGTCCGTCAGCTGCGCGCGAAGGCGGCGTGGTCGGCCTCCGTCCGGTCCGCGTACCGCACGGCGTACGCGCCCATCGCTTCGTCCAGCTCCGAGTCGTCCGCGAAGTAGCCCGCCAGCAGCTTCGGGTGCAGTGACCTCGTGTGGGCGCGGGCGAGCAGTGCGCCGGCCAGCCTGCCGTAGTCGTCGAGGTGGTCCCGCTCCAGCTGCGCCGGGTCGATGTCGCCCTTGAGGTTGCGGAACTGGCGGACGATGAACGGGACGCCGTCGATGGTCGTCCAGCCGAGGAGGATGTCCGTCTCGGCCTGGACCAGGCGGGCGCCGTCGACGATTCGCCGGCCTTCGTGTACCGCCTGCGGCAGGTCGAGGTACGGCGCCAGTGCGGGCCGCTGGGCCTGTTTCACCTGCAGCACCAGGTCTTCGTCGTCGTTGCCGTGCAGCAGGGCGACGTAGCTGCGCAAGCCGACGCTGCCCGTGCCGACCACCCGGAAGGCGACGTCGGCGAGCCGGTACCGCGCGATCAGCGTGCGCCGCGACTCGCGCAGGGTGTCCACATAGGACGCCAGACCGGCGGCGACGGCTTCGGCGGTCGCGGTGCCGACGGGCGTCAGCACCGGCGGGTCCGCGACGAACCGGTGGCGGGACAGGCCGGTCTCGTGGTCGTCGACGCGTTCGGTCCACTTCGCCGACACCTTCGCGCTGTCGTTCTTGCGGGCTTTCTCGGCCGCGTCGGCGAAGTCGTCGATCAGCTCGTCGGCGCGCGCCTTCGACAGCACCGACGAGTCCGGCAGCGCGTTCCAGCTGCGCAGGAACGGCAGCTCGGCCAGCGCGCGGACGGTCCGGCGGTAGGACTTCACGGCGTCTTCGGCGGCTTCCCGGCAGCCGGACTCGCGGATGCCGCCCTCGCGGCCGGCGAGCACGAGGCTGGCCGCGAGCCGCTTGAGGTCCCACTCCCACGGGCCCGGCACGGTCTCGTCGAAGTCGTTGATGTCCATCACGATCTTGCCCTCGGGGGTGCCGTAGAGCCCGAAGTTCGCCGCGTGCGCGTCACCGCAGAGCTGCGCGGTGAGCCCGGACGACGGCGTGCCGGCGAGGTCGGCGCCCATCAGCCCGGCCGCGCCGCGGAAGAAGGTGAACGGCGAAGCGAGCATCCGCTCCCGCCGGAGTTCGACCAGCTCCGGCAGCCGGCCGGAGTTGGTGGCGTCGAAGTACGCGCGCGGCGACGGCCGGTCATCCGCCGCGGCTTCGTGATCGTGCACGGCGGCCGGGGTTTTCTCCCGGAGCCGCTTCCCCTGTTCGTACAGCTCGGCCGGCGTGACGCTGTCGGTGCCGGCCAGCGGCCGTTCTGCCCACTCCCCTGATCCCATACCGGGCACAACGTCCGAAGCGGACGTTGTGCTCCCGGAAGCCGGGCAGGTCGCCGGTCGGGTGGTCTCAAGCGGCACCCGCGGGCCGGCGGCGGTCAGCCCGGCAAAGCCGGAGCGGGTGTCGGACGTTGTGCCCGGACGCCGCCGGGGCGGGAGGCTCACCCGGCGGCGTCCGGGGGTTCAGGGGCGGATCACCTCGGCGATCGCGTCGATGCCGCGGTCCAGCTCCTCGCGGGTGATCACCAGCGGCGGCGCGACCCGCAGGGTGCGCTCGTGCGTCTCCTTGCACAGCACGCCCCGCGCCATCAGGGCCTGCGACGCCGCCCGGCCCGACGGGCCGCCCGGGGCGATGTCGATGCCCGCCCACAGGCCGCGGCCGCGGACCTCGGACAGGCCATGGCCGACCAGCTCGGCCAGCCGCGTGTGCAGGTGCGCGCCCAGTTCGGTGGCCCGCTGCTGGAACTCGCCGGTCGACAGCAGCCGGACGACCGCCCGGCCGACCGCGCAGGCCAGCGGGTTGCCGCCGAAGGTCGAGCCGTGCTCGCCCGGCTTCAGCACGCCCAGCACGTCACGGCGGCCGGCCACCGCGGACACCGGCAGGATGCCGCCGCCGAGGGCCTTGCCGAGGGTGTAGACGTCCGCGTGGACCCCTTCGTGGTCCAGCGCCAGCACCGTGCCGGTGCGGGCCAGCCCGGACTGGATCTCGTCGGCGATCAGCAGCACGCCGTGCTCGTCGCACGCCTGCCGGACATCGGCGAAATAGCCCTCCGGCGGCACGATCACGCCGGCCTCGCCCTGCACCGGCTCCAGCAGCACCGCGGCCGTGCGCGGGGTGATCGCGTCACGCAGCGCGGCCGCGTCGCCGTACTTCACCGTGACGAAGCCCGGCGTGAACGGGCCGAAGTCGGCGCGGGCGGTCTCGTCGGTCGAGAACGACACGATCGTCGTGGTCCGGCCGTGGAAGTTCGAGCCGGCGACGATGATCTCGGCGGTGCCGTCCGGCACGCCCTTGACCCGGTGCGCCCACTTGCGGGCGATCTTCACCGCGGACTCGACGGCCTCGGCGCCGGAGTTCATCGGCAGCACCAGGTCGGTGCCGGTCAGCTCGGCCAGCTCGCGGCAGAACAGCCCCAGCTGGTCGTGGTGGAACGCCCGCGACGTCAGCGTGACGCGCCCGAGCTGTTCGACGGCGGCGGCGACCAGGTCCGGGTGGCGGTGGCCGAAGTTCAGCGCCGAGTAGCCGGAGAGGAAGTCGAGGTAGGACCGGCCTTCGACGTCGGTCACCGAGGCGCCCGAGGCTTCGGCGATCACGACGGGCAGCGGGTGGTAGTTGTGCGTGCTCCACCGCTCGTCGAGCTCGATGAAGCTCGCGGCGGTGGGGGCGGCGGTCTCCCGGCCGGCGAACGTCGTCATGCGTTCAGGTTAGAGGCAGAACACGCAGACTTCAGCCGGGATTCATTGCTTTCACCCGTTGTTCGTTGCGCAATATCCCGTTCACGCCAGCGAAACATTGCGTGACGGTTGACGGCGACGTCGGTAAGTCGTAACTTACCGTTCGTGGCGACTTACGGAAGCGACCAGCTGGCCGCCCTCGCCGACCCGTCGCGCCGCGCGATCTTCGAAGCGCTGCGTGACGGGCCGCGCGCGGTCGGCGAGCTGGCCGCGGACCTCCCGATCAGCCGCCCGGCCGTGTCGCAGCACCTCAAGGTGCTCAAGGCGGCCGGCCTGGTCACCGACCGGGCCGCCGGCACCAAGCGGCTCTACCGGCTCGAACCGGCCGGGATCGCCGCCCTGCGCGCCTACCTCGACGGGATGTGGTCGGACGCGCTGAAGGCCTTCGCCGAACTGGCGGAATCCACCGAAGAGGAGCAGTCATGACCTTGGAACCCCTCCGCAAGAGCGTCACCGTCGCCTGCTCGCGGGAGCACGCGTTCAAGACCTACACCGAGGCCTTCGACAGCTGGTGGCCGCGGCAGCATCACATCGGCGCGGCCGACCTCGCCGAAGCCGTCCTCGAAGCGAAGGAAGGCGGGCGCTGGTACGAGCGGACCGTCGACGGCGCCGAGTGCCAGTGGGGCGAGGTGCTGGTCTGGGAGCCGCCGGCCCGGGTGGTGCTGTCCTGGCGCATCGACGGCGACTGGCGGATCGATCCGGATCCGGCGAACGCGAGCGAGATCGAGGTCAGATTCATCGAGGAAGGGCCGCGCAGCACCCGCGTCGAGCTCGAGCACCGCGGCTTCGAGCGCCACGGCGAAACCGGCCCGAAGGTGCGCGAAGGCGTCTCGGGCGAAGGCGGGCACGGCACCCTGCTGAAGCTCTTCGCCGAGAAAGCCGCCGCCTGAGCGGTTAGCCTGCCGGGATGGCCAAGAAGGACGAGGGAAGCCGGGTCCGGGACACACTGCGCGTCGGCGGCGAGCTGCCGGATCCGGGTTCGGCCCCGGTCGGGCCCGGCAAGAAGGCGAAGGCCCTCGAGCGGCTCGGCAGCGCGGGCGAGCGGCTCTCCGCGCTGCAGGAGGCGCTCTACGCCGAGGGCGTCGGCGGCGGCAACCGCAGCGTGCTGCTGGTGCTGCAGGGCATGGACACCTCCGGCAAGGGCGGCACCGTCTCGCACGTGCTCGGCCTGGTCAACCCGATGGGTGTCCGGTACGCCGCGTTCAAGAAGCCGACCGCGGTCGAACGGCGGCACCACTACCTCTGGCGGATCCGCAAGCAGCTGCCCGCGCCGGGCCGGATCGGTGTCTTCGACCGGTCGCACTACGAGGACATCCTCGTCCCGCAGGTGTCCGGCCTGCTGACCGCGGCCGAGCGCCGCCGCCGGTACGCCGAGCTCAACGCGTTCGAGGCCGAGCTGGCCGAGGCGGGCACCACGGTCCTCAAGGTGTTCCTGCACATCTCGCCGGAGGAGCAGCTCAAGCGGCTCAAGGCCCGGCTCGTCACGCCCGAGAAGCGCTGGAAGTACAACCCGGGCGACCTCGAAGCCCGCTCGCACTGGCCCGCCTACGCGAAGGCCTACGCCGGCATCTTCGAAAAGACCTCGACCGCGCAGGCTCCCTGGTACGCGGTGCCCGCCGACCACAAGTGGTACCGCAACTGGGCCGTCGCCGAGCTGCTCATCGAGACCCTCGCGGACCTGAAGCCGCGGTTCCCGGAACCGGACTACGACGTCGAGGCCGAGCTGGCCAAGCTGAAGGGCGTTGGCGTCTCCGCGTGATCGTCTGGAAGAGTGCGGGCGTGACCGATGTCGACGACCTCCCGTTCCTCCGCAAACAGGCCCGGACCCAGCGCTTCACCCTCGGCGCGCCGAAGGAGTTCCGGGTGGCCCCGGACGGCTCCCGCGTGCTGTTCCTGCGCGCGGAGTCGGGCACCGACCCCCGGCACAGCCTCTGGTCGGCCGACCTGGCGACCGGCGCCGAGACCAAGCTCGTCGACGCCGCCGAGCTGCTGCCCGGCGAAGAGGAGCTGCCGGCCGAAGAGCGCGCGCGGCGCGAACGGGCCCGCGAGACCGGCGGCGGCGTCGTGCACTACGGCGTCGACGCGGCCTTCACGGTCGCGGTGTTCTCGCTCTCGGGCAAGCTCTACACCCTGGACCTCGCCTCGGGCGAGGTGACGCTGCGCGTCGACGGCTCGGTCATCGACCCGCGGCCCGACCCCACCGGAACGCACGTCGCCTACGTGCAGAACCGGCGGCTGCACGTGCTGGAGCTGGCCACCGGCGACGACCGCGTGCTGGTCGAGGAGGATGGCGAGGACATCGCCTGGGGCCTCGCCGAGTTCATCGCCGCCGAGGAGATGGACCGCACCCGCGGCTACTGGTGGGCCCCCGACGGCCGCAGCGTCTTGGCCGAGCGCTCCGACCGCGGCCCGGTCCCGCGCTGGACCATCGCCGACCCCGCCAACCCGCAGCACCCGGCGAACGTCGTCGCCTACCCGGCCGCGGGCACCACGAACGCCCTGGTGTCGCTGGCCGTGCTCGGCCTGGACGGCTCGCGCGTCGACGTGGCGCCGGGCGACTGGGAGTACCTGGCCTCGGTGCACTGGTCGGCAGGCGGCGCGCCGCTGCTCGCCGTGCAGCCGCGCGACCAGAAGCGGATGGACGTCCTCGCCCTCGACGTCACCGACGGCTCGACGTCGGTCGTGCACACCGCGAGCGACCAGCACTGGATCGACATCGTCGGCGGCGTGCCGGCGTGGACGCCCGACGGCCGCCTGGTCGTCGAGGGCATGGTCGACGGCGACCACCGGCTCTTCGTCGGCGGCGAGGCCGTCACGCCGGCCGGGCTGCAGCTGCGGGCCGTGCTCGACGTCGGCGCCGAGATCCTGTTCAGCGCCTCGGAGGACGACCCGACGCAGATCCACGTCTTCCGCACCGAAGGCGCGTCGGTGCGCCGACTGTCCACTGTGGACGGCGTGCACGTCGGCGCCGGGTCCGCCGCGGTCACCGTGCTGTCGTCGTGGAGCCTGGAACACAGCGGGCCGCGCGTCTCGGTGCTGCGCGACGCCGAGCCGGTCGCCACGATCGAGTCGTCCACTGTGGACCCGGACATCGTGCCGAACCTGACCTGGCTGACGCTGGGGGAGCGCGGCCTGCGCGCGGCGCTGCTGCTGCCGCGCGGGTACGAGCCGAGCGAGGGCAAGCTGCCGGTGCTGCTCGACCCGTACGGCGGGCCGCACGCGCAGCGCGTCCTGCAGAGCCGCAACGCGTTCCTGACGTCGCAGTGGCTGGCCGACCAGGGCTTCGCGGTGCTGGTCGCGGACGGCCGCGGCACGCCGGGCCGCGGGGCGGTGTGGGAGCGCGAGATCCACGGGCGCCTCGCCGACGTCACCCTGCAGGACCAGGCCGACGCCCTGCAGGCGGCGGCCGCCCGATTCCCCGAGCTGGACACCGAGCGCGTCGCGATCCGCGGCTGGTCCTACGGCGGGTACCTGTCGGCGCTGGCCGTGCTGCGGCGCCCGGACGTCTTCCACGCGGCGGTCGCGGGCGCGCCGGTCACCGACTGGTCGCTCTACGACACGCACTACACCGAGCGCTACCTCGGGAAGCCGCAGGACGAACCCGAGAGCTACGCGCACAACTCGCTGATCGAGAGCGCGGCCGAGCTGAGCCGGGCGCTGCTGATCGTGCACGGGCTGGCCGACGACAACGTGTTCGTCGCGCACGCGCTGCGGCTGTCGTCGGCGTTGCTGGCCAAGGGCCGCCCGCACGTGTTCCTGCCGCTGGCGGGCGCGACCCACATGACACCGCAGGCCGAAGAGGTCGCGGAGAACCTGATGCGCACGCAGGTGGACTGGCTGCTGCGCGAACTGTCGGCCGTGGACAAGGAGAACGCATGAGCCGCTGGGGACTCACGATCCCGCTGACCGGGGTGCCGCTGACCGCGCACCGCGAGCTGGTGGAACAGCTGCCGGACCTGGGCTACACGGACGCGTGGACGGCGGAGACGGCGGGCACGGACGCGTTCACGCCGCTGGTGCTGGCCTCGCAGTGGGCGCCCCAGCTGCGGCTGGGCACGGCGATCGTCCCGGTGTACACGCGCGGCCCCGGCCTGCTGGCGATGCAGGCGGCGACGGTGGCGGAGCTGGCACCCGGCCGGTTCGTCCTCGGCATCGGCGCGTCGTCCCCGGTGATCGTGTCGAGCTGGAACGCGGCCGCCTTCGAAGAGCCGTTCGCCCGCTCCCGCGACACGCTGCGCTTCCTGCGTTCGGCGCTGACCGGGGAAAAGGTCAGCGAGAAGTACGAGACGTTCGCGGTGTCGAAGTTCCGCTTGGAGCGGCCGGCGGACCCGCCGCCGTCGATCATGCTGGCGGCGCTCCGCCCGGGCATGCTCCGCCTGGCGGCGCGCGAGGCGGACGGCGCGATCACGAACTGGCTCGCCGCTTCCGACGTCCCGAAGGTGCGTTCGGTGGTGGGTCCGGACGTGGAGCTGGCGGCCCGCATCTTCGTCTGCCCGACGGAGGACGCCGAAGCGGCCCGCGGCCTGGGCCGGATGTTGATTTCGAGCTATCTGACGGTCCCGGTGTACGCGGCGTTCCACGAGTGGCTGGGCCGCGGCGAGGCGCTCGCGCCGATGCACGAGGCCTGGGCGGCGGGGGACCGGCAGAAGGCGAACCAGGTGATCCCGGACGCGGTGGTCGACGAGCTGGTGATCCACGGCAGTGTGGAGTCGTGCCGCGAGCAGGTCCAGACCTATGTGGACAACGGGCTGACCACGCCGATCATCGCCCTGCTGCCGACCGGGGACGACCCGTTCGAGCAGGTGCGCGGCCTGGCGCCGCGCTGATATTGCGTTGCCCTCCTCCGGGGCCGGGTGTTTCCTGGCCACGGAGGAGGGACGGATGCGACGGAAGACGCCGCCGGAGAAGAAGCGGCTGAGCTACCTGAAGGACCGGCGGGACGACTACGGCGAAAACGCCAAGTCGAGCCGCAAGAACCTGCCGCGCAGCAAGGCGTTCGCGCGCCGCGCGAACCGCGCGCGGGAGAGCCTCGCCCTGCGCGCGGCGACCGGCGTGCCCGACGAAGCCCGCGCGGAGGCGGCCGAGCTGCGGTTGCTGGGGCGCCGCCGCCGGGTGAAGCGTAAGTGGGCCGGCGCCACGCTGGGCGAGTACGTCGAGTGGAAGCTCGAGCGCCGCGCGGGCCGGGAAAACGGCGAGGCCCGGCGGCTCGAGGAGGCACTCGGCCGCGTGCAGGAGCGGCTGGGGCGTCCGGACCGCTAGGCGAAGACCGCGGTGGCGAGAAGCAGGCCCAGCGCGCCCGCCGCCAGGCCCGCGAGGACGGTGACGACCACGTTGAGCACCGCGTACAGCCGCGTCTTCTCCAGGAACAGCCGGACCGTCTCGTAGCCGAACGTCGAGAACGTCGTCAGGCCGCCGCAGAAGCCCACCGCCACCAGCGCTCGCACCGATGACGGCTCTGCGCCGTGCAGGAGCCAGCCGCTGAGGAAGCCCAGGATGAACGAGCCCGCGATGTTCACCGTCAGCGTCCCGAACGGGAACGGCGAGTCGCGCCACTGCTGGACCTTCCGGTCGGTCAGGTAGCGCAGGATCGAGCCCGCCGCGCCGCCCAGGGCCACCAAAACGAGGGTCACTCCGTCCGCCCCCTGTGGCGGACCACCTCGACCTGGTCGAGCGTCACCAGCCCTTCGCCGACCAGCTCGTCCAGCTGGGGCAGGAACGCGCGCAGCTTCGGCTCCTCGTCGATGATCACGATCACCACGGGCAGGTCCTCCGAGAGCGACAGGATCTGCGTCGTGTGGATCAGCGACGAAGCGCCGTAGCCCTCGACGCCGCGAAGCACCGAAGCGCCGGCGAGGCCGGCATCGCGGGCCCGGCGGACGATCTCGTGGTAGAGCGGCTTGTGGTGCCAGTGGTCGTCTTCGCCGAGGTAGATCGTGAGGCGGGTGGCAGGTCCTTCCATCAGCGTCCCTTTCGCACCGCGCGCGTCGCTGCCAGGCCGGCCGCGACGGCCGTCAGGCACAGCCCCACCGAGGCGGCCACGTACGCCAAGGATCCCATGAGACGCCCGGTCGTCGCGGCCTCGAGCGTGTCGGTGACGAACGTGGAGAAGGTCGTGAAGCCGCCGAGGATGCCGACGCCGAGGAACGGGCGGAGGAGGTGGTGCGGGCGCGCGGTGGTGGTCAGCACCGCCATCAGGACGCCGATGAGCAGGCAGCCGAGCACGTTGGTGAGCAGGGTGGCGACGGCGAACTCGCCGCGCGCGTGCGGGATCGCGACGGACAGGCCGTAGCGGGCGAGGCTGCCGAGCGCGCCGCCGGCGCCGATGGCCGCCAGGACGTCCCACCGGGGCACGCTGATCACCTCCTCGCGGTGAACCTACTCCCGATGGCCGACGCGTCGCCGCCACCCGGTCGAGCATGCTGGACGGGACCGGATGACAGGCAGCCGTCGGTCGCCGTAGTGTTGCTCAGTGTAGGCAAGGCAACCCTAAGAAAGGCGGGCACATGCGGGCAGACGGGCTGGCCGGAGGCGACGGCGGCGCGGACCGGCTCGGCGAGCTGATCCCGGTGGCCCTGCGCGGAATGGCGGCCGGCGTGGCAGAACGCGGCGGCCCGATCCCGGCAGGCGGCCCGGCGGCCGTGGCGGCGGCCCTGGTGGCGGAGCGTGGCGAGCCCGCGCAGGACATCGAGCCGGACACGGTTCCGCCCGAGCCGACCGCGGCGCACGCTGGGCCGAACCACCCCGAACCCGCGCAGACCGGCAGCCGGGAGCCCGCCGCAGCCGGGCCGGGCGCCGGACCCTCTCGAACCGGTGCCCTGCCCCGCCGCGGTGTCGGGGCCGAAGCCGCGCTCGAACAGCTCAGCCGGCTGCTCGCCGCCGGGTCCGCGGATCCCGCCGATCCCGCCTGCGCCGCCCACCTCCACTGCCCCCCTCTCGCCGTCTCCGTGGCCGCCGATGTCGTCGCCGGGGCCCTCAACCCCTCCATGGACTCCTGGGACCAGGCCCCCGTCGCAGGCGAACTCGAACGCGAATTCACCACCGGGATCGCCCGGCTCTGCTACCCCGAGGCCGCGCACCCCGACGCCGTCGTCACCACCGGGGGCACCGAATCCAACCTCCTCGGCCTGCTCCTCGCCCGCGAAAACGGCGTCGTCCAGCCCGTCTGCGGGGCCAACGCCCACCACAGCGTCGCCAGGGCCGCCTGGCTGCTCGGCCTGCCCGCCCCGATCGTCGTCCCCTGCGAGGGTGACCGCCTGCTCCCCGAGGCGCTCGACCGGATCCTCACCCCCGGCTGCGTCGTCGTCGCGACCGCCGGGACCACCAACACCGGCACCCTCGACCCGCTGCCCGCAATCGCCGAGATCTGCCGTCGACACGGCGCAAGGCTGCACGTCGATGCGGCCTACGGCGGGTTGGCGCTCTGCAGCGACACGCTCAAACCCAAGCTCGCCGGGCTCGACCTGGCCGACTCCGTCGCGCTCGACCTGCACAAGTTCGGCTGGCAGCCGGTCGCCGCCGGGCTCTTCGCCGCCCGCGAGGCCGCCGACTTGGCCGCGCTCACCGTCCGGGCCGAGTACCTCAACGCCGACGACGACACCGAGGCCGGCCTGCCCGACCTGCTCGGCCGCTCCATCCGGACGTCCCGGCGGCCGGACGCCTTCCGGATGGCCGTCACCGTGCACGCGCTCGGCACCGACGGCCTCGGCGCGCTCGTCGAACGCTGCTGCGCCACCGCGACCGAGCTCGCCCGGCACGTCGACGCCCACCCCGGCCTGCGGCTCTGGGGTCCGCCCGATCTGTCCACAGTGGTCCTGCGGCCGGTCGCCGCCGACGAGACGGGCGGTGACGAGCTCGTCGCGCGCGTCCGCCGGGCCCTGCTCGAGGCGGGCACCGCCGTGATCGGCCGGGCCGCGCTGCCGACCGGGCCCGGCGGCGCGAACCAGCTGTGGCTCAAGCTGACGCTGCTGCACCCGCACACCACCGTCGCCGACTACCTGCCGCTGCTCGACCGGATCGTCGCCACGGCCGGTGCCGAGCTCGTCGCCGTCCGGGAAAGCCCGGTCGCTTCGTGAGGCGCCACCACCTCGCCGGGGTCGGGATCGGGCCGTTCAACCTCTCGCTCGCCGC
This sequence comes from Amycolatopsis sp. Hca4, assembly GCF_013364075.1. Lineage (GTDB taxonomy): Bacteria > Actinomycetota > Actinomycetes > Mycobacteriales > Pseudonocardiaceae > Amycolatopsis. The sequence goes on from NZ_CP054925.1 coordinate 9,089,915, forward strand.
CCTCGCCACCGGCGTCGACGGCCTCGACGCCGTCTTCTTCGACGCGCGCCCGGAGTTCCGCTGGCACCCCGGCCTGCTCGTCGAGGGCGCGACGCTGCAGGTGCCGTTCCTGGCCGACCTCGTCACCCTGGTCGACCCGACGAACCCGTTCTCCTTCCTCAACTACCTGCGCGACCGCGGCCGGCTGCTGCCGTTCTACTTCGCCGAGCGGTTCCACCCGGCGCGCGAAGAGTACGACGACTACGGCCGCTGGGCCGCCGCGCGGCTGCCGTCGTGCCACTTCGGGCACGAAGTGACCGGCATCCGCTGGGCCGGTGACGCCTTCGAGCTCACCATCGCCGGGCGCGAGCCGGTGCTGGCGGACCACGTCGTACTCGGCGTCGGCTCGGTGCCGTCGGTGCCGGAACCGCTGCGCGAGCCGGTCGCCGACCCCGGTGTCCTGGCCCTGCACTCGGCCGACTACCTGACGCACCGGGACGCGCTGCTCGCCGCGGACAGCGTCACCGTGGTCGGCTCCGGGCAGTCGGGCGCCGAAGTCGTCCTCGACCTCCTCCGCGGCCGATCCACTGTGGACGGCCTGCGCTGGCTCGCCCGGACACCGGCGTTCGCGCCGATGGAGTACTCGAAGCTCGGGCTGGAGCAGTTCACCCCGGACTACACCGCGTACTTCCACGGCCTGCCCGAAGCCGTCCGCGACCGGCTGCTGCCCACGCAGTGGCAGCTGTACAAGGGCATCGACACCGAAACGATCGGCGCGATCCACGACGAGCTCTACCGCCGCAGCATCACAGGCCCACCCGGTGCGGTGCTCACGCCCGGCGTCGAAGTCATCGGATCGTCCAGAGTGGACGACGAGATCGAACTGGTTGTGCGGCACGCGCAGCAGGGCCGTAACGGGACGGTGCGCACCAAGGCCGTCGTCGCGGCCACCGGGTACGTGGAGGCGCCGACCGGGCCGCTGCTGGCCGGGCTCGGCGACGCCGTCCGCCGCGACCGGCAGGGCCGCCTCGACGTCGGCGCCGACTACCGCGTCGCGCTCGACGTGCCCGGCTCGCTGTTCGTGCAGAACGCCGAACGGCACACCCACGGGCCCGGCGCGCCCGACCTCGGGCTCGGCGCGTGGCGCGCGGCCGTGATCCTCAACGCCGTGTGCGGCAAGACCGTGCACGAGCTGCCCGACCGCACCGCCTTCACCACGTTCGGCCTGGAGGACAAGTGAGCACCGACGAGGCGGCCGCCTGGCGCGCGGCCGGCGCCCTGATCACGCACAAGATGCTCGGTGAACTGTCCTACGAGCACATGCTGGAGCCGGTCGCCGACGGGGACGCCTACCGGCTGGAGCTGCCCGGCGCGGTCTACACGTTCCGGGCCCGGCGGGGCGCCTTCGACGCGTGGACGGTCGAACCCGGCAGCGCGCGCCGGTCCGGCGAACCGGTCACCGACCCGCGCACCCTCGTCGTGGACGCCCGCGAAGTGCTGGGGCTGAGCGGGCTGCGGCTGGCCGACGTGCTCGCCGAGCTGACCTCGACGGTCGCCAACGAGGCCGCCCGCCTGCGCCGCGCCCCGACCGCGGCCGCACTGTCCACGATGGACTACAACGTCGCCGACGGGCACCTCACCGGCCACCCGCGGCTGGTGCTCAACAAGGGCCGCGTCGGGTTCTCCGCGCGCGACCGGGCCCGGTACGCGCCCGAGGCGGGCGCGGACGTCCGGCTGCGCTGGTTCGCCGTCCACCCGGACCACGCCGAGTTCCGCTGCGTCGACGAGCTGAGCCGGGACGCGCTGCTGGCCGCCGAACTCGGCGAGCAGCGCGAAGAATTCGCCGCCAAGGCACCCGGGGACTACGTCTGGGTGCCGGTGCACCCGTGGCAGGCCGACGAAATCCTCGGCACGCTCTACGCCGCCGAGCTGGCCACCGGCGTCGTGATCGACCTCGGGGAGAGCGCCGACGCCTACCGCCCGCACCAGACGGTCCGGACCCTGGCCAACGTCAGCACCCCGGCCGGCACGACGTCAAGACCGCGGTGTCGGTGCGGAACACGCTCGTCTACCGCGGGCTCAACTCGGCGGCCACGCTCGCCGGGCCGTCCGTGACGACGTGGCTGCGCCGGGTCGGCGCCGCCGACCCGCTGCTGACCGGGAAGTACCGGTTCGGGCTGCTCGGCGAGGTGGCCAGCGTCTCGGTGCAGCACCCGCTGTTCGGGCACCTCGAGGAACTGCCGTACCGGTTCCACGAAACCCTCGGAGCGCTGTGGCGCGAGCCCATCCGGCTCGAGCACGGGGAACGCGCCATCTCGTTCGCCGCGCTGCCGTACCGCGGCCCGGACGGCGGCTCCGTGCTGGCGCACCTGATCGGCGGCGGCGACCCGGTGGCGTGGCTGACGCGGCTGTTCGACCTGCTGCTGACGCCGTTGCTGCAGTGGCTGCTGCGCCACGGCGTCGGGTTCTGCCCGCACGGCCAGAACCTGATCCTGGTGGTCGACGCGGCCGGGTTCCCGCAGCGGGTGCTGATCAAGGACTTCGCGCAGGGCGTCGACCTGCTCGACGAGCCGCTGGAGAGCTACGCGTCCCTGCCGCCCGAAGCGGCCGCGGACATGCTGCGCTGGCCCGCGCACCTGCTGGCCCAGTCGCTGTTCAGCTCGGTGTTCTCCGGCCAGTTCCGGTTCTGGGCCGAGGTCCTGCTCGACGAACTGGGCCTGCCGCGGGCGGCGTTCTGGGCGCCGGTGCGGGAGATCGCCGTCCGGTACCGGGACGAGAACCCGGACCTGGCGGCCCGGTTCGACGCGTGCCGCCTGTTCGCGCCGGACGTGGAGCGGGTGACGCTCAACCGGGAGCACTTCGCCGGGCAGGGCTTCGACAAGGTGGAGCGGGACGACGAGTTCGACGTGCGCTGGGGGCGGGTGCCGAACCCGCTGCACGCGCCGGATCCGGGCGGCGCGTGGTGACGGCGTTCGCGCGGCCGGTCGGGCCGCGGTCCCTGGCCGCCCGGCGCGCGGCGGCCGTGGTGGGGGAGGGCGTCCTGCGCGGGGTGCTCGGCGAGGAAGGGGCCCGGTTGCTGCTGCTGGTTCCCGATCCGCACGCGCGGTTCGCCGCGGTGGAGCTGGCCGGGCCGTTTGCCGCCTCCGTCCTCGACGACGGTTACGGGGTCTGCAGCTACGTCCTCGCTTGGTCGCCGTCCCGCGATCCGCTGCCGGCCTCCGGCGTGCTCGGCGGGTACCTCGAGGGGTTCGGTGATCTGCGGGTGCGGCCGGATGCCGCTTCGGCCATCCCGCTCGGCGAGGGCACCTGGGCCGTTGTCGGTGATGTCGAATGGCCTTCGGGCGTGGCCGCCGAGCTGGCGCCCCGGGAGGTGTTGCGGACTCAGCTCACCGCCCTGGAGGGGCTGGGTCTCGTTCCTTCGGTCGGGATCGAGCACGAGGTCGTCTTCCGGGATTCCTCCGGGGTGCCGCTCACCTCTCATGGTGTCGACTATGCGGTGGGGGGTACCGAACGGCTGGTTCCGCTGCTGGGGGAGCTGAGGCGGGAGCTGGCCGAGGCGGGGCTCGGGGTCGAGTCGGCTCGGGCGGAGTGTCATCCGGGGCAGTACGAGATCGTTCTGCGGCACCGGGATGCTCTGGCTGCCTGTGATGATGTCCTTCTGCAGCAGCTGGTTGTCCGGCGGGTTGCCGCTCGGCATGGGATCGTTGCCGACTATCTCGCTGCTCCTGAGCCCGGGCAGGGGAACTCCGGGCACGTTCACCTTTCCCTGTCTGCCGTGGATGGCTCGGAAGCCGATCTGCTGGGTGGTTTTCTGGCCGGTGTCCTTCGGGATGCTCGGGCGCTGACCGCTGTTTGGTCGCCTACCTGGAACGGGTTCGTGCGGTTGCGGACTTCGCCGTTTTCCCCGCTGGATGTCCGGTGGGGTCATGATGATCGGACCGCTTCGGTTCGGGTTGCCGGGCCCTCCTCGGAGCCTCGGCTGGAGTTCCGGTTTGCCGGGGCCGATGCTCAGCCTCATCTTGTGGTTGCTGCTCTTTTGGCCGCTGGGCGGTTCGGGTTGGAAGAGGGGTTGAGGGCTCCGGAGGCCGGGGTTTCGCTGGGGTCTCTTGCCGGGTCGCCTTGGGAGGCTTTGTCGTTGCTGGATCGGGTGGGGGAGTTGCTGGGTTCGGATGTTGCTGCTCAGCTTTCCGCTCTTCTCGGTGAAGAGATTGATTCCGGGTTGTCCGCTGTTACTGATTGGCAGCGGTGGCGGGGTTCTCTTCGATCCTGATTTATGTTTCAGGTTGGTGTTTTCTCCGCCACCCCGATGCCCGATTGTGACTACGGCCGGCGGCAGGTTGTCAAGGCGGGAAAGCGTGCCTTGACAACCTGCCGCCGGCCGTGTTGGGGCTTCGGATCGGGGTTGCGGGGGTCTGGGTGCCCCCTTCGGGGGCTTTCGCTCCCGTCTTGGGTCTATTGCGGGCGGATGTTCTGGTTGATGTGGAACACGTTCTCCGGGTCGTACTTCTTCTTCACCGCGGCCAAGCGGTCGTAGTTGTCCCGGTACGATGCCCTCACTCGGTCCTGGCCCTCCTCCATCATGAAGTTGATGTACGCCCCTCCTGCCGATGTCGGGTGGAGTTCCTCCCAGTAGTTCCTCGTCCACCGGGCGATCTTCTCCGCGTTCTCCGGTTGGGGGTCCACTCCGACGATCACGCCCGACCAGCCGCCTTCTCGGTGGGGGAACGCCGTTGCGTTCGCCGGTACCCTGCTGGCCGCTCCGTCGATCGGGTACAGGTGCATCGACGAATGCATGGTCGGGAGGTCCTCGCCGTTCTTCAGGTGGATTTCTATTGCCTCGTCGGTGATTTCGTGGAACACGTCCGCGCGCCAGTACCACTGCAGGCCCGGCGGGTACAGCGCGTCGAATGCTCCCTGCAACGCCGTGTAAGGCATGTTCTGCAGACCCACCAGCAGCGGTTCCCCGAACGAACGGACCGGTTCCAGTACTTCGTCCGCCTTGTCGTGCGCTCCCGTGTAGCACCAGACGATCCCGCACGCCTTGCGGCCCCACAGGTGCTCCGGGAACGGGGGTGCCGGGGGCACCGTCAGGAGGCCGAACCAGCCGTTCAGCTCCTCCGGCAACGACGGCAGCAGCTCGCGGTACCAGCGCAGCACCTCCGGGGTGTCGGCCAGGTCGTAGAGCACCGGGCCGCCGATCACCACGCCGTTCTCGCCGATGTCGTGGCAGCGGAACGTGAACGACGTCACCACTCCGAAGTTGCCTCCTCCGCCGCGCAGGGCCCAGAACAGGTCCGGGTGCTCGGACTCCGAGGCGTGGACGAACGAGCCGTCGGCCAGGACCACGTCCGCTCCCAGCAGGTTGTCGACCGTCAGGCCGAACCGTCTCGCCAGGTAACCGATGCCGCCGCCGAGGGTCAGGCCCGCCACCCCCGTCGAGGCCACGATGCCCGATGGGGTGGCCATGCCGAACGCCACCGTGGCGTGGTCGACGTCGCCCCAGGTGCAGCCGGCGTCGGCGCGAACCGTGTGGTGCTCCGGGTCCACCGTCGTGCTGCGCAGCCTCGACAGGTCGATCACGAGCGCACCGTCGGCCACCCCCAGGCCGCCCGCGTTGTGGCCGCCGCCGCGGACCGCGATGTCCAAGCCTTTGGCCCGGCCGTAGCGGATGCAGGTGACCACGTCGGCGGCGTCGCGGCAGTAGGCGATCGCCGCCGGGTGCTTGTCGATCATGGCGTTGTAGACCGCGCGGGACTCTTCGTAGCCCGGGTGGCTCGGCGTGATCAGGTCGCCGCGCAAGGTGGCGGCCAGTTCCTCGTGCGGCAAGGCGGTGGTGGTCATGAGGGCCCCTCTCGGATTTTTCGGTTCCGGGGGGAACGTAGGCAGCCGGCGTTCGCGCAGCGTTCGGCCCGTTCGGGCCTGGTCAGGACGGCGCGGCCACGCCCAGGTCCGCCTCGGCCCGCCGCCGCAGGGCGACGCTGCCCTGGGCGCGGGCCAGCTCCACGGCCGCCCGCAGGCGGGGCCGCGGGTCGGCGTCGTGGGCCGCGCGCAGCCGCAGGACCTCCGGCAGCCACCAGCGGTCGTCGCGGGCCTCGCCGGCGGCCAGCGCGGCGTCCAGCGTCGCCCGGGCCGCGTCCGGTGGCGACAGCTCGGCGACCAGGGACAACCAGTACGGCATCCGGGCGAACGACCCCTCGGCCTTGAGGTTCGCCACGCCCTCCTGCGCCGCGGCCAGCCCGGCCGCGCCGCCGCGGGCCCAGCCGCCCAGCACCAGCGCCCACTCGCGGTAGTACGCGAAGCCGTACCGGTCGCAGAGCTCCCGCAGCTCGGCCGCCGCCGGCTCCAGCGCATCGCGGTCGCGGCGCATCTGGTGGGTGATCCCGGCGTAGGCCAGCGCGATGGCCAGGCTGTACGGGTGCTCGATCCGCCGGGCGAGCGCGATCGCGCTCGCCCCGCACGCCACGGCCGTGTCCTCGTGCCCGAGCAGCCAGTGCGCGTGCGCCGCCCAGGCCGGGCCGTGCACGTCCGGCCGGGTGCCGATCGGCCACGACGCCGCGTCGCGCGTGCGCTCGGCGCCCAGCTCGAAGTGCCGCAGCGCCTCGGCCGGGTCGTGGCCGAGGCTCAGCGACGAGCCCGCGACGATGAAGTGCGCCGAGCCGCTCTGCTCGGCGCTCGTCCCGGGCGCGAGCAGCCCGAGCGCGCGTTCGGCCGCCTCGTGGGCCTGCACCGTCCGGCCCTGGACGAACCGCGACGACCACAGCTCCAGCAGCGCGGTGAGCGCGGCCTCCGCGTCGCCCAGCGACTCCGCCAGCGCCAGCGAACGCTCCAGCGTCCGCTGCAGCTCGGGAGACGAGTAGCCCTGGTGGGCGTTGAGCGGCCCGGCGAGCGCTTCGAGGACGGCCAGCTCGTCCCGGTCGCGGTTGCCGCTGGGCGGCCGGGCGGTCACCAGCGCCAGTGCCTCCCGCAGCAGCCGGATCGCTTCGGCGTGGGCGAACGTGCCCGCGGCGACCGCGGCCGCCCGCCGGTAGTGCGCGACGGCGCGGTCCGGGCGGCCGCCGCGGGCGTACTGCTCGGCCAGCTGCGCCGCCACCGCGTCGGTGTCCCCGGCGTGCAGCAGCTCGAGCCCCTGGGCCAGCCGCCGGTGCAGCAGCCACCGCCGCGGCGGGCTGACCTGCTGGTAGGCCGTCTCGCGCAGCAGGTCGTGGGTGAAGTCGTAGCTGCCGCCGGACTCACGCACGAGCCGGCGCCGCCACAGCTCGTCGACGGCGTCGACGACGGTGTCCGCGTCGAGGTCGCTGGCCTCGGTGAGCAGTTCGAGGGTGAAGTCGCGGCCGGCCGCGGCGGCCAGCCCGGCGATCTCGCGGGCGGCCGGGCCCGGCTGCTCCAGCCGCGTCCGCAGCACCGCGGCCAGCCCCTCGGCCGGCGGGGAGTCGTGGGCCCGCACCGCTTCGACGACGTAGAGCGGGTACCCGCCGGTGGCCGCGAACAGCAGGTCGCGGTCCGAAGTGGACAGTGGACGGCCGCCGACCGCTTCGGCGAGGCGGGCCGTGCCGTCGGCGTCGAACGGGCGCAGCGGCAGCTCGGCGAGCCTGCCGTCGTCGCGCAGCTGGGCCGTCCACGCCGCGCCGCCCGGACCCGGGTCGCCGTCGCGCAGCGTCGCGGCGACCAGCAGCGGCGCGGACGGCAGCAGGCCGAGGCAGAACGTGACGAACGCGCCCGTCTCTTCGTCGCACCACTGCGCGTTGTCGAGCACCAGCAGGACCGGCCGCCCCCCGGCGGTCAGCGCCCTGGCCAGCCCTTCGAAGAACCGCAGGCGCTGCCAGGCCTCCACCGTCGGGTGCCCGCCGCCCGGCCGCGAGGCCGGCAGCAGCCGGTCGACCTCCGCCCGCCACACCGGGTCCAGCGATGCCGCCGCCCGCTGCACGGCCGGGGTGCGAAGCCAGTCGGCCACCGGGGCCAGCGCGAGCCGCCCCGGCGTGCCGAAGCACCGGCCGGCGGCCACGACCGCGCCCTCGGCCCCGGCCAGCCCGGCGAGCTCGGTGACCAGCCGGGTCTTGCCGACGCCGGCGTCGCCGCGGACGAGGACGAACCCGGCGCGGCCCGCGGCGGCCGTCCGCCACAGCTCGCCGAGGCGGGCCAGCTCGGCGGCGCGGCCGACGAGCCCGGGCGCGGCCGCCCGCCGGGGTTCGGGGTCCGGCCGGTCCAGCAGCCGGCGCAGTGCCGCCCGGGTCGGCTCGGCCGGGACGACGCCGAGTTCGCGTTCGAGCACCGACGCGCACCGGTGGTAGGTGCTCACCGCGCCCGCCCGGTCGCCTGCCTCGGCCTGCAGTCCCATCAGCGTCCGGTAGCCCGGCTCTTCGAGCGGGCGCAGCGCGATCCGGCGGCGGGCCGCGTCGAGCGCGGCGGCCGGATCGCCCGACGGCGTCCGGCAGATCAGGTCGCACAGCTCGACGCACTGGCCTTCGAGCTCGGCGCGGGCCGCCAGCACCCAGTCGTCGGCCAGGCCGGGCAGCAACTCGCCGCCGTAGGCCGCGAGCGCGGCCCGGGCGTGGCCGACGGCGGCACCGGGGTCTCCGGCGTCTCCGGCGGCCAGCGCGGCCCGGTGCGCGAGGGCGAACTCCCGCACGTCCACCCGGCTCGACGGCGTGTCCTGCCAGCACAGGTCCTGCCCGGTGACGGCCAGCGAGGGCAGCTCGCCCAGCACGCGGCGCAGCTGGTGCAGCTCGCGGCGGAGGTTGGTCAGCGCCTGCGCGTCGGTGGAGTCCGGCCAGAACAGCCCGGCGAGCAGCCGCCGCGGCTGCGGACGGCCGGCGTGCACGACGAGGTGGGCGACCAGCGCGACCGACCGCGGCGACCGCGTCAGCACGGCGCCGGACTCCTCGTCGGCGATCACCTGCTCACCCAGCAGCGACACGCGCAGCACCCGCACACGCTACTGCGCCGTTCGTCGCCGACCCAGCCACAGCCACGGCCGAATGACGTCGCACCCGTGCGCCGTTCGTGCGCGGATCTTCACCGGCAGGGGCTTGCGCCCGGCCCGCCGGGTGCGCAGGCTCGACGTCGTGAGCGAGCACGAGTACGACCTCATCGTCATCGGTTCGGGCCCCGGCGGACAGAAGGCCGCGATCGCCGCGGCGAAGCTCGGCAAGAAGGTGGCGGTCGTCGACCGGCACGACATGGTCGGCGGGGTGTGCGTCAACACCGGCACGATCCCGTCCAAGACGCTGCGCGAAGCCGTGCTCTACCTGACCGGCATGAACCAGCGCGAGCTCTACGGCGCGAGCTACCGCGTCAAACAGGACATCACGATCGCCGACCTGCTCGCGCGCACCCAGCACGTGGTCGGGCGCGAGGTCCAGGTGGTGCGCGCGCAGCTGATGCGCAACCACATCGACCTGATCGACGGCACCGGCTCCTTCGCCGACCCGCACACCGTGCTGGTGGAGGGCCGCCACCGCGGCGACCGGCGGACGCTGTCGGCCGACCACGTCGTGATCGCCACCGGCACCCGGCCCGCGCGGCCGAAGCAGATCGACTTCGACGCCGCCCGCGTGCTCGACTCCGACGAGATCCTGCAGCTGGAGGAAATCCCGTCGTCGCTGGTCGTGGTGGGCGCCGGGGTGATCGGGATCGAGTACGCGTCGATGTTCGCCGCGCTCGGCTCCCGGGTCACCGTGGTCGAGCAGCGCGACCACATGCTCGACTTCTGCGACCCGGAGATCGTCGAGTCGCTCAAGTTCCAGCTGCGCGACCTCGGCGTCACCTTCCGCTTCGGCGAGAAGGTCGCGGACGTGGCGGTGTCCGACCACGCGACGATCACGACCCTGGTGAGCGGCAAGCGCATCCCGGCCGACGGCGTGATGTACTCGGCGGGCCGCCAGGGCATGACGGGCGAGCTCAACCTGGAGGCGGCGGGCCTGAGCGCGGACGAGCGCGGCCGGCTGGTGGTCGACGAGAGCTACCGCACGGCGGTCCCGCACATCTACGCGGTGGGCGACGTGATCGGCTTCCCGGCACTGGCGGCGACGTCGATGGACCAGGGCAGGCTGGCGGCCTACCACGCGTTCGGCGAGCCGGCGCACGAGCTGGGCGCGCTGCAGCCGATCGGCATCTACACGATCCCGGAGATCTCGTACGTCGGCTCGACCGAGGCCCAGCTGACGTCGTCGTCGGTGCCGTACGAGGTCGGCATCGCGCGGTACCGCGAGCTGGCGCGCGGCCAGATCACCGGTGACAGCTACGGGATGCTGAAGCTGCTGGTGTCCACGACGGACCGGAAACTGCTGGGCGTCCACGTGTTCGGCACGGGTGCGACGGATCTGGTCCACATCGGACAGGCGGTGATGGGCTGCGGGGGCACGGTCGACTACCTGGTGGACGCGGTGTTCAACTACCCGACGCTGTCGGAGGCGTACAAGGTGGCGGCCTTGGACGCGACCAACAAGATCCGGGCGCTGGAGCGCTTCTCCTCTTGAACCACCCCAACAGTCACACCAGCACCACCTGATCCACTGGCCCCCAACCGGTTTGACACCCGTCTAGAACATATGTTCGACTGGCGCTGTGCGATGGGATCGGCAGCGGACAGGGGAGGGTGAACCGGCACTGCCCGGGCTCGAGGGCCTGGTGCGGACCGTGCGGTCACCGGAATTCGACGGCGTCACCTTTCACGAGGTGCACGCGCGCTCGGTGCTGAACAAGGTGCCCGCCGGCTCCGGCGTGCCCTTCGGCTGGACCGTCAACCCCTACCGCGGCTGCTCGCACGCCTGCACCTACTGCCTCGAAGGCGGCACGCGGATCCTGATGGCCGACGGCCGCACGAAGGCGCTGTCCGACCTGAAGGTCGGCGACGCCATCTACGGCACTCGCGGCCACGGCGCCTCCCGGCGGCTGGTGCCGACCCGGGTCGAAGCGCACTGGACCACGCTGCGCGCCGCCTACCGCGTGACGCTCGAGGACGGCACCCGGCTCGTCGCCGGCGGTGATCACCGGTTCCTCACCAGCAAGGGCTGGAAGCACGTCACCGGCAGCAAGTTCGGCGCCGCCCAGCGGCCGCACCTGGAGCCCGGCAGCGAGCTGATCGGCGTCGGCCGGTTCGAGCCGACGCCGGACGAGACGCTCGGCTACCGGGCCGGCTACCTGTGCGGGATGCTGCGCTCCGGCGGGTTCGGCGCGGAGCCGGACGCCGCCTCGCGCGCCCTGCGCTACCTGCCGGACTTCGGGGCGTCGGTCGGTTTTCTCAAGGTGCCGCCGGACCCGGACGCCCATTGGCAGCGCGGGTTCCTCGCCGGCGTCTACGACATCGCGGGCGACTTCGGCCGCGGTGTCCTCGCGGTGGCGCACGACGAACCCGAGATCGCCGACGCCTTCGCCGCCGCGCTCGCCCGGTTCGGCTTCGCCAGTCAGCTGGACGAAGTGCCGAAGTTCCCGACGCGCCAGGAGGTCCGGCTGCTCGGCGGGGTCGGCGAGGTGCTCCGGTTCTTCCACGTCAGCAACCCGGCCGTCACGTGGAAGCGGTCGCTCGACGGCGCGGTGATCGGCGCGAGCCGCCGCCGCGTCGAGGCCATCGAGCCGCTGGGGCTGCAGCTGCCGCTGTTCGACATCACCACCGGCACCGGCGACTTCGTGGCCGACGGCATGGTGTCGCACAACTGCTTCGCCCGGAACACCCACACCTACCTCGACTTCGACGCCGGCCACGACTTCGACACCCAGGTGGTCGTCAAGATCAACGCCCCGCAGGTGCTGGCCGCGCAGCTGAAGAAGCCGTCGTGGCGGCGCGAGCACGTCGCGATGGGCACCAACACCGATCCCTACCAGCGCGCCGAAGGCCGCTACCGGCTGATGCCGGGCATCATCACCGCACTGGCGCGCTCCGGCACGCCGCTGTCGGTGCTCACCAAGGGCACGGTGCTGGCCCGCGACCTGCCGCTGCTGAAGGACGTCGCCCAGGACGTCCCGGTCGGGCTCGCGGTGTCGATCGCGCTGCTCGACGAAGAGCTGCAGCACCGCCTCGAACCCGGCACGCCGAGCCCGCGGGCGCGGCTGGAGCTGGTCCGCAAGGCGCGCGAGGCCGGGCTGCCGTGCTCGGTGCTGGTGGCCCCGGTGCTGCCGTGGCTCACCGACTCGGAGGAGGCACTGGACGCGCTGTTCGCCCGGCTCGCCGAGGTGGGCGCGACGAGCGTGACGGCGTTCGCGCTGCACCTGCGGCCCGGGGCCCGCGAGTGGTTCGGCCGCTGGCTGGCGGGCACGCACCCGGAGCTCGTCCCGCGGTACCGGCAGCTGTACTCGCGGGGCAGCTACGTGCGGAAGGAGTACCGCGAGGGACTGGCGGCGCGGGTCGGGCCGTTGCTGCGGCGGCACGGGCTCGATCGCCAAACCGGCTTCGCCGCGCGCGGTCCGGAGGTGCCGGCGGCCGAGGTGGCTCCCGCGGAGCAGCTGCGCCTGCTCTGACGGTCCTTTTCGGATCAACCGGGTGACGCACTGGGCCGTTCGGGGGCGGTGTCTTCGGTTTGCGGCAAAATGTCCGATCGTGTCGTTGTCGGTCCGGCTCACCGGCGCCTAACGTCGAAGGGATCGATGCCGAAAGGAGCCGGACGATGACGACCTCGCAGACCGACCGTGTCGCGGCCGCCCGGCTCGCCTGGGCCGCGCTGAAGCTGACCCGGGCCGGACGGCACCCGGTCGGCGTCGACCGGCTCGCCGCCACCGTCGGCGTCGCCCCGGCCGAAGCCCGGCGGCTGGTCGAGCTGATCGGGTTCACCCTGCACCGCGACCTCGTCTCGACCGGCCCGGCGCCCCGCGGCGCCCACCACCGCCTCGCACCCGCCGAAGGCACCCTCGGCGCGGGCCCGGACGGCACCGTCGACATGTTCCTCCTGGCCATCGCCACCGGCGAGCGCGTGCACGCGGCGGCCGTCTGCCCGGTCACCGGGACGCACATCCGCATCGAGCTGGTGCCGCGGGGGATCCTCCTGGTCGACCCGCCCGCGGCGGTGGTCGCGGCCGTCGACCTCGGGTTCGGGCTCGACGGGGTGGACGCGATCGCCTGCGCGGGGCAGCCGTTCTTCGCCTCCGCCAGCGCGGCCGCCGGCTGGCTGGTGGCGCACCCCGGCGGGCGCATCTACCAGGTGGCCGCCTACCTGGCCCAGGCCCACCGCCTGGTCGCGGCGCTGGAGACCCGCCCCAAGTACGTCCTCTGACCACCGCGCCGGGCCAACCTGCCGACGTCGTACGCTGGGTGGTTCGTTAGCCTTTCCGGGCAGCGATAACCCCAGGTCGAAGGAGAGCAGTCGCAGTGCTCCGCACTCACAACGCCGGCACCCTGCGTGCCGGACAGGCCGGACAGACCGTCACCCTCACCGGATGGGTGGCCCGGCGGCGCGATCACGGCGGCGTCATCTTCATCGACCTGAGGGATGCCAGCGGTGTCGCCCAGGTCGTCTTCCGCGAAGGTGAGATGGCCGAGCGCGCGCACGCCCTCCGCTCCGAGTTCTGCGTCAAGATCGTCGGCGAGGTCGCGAAGCGCCCCGAGGGCAACGCCAACGCCGAGATCCCCACCGGTGAGATCGAGGTGCTGGCCACCGAGCTGGAAGTGCTCTCGGAGTCCGCGCCGCTGCCGTTCCCGATCGACGACCGCGTCGACGTCGGCGAAGAGGTGCGGCTCAAGCACCGCTACCTCGACCTGCGCCGCAGCGGCCCGGCCGCGGCCATGCGGCTGCGCAGCGAGGTCAGCCGCGCCGCGCGCGAGGTGCTGCACGCGCAGGACTTCGTCGAGATCGAGACCCCGACGATGACCCGCTCGACGCCCGAAGGCGCGCGGGACTTCCTCGTCCCGGCCCGGCTCAAGCCCGGCTCCTGGTACGCGCTGCCGCAGTCGCCGCAGCTGTTCAAGCAGCTGCTCATGGTCGGCGGCATGGAGCGGTACTACCAGATCGCCCGCTGCTACCGCGACGAAGACTTCCGCGCCGACCGCCAGCCCGAGTTCACCCAGCTCGACATCGAGATGAGCTTCGTCGAGCAGGACGACGTCATCGACATCGGCGAGCAGATCGTCTCGGCGCTGTGGAAGCTGATCGGGCACGAGATCCCGCGGCCGATCCCGCGCATCACCTACCACGAGGCGATGGCCAAGTACGGCTCCGACAAGCCGGACCTGCGCTTCGACCTCGAAATCACCGACATGACGGAGTTCTTCTCCGACACGCCGTTCCGCGTGTTCCAGGCCCCGTACGTCGGTGCGGTCGTGATGGCCGGCGGGGCGGACCAGCCGCGCCGCCAGCTCGACGCGTGGCAGGAGTGGGCGAAGCAGCGCGGTGCGCGCGGCCTCGCGTACATCCTCGTGAACGAGGACGGCACGCTCGGCGGCCCGGTCGCCAAGAACCTGTCGGAGACCGAGCGCGAGAACGTCGCCGCCGCGGCCGGTGCCAAGCCGGGCGACTGCATCTTCTTCGCCGCCGGCAAGGCCGCGTCGACCCAGCCCCTGCTGGGTGCCGCGCGCGACGAGATCGGCAAGCGGCTCGGCTTGATCGACGAGAACGCCTGGTCCTTCGTGTGGGTCGTCGACGCGCCGCTGTTCGCGCCGGTCGAGGACATCGGCGACGACGTCGCGGTCGGCTCCGGCAAGTGGACCGCGGTGCACCACGCGTTCACCTCGCCGACCCCGGAGTGGATCGACAAGTTCGAGCAGGACCCGGGCAACGCGCTCGCCTACGCCTACGACATCGTCTGCAACGGCAACGAGATCGGCGGCGGCTCGATCCGTATCCACCGTGGCGATGTCCAGAAGCGCGTCTTCAACCTGATGGGCCTCAGCGACGAGGAAGCGCAGGAGAAGTTCGGCTTCCTGCTCGACGCCTTCGCCTTCGGCCCCCCGCCGCACGGCGGCATCGCGTTCGGCTGGGACCGCATCGTCATGCTGCTGGCCAAGGCCGACTCGCTGCGTGACGTGATCGCGTTCCCGAAGACCGGTGGCGGGTACGACCCGCTGACCGCGGCGCCGGCGCCGATCACCGCGCAGCAGCGCAAGGAAGCCGGGATCGACGCGAAACCGGCCGCCGCCCCGCAGAACTAGTGCTGCACCTCAGGGCCGTGTGCCCGCAGGAGAAGACCGCCGAAGCGCTCGGGATCCTGCGGGCGCACCCCGGTACGGCGCACCTCGTCGTGCACCGCGGGGCCGCCGTCGAGCCGGTGGGCGACCTGGTCGAGGCGGACATCGCGCGCGAGGCCGCGGACGAGATCATCGGGCAGCTGTGCGCGCTCGACCTCGACCACACCGGTGGCATCACGCTCGAAGCGCTCGACACCGCGCTGTCCGACGCCGCCGACAAGGCGGAAGAAGCGGCGCCGGGCGAGGCGGCCGACGCCGTGGTCTGGGAGGAGCTGCTGGGCCGCACGGGTGAAGAGTCCCGGCTCAACGTGACGTTCCTGGCGTTCCTGACCATCGCGTGCCTGCTCGCCGCGGTCGGGGTGCTCACGAACTCGGCGGTGACGATCGTCGGTGCGATGGTCGTCGGCCCGGAGTTCGGGCCGCTGGCCGCGCTCGCGGTCGGGGTGGTGTTGCGCCGGTGGGACCTCGTCCGCCGCGCGGCTGCCGCGTTGGGCGTGGGCTTCCCGCTGGCGATGGTCGTGACGCTGGGTGGCGCGCTGCTCGTGCGCGCGACCGACGTCTTCGGCGAAACCGCGTTCCGGCTGGAGAACAACCACGAGGTCGACTTCGTCTTCTCGGTCGGCGTACCGTCCCTGGTCGTCGCCATGCTGGCCGGCGCCGCCGGGATGCTCGCCATGACGTCGGCGAAGTCGGCCGCGCTGGTGGGCGTGTTCATCTCGGTGACGACGGTGCCGGCCGCGGGCTACGCGGTCGTCGCGGCCGTGGCGGGGGAGTGGAGCCGGTGCCTCCAGTCCGTCGGGCAGCTGCTGGTCAACCTTCTCGGAATCGTTGCAGCAGCGGCCATTGTGTTGATCGTGCGCCGGAATGGGCAACGTTCACCGGTGGGAATGCGTCCGCTTTCACGCGGGTGATTCGTCTCCGGGCGAGATGCACTTTTTTGTCCGGATGTCAGTAGTCATGGTTGCTCAGTCACGAGTAGGGTCGGTGACAATGACAGTCGACACCTCCTCCGCCGGCGACGCGGGAGTCGGGGCAGGAGCCGAGCAGCTCGCCATCGCCGCGGCGGTCGCGGCGGGCGAGTCCGTTCTCTCACGCCGGTTCGGCAGCGCGATCACCCTGGTCGGGCCCGAGGACCTGGCGGGGAGCGGGCCGGCCACGGTGGTCCGCGCCCGGGTGGTGTCGTCGTTCGCGCTGCCGCGCACGCTCGTCATCAAGCACTACCCGGACCGGCCGGCGTCCGGCGCCGACCCGTTCGCCCAGGAGGCGGTCAGCTACCAGCTGTTCACGGCGCTGTCGCCGGAGGAGCGGATGTGCCCGGAACTGGTGGCCCACGACGGCCGCGACCGCGTCCTGGTGCTGGAGGACCTGGGCCGGACGCCGACGCTGGAGGACAAGCTCTACGCCCGGGACTCCCGCGCGGCCGAGCGGGCACTGCTGTCGTGGGCGCGGTCGCTGGGGCGCCTGCACGCGAGCACGGCGGGCCGTGAGGCGGACTTCAACGCACTGCTGCGGCGGCTGGGTGGCCCGGCGAAGGCCGAATCGGGCGAGGTCGACGTGTCCCGCGTCGCGGCGCTGATCCAGCAGCGGCTGGGGATCCCGGTGCCGGAAGAGGTGCTGACCCAGGTGACGGCGGCCCTCGACCAGTCCCGGGCGGCGGGGTTCCGGGCGTTTTCGCCGGTCGAGCTGAGCCCGGACAACAACCTGGTGACCGGGCAGGGGGTCCGGTTCCTGGACTTCGAGAACGGCTGCGTCCGATCGGCGCTGGTCGACGCGGCGCACTTGCGCCTGCCCTTCGCGAGCTGGCCGGACGCGTTGGCCCTGCCGGCGGGGATGAGCGAGGCGATGACGGCCGCTTGGCGCGCCGAGGTGGTGGGGGTGTGGCCGGTCTTCGCCGACGACGAGGTACTGGCGGCGCATCTGACGGCCAGTGAGTTGCTGCGGGTCTGGCTGATCACGGGGGAGGAGCTGGAGTCGCTGAACCTTTCGCGGCACGCTGCGCCGGTGAGCCGGGAGGCGGCGTTCGTGACCTGGTGGCGGGATTTGGCGAAGCATGCCGGGTATGTGCGGATGATGGCGGTTTCGGAGTTCGCTGCACGGGTTGCGGCTGGGCTGGCTGCGCGGCTGGGGCCGCATGCCGACCTGGCTTTCTACCCGGCTTTCCGGTGAGGGTTGTCCACAGGGGGTTGCCGGTGTGGATGGCTTGGCTGGGGGTGGGTCGTGCGCGGGGTTCTTGTCGGGTGGGGGCGATAGGCTGGAATCGGGGGAGGGCCCGCGGGCTCTGTGCTGGTGGCTCTGCCGCGACTTTCCCCGCCGGCCCGAACGCCGGATTGTTCAGCGGCCGGCAGGTCGTGTCAAGGCGGGAAAGCGTGCCTTGACACGACCTGCCGGCCGCTGAAGCGGCTGCGTATCGGGTCGGCAGGGGGGTGTGGTCGGAGGGTGGCTGTTCGTTGTCTGCCGCTGCGCCGGTTGTGTGATCGTGGCTCGAGCGCCGAGCGCCGAGCGCCGAGCGCCGAGCGCCGAGCGCCGAGCGCCGAGCGCCGAGCGCCGTCGCGTCTCCACCTGCGCGCCCACCCGCACCCGACCACGACATACCCGGCCCTGTGAGGTGCGCGTCAAGAATTAGGCGTGGTGTCGCGGCCGCGTTACCTCCACCTCACCGGGTGTGAGCCTGCGTGGCCGACGCTCACCCCGTGACCGTGATGAGCGTCGATGTCACTGCCCGGCCCGAGCCGCCCGAGCGGCCTCTCAAGTTTGCCCGGCGGCTTGTCGTTCTCGGCGACTCCACCGCCGTCGGGCTCGGGGATCCGCTTCCCCGGCGTGGTGGCTGGCGCGGGGTCGGCCCCCTCGTGGCCGCCGCCCTCGGGGTTGACCGCTCCGGCTACCTCAACCCCTCCTTCGCGGGTGCGCGGATGCGGTGCGTTCTCACTCAACAAGTCCCCGCCGCCGTGGCGCATCGGGCCGATGTCGCCCTTCTCGTCGCCGGGATGAACGACACCCTGCGGCCGGACTTCGATGCCTCTCGCGTCGCCGCCGATCTCACCGAGGTCATCCGGCGGCTTCGGGAAACCGGGACCACCGTCGTGCCCGTCCGGTTCCACGACCACAGCAAGGTCTTCCGCCTTCCGCCTGCCCTCAAGCGGGCCCTCAGTGCCCGGGTCGCCGAACTCAACGCCGCCATCGACGGGGTTGTCGCGCGGGAACAGGTGCCCTGTCTCGATCTTGCCGGGCTGCCCGGTGCCTACGAACTCGCTTCCTGGAGCGTCGACCGGCTGCACCCCTCCGAACTCGGCCACCGGATGCTCGCCGACGGCTTCACCGGGCTGCTCGCCGACGCCGGGTTCGCCGTTCCGGAACCCGTCAGCCTCACCTGCAGCGGGGGTGCCGAACCGAGTGCCACGGGGCACGTGGGGTGGCTGGTGCTCAAGGGTATTCCGTGGCTCTGGCGCCGCGGCCGCGAATTCCTGCCCTACGCCGCCGTCATCATGTGGAACTCGTTCCGCGCCCGCTGAACACGCGCAGCGCTTCGACGTCCGAAGCCGGGTTGCGGACGAAGTAGTCCGCCCACTCCTCGATGCCGGGATAAGCCGAGTGCGCGACCAGGAACCGGCACGCTTCTTCGGCGTCGTACTCCGTCCGCCGCAGCTGGACGCCGTCGCCGAGCAGGGCCCAGTGGGCACCCCTTGCCCCGTAGGGCATTCCGACGCTTCCGGGGTTGACCACCAGCTTGCGGTCCGCGAGCCTGACGAACGGCATGTGGGTGTGCCCGCAGACGATCGTCGACGCCGTGACGCCGTCCAGCACCTCCGCCCAGCGCTCCGGAGGCGAGTCGACGAGCACGATTTCCGTGTCGTTGCGCGGGGTTGCGTGGCAGAACAGCACTCCGTCCACCGTCACCGTCAGCGGCAGGGCGTCGAGCAGCGGCAGGTCGGCCGGGCGCAGCTGCTGCGCCGCCCACGGGAAGATCGGGTCCGGGACGAACGTGCCGCCGGTGCGGGCCGACTCGGCCAGCTCGCGGTCGGCGTTGCCGCGCACCCACACCGCCCGCTCGCCCAGCGCCTGCAGCCGCTCCAGGGTCTCGACCGGCATCGGCCCGGCCAGCAGGTCGCCGAGCAGCACGACCTTCTCCGCCGCCTGGACGTCCGGCTCCGCCAGGACCGCCTCCAGCGCCGGGAGGACTCCGTGGATGTCCGCGAGCACCGCCACGTTCACCGCTCCACCATCGGGCACGCGGGGCGCCCCGGGCGAGGGATTTCGCCCAGGGCGCAACCGGGCTACGCCGTCGTCAGGGGCAGCTCCCTGACCCCGGTCATGTTGGGGTTGACCTGGAACTTCGGCGGCTCACCGGGGATCGTGCGCAGCACCGGGTAGCGGTCGAGCAGGATGTCCAGCGCCACCCGGCCCTCCAGCCGCGCGAGCGGCGCGCCGATGCAGAAGTGGATCCCGCGGCCGAACGCCAGGTGCGGGTTCTCCGCGCGCAGCGGGTCGAACGTGTCCGGGTTGCGGAACACCCGCTCGTCGCGGTTGGCCGCCGCCACCCAGCAGAGCAGCATCTGGTCCGCCGGCACGGTGACGCCGCCGACCTCCGCCTCCCGCATGGTCGTGCGGGCCACCGCCGCGAACGGCGTGAGGTACCGCAGCGACTCTTCGATCATCGGCGGCACGAGCGAACGGTCCGCGCGCACCCGCTCGTCCCACTCCCGGTGCGTGTCCAGGCACAGCACCGCGTTGCCGAGCAGCATCGTCGTGGTGATGTGACCGGCCAGCAGCAGGATGTTCGCGAAGTTGACGACCTCGGTGCGGGACAGCCGTTCGCCGTCCAGCTCGGCCTCGACCAGCTTCGTCAGCAGGTCCTCCCGCGGCTGCTTGCGCCGCTCGTCGACGTGGCCGCCGAGGTAGTCGGCGAGCGCTTTCTGGCCTTCCAGCGACGCCAGGATCGCCGCGTCCTGCTCCTCGTCCTTCTTCACCAGCGAAACCTGGTTGGCGGACTCGAACATCTTGTCCACCCAGCCCTTGAACAGGCTCCGGTCACCCGCCGGGACGCCCAGCAGCTCGGCGATCACGATCACCGGCAGCGGGTAGGCCAGGTCCTCGACCAGCTCCAGCCGCTCCCCGGCGGGGACCGCGTCCAGCAGCTCGTGGGTGATCGCGGCGATCCTCGGCTCGAGCTCCGCCACCACCTTGGGCGTGAACGCGCGGCTGACGAGCTTGCGCATCTTGTTGTGCAGTGGCGGGTCCAGCTGCAGGATGCTGCCCGTCGACATGTCGAATTCGGGGTCCGGCAGCGTCTCCTTGGGCACCAGCCGCATGGTGTCGGACGAGAACGTCGCCGGGTCGCGGAGGATCGCTTCGATCTCCGGGTGCCCGTAGACGTTCCACATCCCCAGTTCCGCGGCGAACTCGACGTGCTTCTCCGGTTGCTTCCCCCGCAGCCAGAACTGGGCCTCGTGGAGTCCCCAGGTGTCGGCCAGTGTGGTGGTCATTTCCGCCCCTTTCCCCGGTGTGGCCTCACGGATCAGCCGGAGGCCCTGGCGGGATCGTGTGCGTAGATCCCGTTTCGGAAGCCCGAGACGAGCTCCTCGAGCGTCGAACTCAGCTCCGCCGCCACCTCCGCGACCGCGGCGGGATCGGGCTCCCCCGGCGGCTCGAACGCGGTGCGGATGAGGTGCGCGAGGACGGCCGCCCGCTCTTCCGGGGGGATGTCCTCGTCCTCGTGCGAAACCGGGTCGCCGGCGTAGAAGCCGAGGGTCGCGGCCCGCAGCGCGTAGCTCACGTGCGGGACGTCGGCGCGGATGAGCCCCCGCCGCAGCATCACTTCCTCGAAGTGCACGCCCACCGCGGCCTGCTGCTTCTTCAGTGCGAGGTCGCCGAGTGAGCCGAACACCTCCGCGTTGCCGCGCAGCATGGCCATCACCAGCGGGCGGCGGTGGGTGATCAGGAACGACCCCGGAATCATCCGGTGGGGCAGGATCATCGCCGGGTCGGCCTCGATCATGGCCAGCAGCTCGTCGGTCAGGTCGGCCGACTCCCGCATCATCAGCGCCTGGAACAGCAGCTCCTTGCTCCGCCAGTGCAGGTAGACGGTGCCCTTGCCGATGCCGACCGCGCGCGCGACGTCGTCGATCGCCACCTTGCGGTAGCCCATGCGCAGCAGCAGCTCGCCCGCCGCGTCCAGGATCCGGTCGGCACGCTCGCGGTTGGGATGGCTCATGCGTCTCCACCTGCGGTTTCGTTGAGCATTTGACTGGTTGACCGGAATCGCACTTTCGGTCAACCAGTCATTCCGACGGTAGCGCTCTTGCGGAGGCCGGGGCAAGCGGTTCTGTCGGTGGAGTCGGTTAACGTCATCTCTGTGGCACAGGACGAGCTCTTCACCGTGAACGCCGACATCGCGCCTCCGCCGGAGCGCACGGGGTCGAACGCGGGCGCGGAACCGCAGGCGGACCCGGCCAGTTCGCCGCTGGCCGTGCGGATGCGGCCGCGCTCGCTCGACGAGGTCGTCGGGCAGCAGCACCTGCTGCGCGAGGGCGCCCCGCTGCGGCGGCTGGTCGAAGGCGCGGCACCGGCGTCGGTCCTGCTCTACGGCCCGCCCGGCACGGGCAAGACGACGCTGGCCAACCTCGTCTCGATCGCCACCGGCCGCCGGTTCGTCGCGATGTCGGCGCTTTCGGCGGGCGTCAAGGAGGTCCGCGGGGTCATCGAGGAGGCGCGGCGGCGCCGTCAGTACAACGCCGAGAACACCGTGCTGTTCATCGACGAGGTGCACCGGTTCTCCAAGACCCAGCAGGACGCGCTGCTCGGCGCGGTCGAGGACCGCACGGTGCTGCTGGTCGCGGCGACCACCGAGAACCCGTCGTTCTCGGTCGTTTCGCCGTTGCTCTCGCGGTCGCTGGTGCTGCAGCTGCGCCCGCTGACCGACGAGGACATCACGGAGCTGATCGAGCGTGCGCTCGCCGACGAGCGCGGTCTGGGTGGCGAGCTGACGCTGACCGAGGACGCGCGCGCCCACCTCGTCCGGCTCGCGGGCGGGGACGCGCGCCGCGCGCTCACCGCGCTGGAGGCGGCCGCGGACGCGGCGTCGGCCACCGAGGCGAAGACGATCGACCTGGCCATCGTCGAGTCCACAGTGGACAAGGCGGCGGTGCGCTACGACCGCGACGGCGACCAGCACTACGACGTGATCAGCGCGTTCATCAAGTCGATCCGCGGGTCCGATGTGGACGCGGCGCTGCACTACCTGGCCCGGATGATCGAGGCGGGCGAGGACCCGCGCTTCCTCGCCCGGCGGCTGGTCGTGCACGCCAGCGAGGACATCGGGATGGCCGACCCGACGGCACTGCAGTCGGCGGTCGCGGCCGCGCACGCGGTCCAGTTCATCGGCATGCCGGAGGGCAGGCTGGCGCTGGCACAGGCGACGGTCCACCTGGCGACCGCGCCGAAGTCCAACGCGGTGATCAAGGGCATCGACGCGGCACTGGCCGACGTCCGCGCCGGCCTGGCGGGCGCGGTGCCGCCGCCCCTGCGCGACGGGCACTACGCGGGGGCGAAGAAACTGGGCAACGCGCAGGGCTACCGGTACCCGCACGACGTGCCGGAAGGGGTGCTGGCGCAGCAGTACCCGCCGGACGAGCTGGTGGGGCGCGACTACTACGAGCCCACCCAGCGCGGTGCCGAGCGGACGCTGGCCGAGCGGGTGCCCAAGCTGCGGAGGACGATCCGGGGGCAGTGACGGCAGCCCGGACTCGCCGTTGCGGGCCGGGCACTTCACCCGCGTTGAACACGGTTCGCCCCGATCGTGGGCCGCGGTGGGCAAGATCATCGGAGTTCGTAAACTCTTGCCCTTCAGGCGGCCCGGACCGGCGAGGGCCCCCACGACCGCAGGAGGCGTGCCCGTGCCCGCGACGCTGCAGTGCATCGTCCTGGACTGTCCGGAGCCGCTCGTGCTCGCCCGCTTCTACCAGGCCCTGCTCGGCGGCGAGGTGGACCGCCCCGATCCGCGGTGGCGCGTGGACGAAGACTGGTCGACCCTGCACGTCGGCGGGATGGTCCTGGGCTTCCAGCGTGCGCCCGACCACCGGCCGCCGACCTGGCCCGATCCCTCGCTCCCGCAGCAGTTCCACCTCGACTTCGAGGTCGACGACTTCCGCGAGTCGCACCACGTGGTCCTGGCGAACGGCGGCCGCCTGCTCGACCCCGACCTCGGCGGCCGCGGCTGGCGCGTCTACGCCGACCCGGCTGGCCACCCCTTCTGCCTGCTCGGCGATTACTGAGCGCGCGAGCGCGCCGGGACTCCGTCACGATGGCGGCATGACAGTCGCGTTTCTCGGAACCGGGATCATGGGCGCGCCGATGGCGGCCAACATCGCCAAGGCGGGCCTCGACGTCCGCGTCTGGAACCGGACCCGGGAGAAGGCCGAGCCCCTGGCCGAGGTGGCCACGGTCGCCGGCTCGCCGTCGGCCGCCGCCGAGGGCGCCGACGTCCTCGTGACGATGCTCGCCGACGGCCCCGCCGTGGCCGAAGCGTTCGAAGCCGCTTCGCCTGCTTCGGGGACGTTGTGGCTGCAGATGAGCACGGTCGGCCTCGACTGGACCGACCGGCTCGCCGCGCTGGCGGAGAAGGCGGGCGTGGTGTTCGTGGACGCGCCGGTGCTCGGCACCCGCCAGCCCGCCGAACAGGCCCAGCTGCTGGTCCTCGGGTCGGGCCCGGAGGAGGCCCGCCCGGCGGCGACCCCGGTGTTCGACGCGGTCGGCATGCGCACGATCTGGCTCGGCCCGGCAGGCCGCGGCAGCCGCCTGAAGCTGGTGATGAACGCGTGGGTACTGGCACTGACGAACGCGACGGCGGAGAGCCTCGGCCTGGCCAAGGCCCTGGGGCTGGACCCGGCGCTGTTCCTGGAGACGATCGAGGGCGGCGGCCTCGACGTCGGCTACGCGCACGTGAAGGGCGGCGCGATGCTGGCGGGGGAGTACCCACCGGCGTTCCCGGCCGGCCTCGCGGCGAAGGACGCCCGCCTGGTGGTGGAGGCCGCGGGCGACGAGGTCGACCTGGCGGGCGCGAAGGCGGTGCTGGCCCACTTGGAGGCCGCGCTCGAGGCGGGGCACGGGGACGAGGACATGGCGGCCCTGTACCGGGCGGTCGTGAAGGGCCGCTGAGCCGGGTTTTCCGGGCCCGGCGGGGTGACACGGTCGGGAACCAGCCCAGGCGGTAACCTCAGTCGGCATCCCGACCCCTGAACCGAGGAGGGCCCGTGTCGGCAGGGCAGATCGCCGCGTTGATCGCCGCAGGAGCATTCGTGGTGCTGGTCGTCCTGCTGGCGATCCCGCTGATCAAGCTCGGCAAGACGCTGGACGCGGCCACCGAGGCGATCGAGCGCACCAACAACAACACCGACCCGCTGCTGATCGGCGCGAACGAGACGATCACGCACGTCAACACCCAGCTCGAACGGGTGGACGGGATCACCGCGAACGCGCAGGCGGTCACCGGCAACGTCTCCGCGCTGGCGTCGGTGTTCACCGCGACCCTCGGCGGCCCGCTGGTCAAGACCGCGGCGCTGTCCTACGGCTGTCCAAGGCGATCAAGGCGCGCAGGAACAAGAACGCGCTGAAGGCCGCCAGGAAGGCCGGGAAATGAAGCGGCTGTTCTGGCTCGGCGTCGGCGTCGTCACCGGGGTCGTGCTCTCCCGCAAGGCCGCCGAAACCGCTCGTCAGGCCACTCCGGCCGGGTTAGCATCGAACCTGGGGGACGCCGTGCGCGAGCTGGCGGGCGCCGTGGGTTCGTTCGGTGCCGAGGTGCGTGCGGGCATGAACGAGCGGGAACAGGAGCTGCACGACATGGTCGAGGAGCGGACGGGCGTGAGCGCGCCCCGCGCCGAGGGACGGCACGCGGCCGCCCGGCGCCCGGTCCGGCGAGCTCGCCGGGCGGAGGGCTGATCCGGGCCTGCCCGGAACCCCTTCGCCGGAACAACGCCGCCGACCCCGCTGCCGAACCACAGCTACAAGGACTGACCCGTGGACACACACGAAATCACCGACCGTTTCCTGCGCCATTTCGAGGGCCGCGGCCACACGCGCGTGCCCAGCGCGCCGCTGATCCTCGACGACCCGAACCTGCTGTTCGTCAACGCCGGCATGGTGCAGTTCAAGCCGTACTTCCTCGGTGAGGCGCCGCCGCCGTACCCGCGCGCGACCTCCGTGCAGAAGTGCGTGCGCACGCCGGACATCGACGAGGTCGGCAAGACCACCCGGCACAACACGTTCTTCCAGATGGCCGGGAACTTCTCCTTCGGCGACTACTTCAAGGAAGGCGCCATCGAGGCGGCCTGGGAGCTGATCACCAAGCCCCAGACCGAAGGCGGCTTCGGCCTCGACCCGGACCGCATCTGGGCGACCGTCTACAACGACGACTCCGAGGCGGCCGGCCTCTGGCGCAAGCTCACCGGGCTGCCCGGCGAGCGCATCCAGGCCCGTGACGGCAAGGACAACTACTGGGACATGGGCGTGCCCGGTCCCGGCGGCCCGTGCTCGGAGATCTACTACGACCGCGGCCCGGCGTACGGCCGCGAGGGCGGCCCGGTCGCCGACGAGGACCGCTACATCGAGATCTGGAACCTCGTCTTCATGCAGGACGTCCGCGGCGACCTGAGCCCCAAGCTCGGGCACCCGCCGATCGGCGAGCTGCCGAAGAAGAACATCGACACCGGCATGGGTGTCGAGCGCGTCGCGACGATCCTGCAGGGCGTCGAGAACGTCTACGAGACCGACCTCGTGCGCCCGGTGATCGGCCGCGCGGAGGAGTTCTCCGGCCGCCGCTACGGCAGCAACCACGCCGACGACGTCCGCTTCCGCGTCATCGCCGACCACGCCCGCACGGGTGTCATGCTGATCGGTGACGGCGTCACCCCGGGCAACGACGGCCGCGGCTACGTGCTGCGCCGCCTGCTGCGCCGGATCATCCGCTCCTCGCGCCTGCTGGGCGTGCACGAGCCGGTGCTGCAGGCGTTCGCGGCGGTCGTCCGCGACACCATGGGCCCGACCTACCCCGAGCTGGTCTCCGGCTTCGACCGGATCAACGAGGTCGTCCGGATCGAGGAGGAGGCCTTCCTCTCGACCCTCACGTCCGGTTCGCGCATCTTCGACCTCGCGGCGGAGGAGACCAAGCGCGGCGGTGGCGACGTGCTGGCCGGCGACAAGGCGTTCCAGCTGCACGACACCTACGGCTTCCCGATCGACCTGACCCTCGAGATGGCGGCCGAGCAGGGCCTGACCGTCGACGAAGAGGGCTTCCGCACGCTCATGAACGAGCAGCGGACCCGTGCGAAGGCGGACGCGGCGGCCCGCAAGACCGGCCACGGCGACCTGTCCGAGTACCGGAAGGTCCTGGAGCAGCACGGCGAGACCGAGTTCCTCGGCTACACCGACCTCCAGGCCGAAGCGACCGTGGTGGCGCTGCTCGAGGACGGCCGGCCGGTCCGCAGCGTGTCCGCGGGCAAGAAGGCCGAGCTGGTCCTCGACCGCACGCCGTTCTACGCCGAGAGCGGTGGCCAGGTCGCCGACACCGGTGTGCTGATCGGCGACGGCGTCGAGCTGAAGGTCCTGGACGTCCAGAAGATCGTGCCCGGCCTGTACGTGCACCGCGTCGAGGTCACCGAGGGCGAGGTCGGCCTGGACACCAAGCTCACCGGCTCGGTCGACGCGCACCGCCGCCTGTCCATCGAGCGCTCGCACTCCGCGACGCACCTGGTGCACGCGGCCGTCCGCGGCGCGTACGGCAAGCGCGCGGCGCAGGCGGGCTCGCTGAACTCGCCGGGCCGGATGCGGTTCGACTTCACCACGCCCGGTTCGGTCTCGTCCGACGTGCTGACCGAGGTCGAGGAGGAGGTCAACGACTACCTCCAGACCGACGTCGAGGTGCAGAGCTACACCACGACCAAGGACAAGGCCCTCGAGCTGGGCGCGGTCGCGCTCTTCGGTGAGAAGTACGGCAACGACGTCCGCGTGGTCGACATGGGCGACTACTCCCGCGAGCTCTGCGGTGGCACGCACGTCGAGCGGATCGGCCAGCTCGGCCTGGTCAAGCTGGTCTCCGACGCCTCCATCGGCTCGGGCGTGCACCGCGTCGAGGCGCTGGTCGGCACGGACGCGCTCAAGTACGTCCGCAAGGAGCAGCTGCTGGTCTCGCAGCTGGCGAACACCTTCAAGGTGCCCTCGGACCAGCTGCCGGGCCGCATCGACGACGTCCTGACCCGGCTGAAGAACGCCGAGAAGGAGATCGCGCAGCTGAAGACCCAGCAGGTGCTGGGCTCGGCGGGCGCGCTGGTCGACAAGGCCCAGGACATCGGCGGCGTGACCGTGGTCGCCGAGGTCGTCCCGGACGTCGACGGCAACGGCCTGCGCGCGCTCGCCTCGGACATCCGCGGCCGGCTCGGCACGCGGCCCGGCGTGGTGGCGCTCTTCTCGCCGGCCGGCGAGAAGCTGAGCTTCGTCGTCGCGACGACCAAGGCGGCCCAGGACAAGGGCATCGCCGCGGGCAAGCTCGTCCCGTCGTTCGCCGAGAAGATCGGCGGCCGCGGCGGCGGCAAGCCCGACATGGCCCAGGGCGGTGGCACGAACCCGGCCGGCGCGAACGAGGCGGTCACGGCCCTGCGCGCGGCGATTGCCGGCATTGGCTAACCGCGGAAACCGCGGCCCGGACCGTCCCGGTGTGGGCGATCCGGGCCGGGGCCGCCGGCTCGGCGTGGATGTCGGATCCGTCCGGGTCGGGGTCGCGCTGAGCGATCCGGCCCCCCTGCTCGCTTCGCCATTGGTTACCCTCTCCCGCGATGCGACCGACGACAGTGATCTGGACCAGCTGGCCGCCCTCGTCACCGAGCACGAGGTGGTCGAGGTGATCGTGGGGCTGCCGAGAACGCTCGCCAACCGCCAGGGTCCGGCGGCCGAGCTGGCGATCGCGTATTCTGAGCGTCTGGCCGGGCGGATAGCGCCCGTGCCGGTCCGGCTGGGCGACGAGCGGCTGACCACGGTCACCGCATCCCGCATCCTCTCCCAGCGCGGGGTCAAAGGCCGCAAGCAGCGCGCGGTGGTCGACCAGGCCGCCGCCGTCGAGATCCTGCAGGCCTGGATCGACGCCGCCGCAGCGCACCGCGCCCGGGAGGGAGACCGATGAACGAGCAGCCACCTGAGCCCCCACGCGGGCGCCGGCGACTGCGCGAGCCGGA